>NZ_CP162139.1:3391893-3711287 GCF_040833985.1 Leptospira sp. WS4.C2
ATCAGAAGATAGAGCCAAAGCAGTATTACACTCATTAGTTGATAATTACAAAATGGATGAAAAACATGTATCTTTTAAAGGATATGCCGACGATGTTCCTATTGTCCCGAACGATAATGAAGAAAACAGGCATAAAAATCGCCGGGTGGAAATTACATTAGTTTTGGATTAATAACTAACCGATTTGTAAATCGAGTCCTACGGAGTAGGGAGGAACAATCGGTTCACTTTCCTTTTTTCCAAGTTCCAAAAGGGTTTCCATTTCTTGGCGCATTTCAATCAGCAAACTTTGAATGGCCTCTTTTTTGTTCGACTGATACATTTTATAATACGGAGCTACAGAAAAAGCATTTCCCACTACTACATGGGCTTTCCTTGGTCTCATTTCTGTCTTTCCAAAAATATGTTTTTCAAAACTACAAATCCATTCCATCAAACGTTCCGCAGATGGCCATTGGATTAGATTCTTTGGTTTGGTAATGATAAATGCATAAGCAGTATCCACTAGCTGTTTCGCTCTACGAATATTTTGATCCGTGAGGTTCTTTGGTGTCGTAGAAAGGGGAGCACCGGCCTCCAAACTGTCCAAGGCCATAAAAAGGTGTCTTAGCTTTTGGATTGCATTGTCTGATTCATGAAATTTCACATTGAGAATGGATGCGGCTAAGTTCAATGCAGTATGCCTTGCTCTCCCCAAACGGTAATCAAAATCTTTCCCATTGATTTCGGACCTGGGTATTCCTAATTCAAATTCAGTTTCTTCCAACATCACTCGACCAACAGTTAAAAACCTTCGTAAAAGTGTTCGTCCACCAGGATAGAGTTTTAACTTTCGTTCAATCCGAGATAAAGAAGTTTCAATGTCGGCGAGGATCGAATCACGAGACCCTGAAATTTTATATTTCACAAAACTAGGTTGGATCCATAGTTCCGCCTTTGGATCTTTTTCTAAAGCAGCATCCATTCCCCAAAACGAAACCTGTGCCACTCCAGGCATAAACGATACTAAATTGTCATTTTCGCCGGAGACCATTCCTTCCGGATACATCACCAATTTACCATCACTTTCAGCTAATATCTGCTTTGCGGTTTTAATCGCATTTCGATTTAACCTTCCCGTGATCACTGAAAATGCACCGACTCGTTTGATTATTTCACCCACCAGACCAAATCCCCAATTAAAAATACTTCGGGAGGCCATAAAATGAAAACGAGTACCAATTTTACTAGCTACGTAGTAAGCGATGATTGGTTCCAAATCACTCGGTTGATTGGAAAGATAGATGACTCTTTTGTTTTTGATTTCTTTTAGGCGAAGTTCATCTTCCTTTGATATCACAACTCCATCGATATTAAAGAGGAGTTTGGAAAGAATGGGAAAACCTAAATCCAATCCCAAGGCAATGGGAAATTCAAAACGTGGAGGAATAAAAGAGTCTTTCATACAATTGTCTAGTTAGAATAAGACGAACCCTATTGCCAATACGAGCAATTATTCGTGGATGTATCCCCAGGTTTCTAATATTTTTTTCACTTCTTTGCCCATCTCACGTTGGACTTCCGATTCCCTGGTTCCACTAAAGGCACCATCGTTATACACCCAAGGAAGGGGAGAGGAAGGAAATCCTTCGGGTTGTCTTTCTGATACAATTAAGTCTTCTAAGTTGGTGATGGACCTTTGGAATTCCAACCCATACCTACCAAAACGAACAGGAATCGTTTTTCCATTTCGTGAAAAACTAAAGTAGGCACCCAGTTCTGGATTGACTGTTTTCAGTATCACCTCTTCCCCAAGAGTGGCATTTGTTGCCTTAGATTCTTTTTGTAAAGAGACAGTTTTGGCCGAACCAGAACTGAGTTGGACGGAGTCAGAAACCTCCCAATCATAAATGGATCCTTGGACATTTAAGGAAAGGAAGTCTCGGCAAAGGGCTTCCGAACAAGGGGGAATCAAAATTCGTAAATGATTTCGCTTCAAAAAATTTTCGAGACGAAAGTCAGCTCTGGCTATTTGCAATAAATTTTCCCCTTCCGGCAAAGGGCTTAAATTATTTTTTTCTTCCGGATCTTTTTTTAGGTCATACAATTCTTCGGCCATGGTATGAGGTTCTCCTGCCGCTGTTCGCCTAACTGTCGTAAAACCAGGGTATCTTCGAATGTATTTGTAATTTTCTGTCCGAACCGATTCCGACATCCTACCTTCTGTATAAATAAAACTTTCCTTGGGGCAAATATTCGTTCGGCGAATGCAAGTAGAGTAATCGGCACCTCGATAAGTGGATTCTTTTGGTATTAAATCTAAAAAGCCAAGGATCGTAGGTGCCAGTGATAACAAAGAAGACTGGCCCGGAATGCGAATTTGTGTGCCATTTGCTTTTTTGGCTAGATCGGATTCTAAATTCACTTGGATGGACTTAGGTAGTTTAATAAAGTAAGGAACATTGATTTCTTCATCGTAATGGGTTTCCCCATGCCCGAACCGAGTTTGCATAATGAAATGATAACTATAATCATGGTGGGAACTAAAAAGTTCTCCGTGGTCACCGGTCACAATGATCATCGTTTCGTCATAGGTTCCTTGTTTTTTTAATGCTTCCACAAGCCGTCCAATCTCGCGGTCGGTATAATGCATCTCGCCTAAGTAACGCTGCACAGGAGATTCATATCGGTAAAAAACTTCAGTTGGAACCACGGAACGAACGGCTACCATATCCTCCGGCGGTGGGGAATAAGAAGCGTGAGGCGTATTCAAATTAAAATGTAAAAAATAAGGTTTGTCTTTGTATTCGTTTACAAATTCAATCGCGTGGTTTGTCAGAACTTCTGTATCCACAATGTCCATTCCCACTTGAAAAGAATTATGAAATCCTAAATCCAAACCCACTGTTGTATAATCCAAAAAGAATACATTATTCATGATCGTTTTGGAAAAATACCCTGCTTCCCGAAACGTTTTAGCTAAGTTATTTCTTTTTTTTCCATAATAAACTTTTCTCTGATAAGGTTTTGTCGAAAACCAAGAATTCCCCAAACCTAAGTTAGACGAATATTCGGAATGAAAAAAAGACATCATGGATGGTTTTGTCCAATTTCCATTGGCAAATGGATTTTCAAAAAACACAGATTCTTTTGCCATTTGGTCCATCATAGGTGTGACAGAATACGGATATCCATAAGAACCAAAAAAATCTTTCCTAGCAGAATCAATCACAATGAGAATCACCGACTTTGGTTGCCCAGAACGTGCAAACGATGAAAAAAGGTCCTTGGGATATAACAAAGGTTCACCGACAAAAAGATAACTATCTTTACTCTCCCAAACCAACCGAAGAGAACCCGATTCTCCGATTTCCAAAATTTCTTTTTTGGCAGACCACTTTTCCTTCACCACTCCGGCAAGATTCCATTCCGCAAGTTTTGTACCACCCGAATCAATTTTTAAAATTCCTGAAATTTGGGATTGGAATTCTGTCCCACCTAACAACCCCACAAGTGATGAAAATTCATACTGCCCCGGTGGAATTTTGAATTCATATTCCTGGCCTGGCGGAAAAAAAAGGGAATCCAGAGAATGGTTTAAAAAGATTTCTTTATCCGTATTAAAAGTGATCTGCGTATTCTCCCATTTTCGTGAAAGAGGAAGTCCGCTTTGGCGGCCTGGATTTTTTTTCCAATGGTAAGGGAGTAAATCTTTGGAAATGGAAATTTTGGATTTGGCATTTCTTAACTCCAAAACCAAGTCCACAGGAAAACGTCTTTCCGATTTGTTCAAACAGCTTAAGAGACAAAAACAGATCGATAGGGCGAAAGGAACAGTCGCTCGCATATGGAACCAGTTTGGAAAACAGGTTTCCGACGAACAGGAAAAGTTCTTTCTTTTTAGGTTTCCATCGTCCATGTTTGACATCTATGAGTATCTGGGAACAAGCCTACTCCCGTGAGGAGTCTACCTTTCAAAACAAAGACGGCGGAAAGATTTATTATCAAATCTACCGACCCAAGTCTGGTGTAAAACGTGTGCTCGTTGTTCACCACGGAATTGGAGAACACGGTGGTCGTTACAATTTTTTGTTGGAAGCCATGGCAGAACGCAATTACGCCATTTACCTCATCGACTGCCGCGGTCACGGTAAATCCGATGGACGTCGTGGTGTCATCACTCACTTCTCCGATTTTTTTGCTGATCTCAAAGAACTCATTGATATCGCCAAACGAAATGAAGGTGTAAGTAAGGTGACTTTACTTGGTCACTCTATGGGTGCAGCCATCACCTTTCTTTATACTGCCACTGACAACTACCAAAACGATTTAGATGCATACATTTGTAGTGCCCTCCCCATCAAAGTCAAAACTGACCTTGTGATGGATATCAAAAAAGGTGCCGGTGGTTTATTAGCAAAATTTGTTCCTACACTCACGGTTCCAACTGGTCTCGATGTGAATATGATTTCGCATGACAAATCTGTTGTGGAAGCATACGTAAAAGACCCGTTAGTACATGGAAACGTTGGAGCCTACTTAGGGGATTATTTACTGAATTGTTATACTCTCGCATTAGAATCGGCAACAAAAATCAATGTACCAATTTATATGTTCCATGGAAAGGAAGACCAAATCGCTCTTGTCCAAGGAACTTTGGAAGCCTTCGAGAAGGTAAATTCCAAAGACAAAACAATGAAAATTTTTGACGGATTATACCACGAAACCATGAACGAACTTCCAAAAGACAGAGCAATCGTCTTTAAAGAGTTAGTTTCTTGGATCGATAAACACTAAGGAGACAATGCCAATGGCAATAACAAAGGATATAGTTGGAAAAAAACTAGATCGTTTTGATTTCACAGTGGAACGAGGAAAGATCAAAGAATTCTGCCTCGCCATCAACGAAAAAAACCCAATCTATTTTGATGTAGAAGAAGCAAAGAAAGCGGGATACTCTGATGTTCCCGCTCCCCCTACTTTCCCTACGGTCATTATGTTTTGGGGATACCCAAAAATTTGGAATGATATGGCCGAACTCGGTATCGACCTTTCCAAAATCCTTCACTTAAAAGAAGAGTATACGTATCACAAAATACTGTATCCGGGCAAAGTGTACGCGCAGTCCGAAATTGCCGATGTAAAATCGGGAAGAGCAGAAATCGTAACTTTCAGAACCACCATCTATGATGAAAAGAATGATCCAATCCTCTCTGCTGAGATGGCAATTTTCATTCGTAAGGATTAATTAAGGAGGCTAACAATGGCAAAAATCGAATTTGATAAAGTAGAAGTTGGTCAGACACTTCCTCCACTAGACATCCCAGTCATCGAACATGCAAATTTAGTTCGTTATGCGGGAGCATCTGGAGATTTTAACCCCATCCACAACGATCCAGATTTCGCAAGAAAAGCAGGACTTGATGGAACTATCTCTCACGGAATGTATGTTATGGCACAAGTAGGAAGACTTTGTACTTCTTGGGCTGAACAAAAAGACATCGCTTACTTTGGTGTGACTTTTAAAGCCATGACTAAACTTGGCGAAAAACTAACCATCGTTGGTACCATCAAAAAGAAATTTGAAAAAGATGGGAAAAAAACAGTAACTGTTCTTGTAGAAGCTAAAAACGAAGCTGGTGAAGTGAAAGCCGGTGGAGATTTAGTCGTCAACGCAGTATAAATTTTACACCCTCTCCCTTTAAATGAGATCGTTCCATCATTTGAAGGGAGAAATTTACCAAACAAGGAACAAAACATGTTATCCCAAGAAACTATCGTTTCGCAAATCAAAAGTTTACTTTCCAATCATCCGAACATAAACGTAGATATTTTATTCCTTTATGTACCAGAATTCAAAATCCTTCACGACCTAATCGAAGATGACGAAATCATCAAAGGTTATTGTATTGGTCTCCTCGAAGGATCCAAAGAAAAATACAGCGCCGGCAAATGGCTTGTCGTATTAACCAACAAAAGATTTCATTTTGTTCAAAATCCATTGATGCGGACTAGTTTCCAACACATTCCATTAGAATTTTCGAATATTAAAAAAGTCACAACCAAACTAGGTTGGTTTTTTGGCCAAATCCAATTTGAATTAGAAGACAACACAATTCGGATGTTACAAATTGGTAGGAAGGATTACAGTTTTTTCCTTCCTTGTTTGAAAGATTTTTTATGATTTCAAAAGCCTTTGTTCGCATAACAAATTTCATGTGGATATTACAACTTTAACTACACCACGAATCTACTTCATTTCCATAACAATTCTAAAGTTGGGTCCATTTAGGTGGGGCGCCTCGAATCTTACAATAGATCAAAAACTAATCCAATAACGACCGCGCTATTCGCTGCAATCCTTCGGATTTCCGCTTCTATCGCTGGCGCGGGAATGGATTGGTTGTTATTAAATTCAGATTCTTTCCATTCCGTCGATCCACAACCATTAAGAACGCAGACGAAACATCGACTAACAGAAAGAAATCTGAAGGCAATAGCTTCAAATGGTTGAAATGAATAATAGAACATTGTAGGATCATAAAAATATCTTGACGTCTTCCTATGAAAGAAAGTTGAATTTCTAAAGTCATGATTATTCGGTATTAAGAGTATAAACTGTTTTATTAAAGATTTCGCGTAAAAATATATAATGGACTAGTCGCTTTTGTTTATGCACCTAACACCGCACCAAAGAAAGATAATTGGCTTAGAACTGACCAGAAAACGTGCCTCTGGTGATCCAAACAGACTCGGGCAGGCTATGCTCGGAGCCCAAGTAGATTTAAATCCTCATCAATTAGATGCATCATTATTTGCGTTAGAATCACCTTTATCTAGAGGAGTGATTCTAGCAGATGAAGTGGGTCTGGGAAAAACCATCGAGGCTGGTCTAGTGCTCACTCAATTTTTGTCGGAAGGGAAAAAGAGAATTTTGATCATTGCGCCCGCAAATTTGCGCAAACAATGGAATGGTGAGTTAAGAGAAAAGTTTCATCTAAAATCCGAAATTCTTGAAGGAAAAAATTTTAATTTAATCCAGAGGAGCGGAATCTCCAATCCCTTTGACTCAGAGTCTGTAGTTATTGCATCCTATCAATTCGTAAAAGCAAGGGCATTTGAAGTCGCACAAATTCCGTGGGATCTTGTGGTTATTGACGAGGCACATAGGCTCAGAAATGTTTATAAAGAAACTAACATCATAGCAAACACAATTAAAGAAAGTTTACGTGGTAGATTTAAACTTCTTCTTACAGCAACTCCCCTACAAAATTCACTCAGCGAATTATACGGATTGGTAAGCATTATCGATGAACAAACATTTGGTGACTTTGAAAGTTTCTCCCAGCAGTTTTTACGAATCCAATCAGAAGAGCAACTTCAATTACTTAAAAATAGAATAGAAGGTATTTGCAAAAGAACCCTTCGAAAACAAGTATTAGAATACATTAAATATACCAAAAGAATTCCTATTACGAAAGAGTTTGTTCCAAGTGATGATGAAAATCGTTTGCATGAATGGATTAGTGCTTACCTACAACGAGAAAATTTAGCTGCACTCCCCAAAAGCCAAAGAAAACTCATGACCTTAATCTTACGCAAACTTCTTGCTTCTTCCACTTATGCAATTGCTGGAACATTACAGGCTTTAGTCGATAGATTAGAAAAAAAGTTACTTACAACCGATAACTCTATTGATTTAGAAATCCAAGATTTGATTGCTGAGGATTTTGAGGATTACGAAGAACTACAAGAAGAATGGTCGGAATACCAAAGCCAGAAAACCGCCTCTCAACCAATTCATTCGGTTGAAACAATTGAAGATCTAAAAGCTGAAATCAAAGAATTAAAAGAATATCTTACACTCGCCAATAGTATCCAAACAAATAGTAAAGCAGAAGTATTACTTGCAGGACTTGGACAAGCTTTCTCCGAAATGGAACGATTAGGTGGAGCCAAAAAAGCTGTCATTTTTACAGAATCAAGACGAACTCAGAATTACCTATACGACTTTTTATCAATCAACGGTTATGCGAATCAGATTCTATTGTTCAACGGATCTAATAACGATGAAACCTCAAAACTTATCTTTCAGTCTTGGATGGAAAAATACAAAGATTCTGACAAGATATCAGGTTCCAAGACGGCAGATATGCGGGCGGCCCTCGTAGAAGAATTTAGAGAGAGAAGACAGATTTTAATAGCCACAGAGGCCGCAGCAGAAGGAATCAATCTTCAATTTTGTTCTATCGTAGTCAACTATGACCTTCCTTGGAATCCACAAAGGATAGAACAAAGAATTGGAAGGTGCCATCGTTATGGTCAAAATTTTGATGTTGTTGTGGTTAATTTCCTTAACAAAAAGAATTTGGCCGACGTTCGCGTCTATGAATTGTTAAGCGAAAAATTCCAGTTATTCAGCGGTGTTTTTGGAGCGAGCGATGAAGTACTTGGAAATGTGGAGACAGGTGTTGATTTTGAAAAGAGAATTGCAGAAATTTTCCAATCTTGCCGGACCAAAGAAGAAATCCAGGATGCATTTGATAGACTTCAATCTGAATTACAATCAGATATAAATGAAAGGATAAAAGAAACCAGAGAAAAATTACTTACCAACTTTGACGAGATTGTGCAAGAAAAGCTCAAAATCCGAATGGAGGAAAGTGAAATTTTGTTCGATCGCCAAACCAAGTTACTATGGATCTTAACTAAGGACGCCATATTGAAACACGGAAAAACAAATGATGCAGAACTTAGCTTTCGATTAGATTCCAACCCATTTCCATCCATTCCTATCCAACTCGGCCATTATCGAATGGGAAAATCCTTATTTCAGGAAAATGTTTTCCATACAAACCATCCCCTTGCCAAAAAAATCTTGGACTTTGCTCTAAACGATAAAGTTCCAGAGGATGGTCTTTTGACATTTACACTGAGTAAAGATAGAATTGATCAGAGTTACGCGAATTTAAGAAACAAACAAGGGAATATATTAGCGACGCTTTGGACTTTGGATAGTTTTGAAAAGGAAGAAATTCTATTAATAACAACTCTATGGGAAGATGGCTCAACCTTAGATAATGATCAGGCAATTCGCCTTTTTTCTAGATCCTGTCAGTGGAAAACTTATATAGAAAAAGATTTAAATTCAAGAAAAACCAAATTGGATGAACTTCATCTAATTAAGAAAAACCAAATCTTAATCAATCGAGACTTAAGAAACCAAGAGCTCTTTTCCAAAGAATATGAAAAATTAGATGCTTGGGCGGATGACAAACGTTTGAGTCTACAAAAGGAATTAAAAGCATTTGACGAAGAAATTAAAATTCGCAAAAAACAAGCGAAGGATGCAGGGAACCTAACAGACCGATTAAAACTAGAAAGAGAAAGGAAAGAAATCGAAAAAAAAAGGGATGAAGCCTGGAAGAGTTTTGAATTTGCGCGTCGTTCTATTGATGAAGAAAAAGAAAAATTCTTAGAAGAAATGGAAAAAAAAGCTAAATTTGTTATCGATGAAACTGTTCTATTTTCTTGCACAATTCAAATCGTTTAACATTTATTTTCTGTTCATTTTTCCCTTGCCAACCTTGTGATTTCTGCCATTTTATGAAGGAAACCCTGCCAAAAATATGAACTATTTTAAAAATGATTTTCGAAGCCCATGTGATTTTTCACTTGCGAATCTACCGATATGGCCGATCATGATAGATAGCATACCTGCCAGGCCTCTGAATGTAAGCCCAAATTGGCAGGTCTTTTGCCCTCTATGGAAATAAGGGCGATGATTTACGGAAAAAAAGCCCTCACAATCGAAGAACAAGCGGATCAACTTCTGAGCAGAGGATTGGTTGCCCAACGTGATGATATAATCGCAATTTTAAAGCAGGTTAGTTACTATCGCCTCAGTGGATATTGGTTCCCTTTTCGCAATTATCCCCAAGAAGAATTCAAACAAAATACCTCGCTAACAGAAATATGGAATCGGTATTGTTTTGATCGGAAACTTAGGCTTCTGGTTTTAGATGGAATCGAAAAAATTGAAATTGCCTTACGGACAGACATCACATATAAACTTTCTCACCAAACAGGTGCTTTCGGGTACACAGAAAAGTCCGCATTTCCAATGTTAAGTGAATTTGATTTTGAAAAACTCCAAGAGGAAATCAAAAAAGAATATTCAAGAAGCAAAGAAAAGTTTGTCTCTCATTTTCAGCACAAATACGGCGACATACACGATTCGTTACCTCTATGGATGGCTACGGAACTCATCAGTTTTGGTGCACTTTTTACCATGTTCAGAGGAATATCCACATCCCATTCAAAATCAATTGCGAAAAAATACAATTTGCCCGAACCCGTTCTATTGTCTTGGATTGGCAGTTTAAACTCAGTCAGAAACATTTGTGCACATCATTCCCGGCTGTGGAATCGAGAATTTGGCTACAAACCTATGCTCCCCAGAAATAATTTGGTTTGGAAACAACCAGTAGAAATACAACCTAATAAGATTTTTGTTATCCTATCTATGATTCAATACATGTTAGGTTTCATTTCTCCAACGAGCCAATGGAAATATCGTTTTTTAGATTTACTGACTGCTTATCCCAATATACCCATCCGCGAAATGGGCTTTCCACTTCGATGGAAAGAGATTCCTTTTTGGAATCTAACCCAACCAACATAAGGAATCCCATAGTATGACCAATCCCCCGAAACTCCCTCTCACATCGCACAACCTAACAGACGACAAACTTCGCATTCTTAAAGAACATTTCCCGGAAATATTTACCGAAGGTAGTCTCATTGATTGGGACAAACTTCGCCTAACTCTGGGAGAAAACATCGAATCCGAAGATTCAAAAGAACGATTTGGTCTGAACTGGCCTGGGAAACGAAATTGTTTTAAAGCCATCCAAACTCCCACAACGGCCACCCTCCTCCCTGACCGCGAAGCTTCCGTAGATTTTGACACTACAGAAAACCTTTATATCGAAGGGGACAATCTTGAAGTTTTAAAACTTTTACAAAAGTCCTATCTTGGCAAGGTCAAGATGATCTATATTGACCCGCCTTATAATACAGGAAATGATTTTGTGTACCCCGATGATTATACCGAATCTTTAAAAACTTATTTGGAATACACCGGACAAGTGGATGCCAAAGGCCGTAAGTTTACGAATAACACCGAAACTACAGGCCGGTTCCATTCCAAATGGTTGAATATGATGTATCCAAGGTTATTCCTGGCCCGCAACCTCCTCCGGGAAGACGGTGTCATCTTTATCTCCATTGATGATGGGGAAGTCGCCCACTTACGCAAAGTATGCGATGAGATCTTTGGCGAAGAGAATTTCGTGGCAAATGTGATTTGGAAAGCACGGCAAATTATAGATAGCCGAAATTTAAACAATGCTTCAACCGATCATGAGTACATTTCAATATATGCTAAAAGTAGTTCTCTTTTTCAACTTTCAGGAAAACAAATTGATGAGAACAAATATTCAAATCCTGATAATGATCCACGAGGACCTTGGATGAGTAATAATATTCTAGGACTAGCAAATGCAAATCAAAGACCTAACTTACATTATGATTTAGAAGATCCTCAAACAGGAATCAAATATAAATGTCCCACCGAAAGTGGATGGCGATATTCAAAAGAAACAATTAACAATAAAATTCAAGAAAATAGAATTATTTTTCCAAAATCTGAAAACGGTAGACCTAGAGAAAAAAAATATTTGTTGGAATTGAATAGTTCTAATACAGGTTTTTCCTCACTCTTAAATGAAGAAGTCGGATTTACGCTGAATGGAACGAGAGAATTGAGAGATATTTTTGAAGGAAAATTTTTTGATTTTCCGAAACCAACATCCTTATTAAGGAACTTAGTCTATCAAGGTTCAAGTCAACAAAATGAAGACATTATCCTCGACTTTTTCTCCGGTTCTGCCACCACCGCCCACGCCGTACTGGCGTTAAATGCCGAAGATGGGGGCAACCGTAAATTTATCTGTGTCCAACTCCCCGAACCCACACGAACCAAAAAGGCCGATGGAAGTTGGGAGGAATCCGAAGCTTACATGGCAGGATTTGCGACCATTGCAGAAATCGGGAAGGAACGCATTCGCCGAGTGATTGCGAAATTGAAAGAAGATGGAAGTGCGACTACGACAGTAAAAGCTGAGAAAAAAACGGCAAAGTTACAAGCATTTCAAAGCAAAAAAGAAGAGTCACCTTCCTTGGGATTTGAGTCCGAAAATGACCAACTAACAGATAACAAAGGAGATAACGAACCACCGCGAAAACCTCAAGATTTAGGCTTTCGGGTGTTTACATTGGCACCGTCAAACTTCCCTATTTGGAATGGGAATATTGAAAAAACCAAGGAAGCAGTGGAGGCCGCACTCGATGCAAACCAACCAGTTCTCCTCTCTGCCAATCCATTATCTAATACGGAAGAAGCCATTCTCTATGAGGTTTTACTAAAATCGGGAATTTCAGAAGCCCTTGCAAATCCTAATATCAAAATGGAGACTATTGCGGGAAAAACAGTCTACATCGCCGAAGAAACCGCCTACTATGTGTTAGGAAAAGAACATAATGCAGAAGTTTTTAATGAAATTATGCGGCGAAACCCATCGCTTGTGATTGCTAGGGAAGTGGGTTTTTCTGGAAACGATGTCCTTAAGGCCAACGTACATGCAGGATTCAAACAAATGAAAGACGTTAGTTTTCAGGTAGTATAATCGTGAAAATCCATTTTGAAAGTCTCGAATTCCAAGATACAGCCACAAATGCCACCTTATCGTTGTTTGAAGGTATGGAAAAAAATCCCAGCGGATTTTCTTTTTCCCTCTCTGGAGAAAAAGGATCTCTGTTTCAAACCGAACTTGGATTTGGAAACGCACTACTTTTGGAAGAATCTGTTTTGTATGAAAACTTAAGAAAGGTGCAGGACAAGTTTTATCTCGAAGCCACCACAAAGGAAGAATTTGAACGAAGTGGGCTACGGTTTACCATTGAGATGGAAACGGGAACGGGAAAAACCTATGTGTATTTAAACACAATTTTATCCCTCCATAAAATCTATGGTTGGTCAAAGTTCATCATCATTGTTCCCTCCATCGCTATCAAAGAAGGAGTATTAAAAACCTTAGAAATGACGGCAGATCATTTCCGAGGGAAGTTTGGAATTCCCCTTGTGAAAGGAAGCACTTATACGCTTTACCAAGGTTCGGCGCCAAGTGCACTCCGTAACTTTGCCACCACCAATCAATTACAAATCCTTGTGATGAACATCCAAGCCTTTAACAGAGATTCAAATATCATCCACAAAGAAATGGATGAGTTGAATGGACAAAGACCCATTGATTTCATTCGGTCGGCAAAACCAATCCTCATCATTGACGAACCCCAATCCGTAGACAATACAGAAACCGCCCAGAACGCCATTGCTGAACTAAATCCCCTATTCCAACTTCGTTACTCGGCCACTCCTAGAAATCGTTACAACCCCATCTTTCGTTTGGGACCTGTGGAAGCCTTCCAAAAAAAACTGGTCAAACGAATTCAAATCCGATCCTTAGAAGTCACAGGAACAGAAAACGCTCCCTATATTAAACTGGAATCTACAGAAGGAAAACCTGGTGCTGGGTTTACAGCTACAGTCACAGTAAATGTCCAATCCAAAGGAAAAATTTCCAAAAAGAAAATCAAACTCAAACAAAAAGATGACCTTACTCTTAAAACGGAAAATTCGCATTACAACGGCTATGTTGTAGATACCATTAGTATTGAACCAGGAAATGAATTTTTACGATTCACTAACGGTACCGCACTTCTACTGGGAAAAGAAATTGGTTCCATTGCTCCGGTGGTACAAGACGAAAGGATCAAAGAAACAATCAAAGCCCATCTAGAAAAAGAAATGCAACTTTTAAGAATGGGAATCCAGGCCAAAGTATTAACTTTATTTTTTCTCGATCGAGTTTCCAATTATAGAGAATACAATGCTGATGGAACCACAGGTCTTGGTAAATTTGGAAAGGTATTTGAGGCTGCCTATTCAGAGTTAATCCAAAAACCTGAGTTTAGTGAATTAAACGCCCCATCCGTACAACTTGTTCATAATGGTTATTTTTCAGGCGACAAAAAGAAAAAAGGAAATAATGAGATTGTCGAATGGAAAGATACTAAGGGTGACAGTGCCAAAGACGATGATACCTATAACCTCATCATGAGAGACAAAGAAAGGTTACTTGATCCCAAAGAACCTCTTCGTTTTATTTTTTCACATTCGGCCCTAAGAGAAGGTTGGGATAATCCCAACGTTTTTCAAATCTGCACGTTATTAGAAACACGCTCCGAATTTACCAAACGACAACAGATTGGTCGAGGAATGAGACTTCCTGTAGATATCAAAGGGAATCGAATTCAAAATGAAACTATAAACCAACTCACTGTCATCGTTAATGAAAGTTATATGGACTTTGTGAACGGATTACAAAAAGAATACAAGGAAGAATCGGGAATTGAATTTGGTAAGGTAAATTCTCACCAGTTTATGGATCTTATCTCCGAATTTAGTTCCAATACCACAAGCCCTGAAGAGAAACGAAAAAAAGCAGATGAACTTTTTGAAGTCTTAAAAAAATTGCGTTACCTAAATGCTGATGGTGCATTTACAAATCTGATGGAGAATGCCTTTCTCAATCCATCGGAATTTATTTTAGAAGGTGACTTTGTCGGACGAGAAGATACCATTCTGGAATGGCTAAGAGGATTAAATATCCAAACTTTCGTTCAAATCAAAAGAAATCCGGACAAAATCAAAAAAAATGATCTCCTCTGGAACCATCCAGAATTTTGGAAACTCTGGGATATCATCAAACAAAAAACTATATATAGATTTCAATTTGATTCCCATTCTATTATCACTGAATCGGTGAAACGCATTCGTGAGATCCAATGTGAACCAATGAAAGTGATCACTTCCATTGCGCAAGGCACAATTGCTTACGGTGGAGTTTCCGCTACAGAAATTCGTAACAGAGAATCAAGAGAAGTAACAAGTCCCTTCCCTCTTCCTGACCCTCTTGAATACTTACAAAAAGAAACGGATTTAACCAGAGACACTTTAAAAAAAATCTTAAAAGATTCAGGATCACTTGGCGAGTTTGTGAAAAACCCCCAAAACTATCTCGAACGATCTGCTCAGCACATAAGAGAAGTCATACGAGAGATTGGAATTAAAAATGGATTAGAATATATTCCTCTACCCAATACTTACTGGGAACAGTGGAATACCTCTGATCCAATATTTAAAGAATTTAAAGAAGTAATTTCTGACACGATCGAAACCAAAAAACACGGTTTATATGATAAGATGGAGACCGATAGCGATACCGAAAAAAGATTCGCTAGAGAACAAGAGGATTCAAGCATAGTTCAGGTTTTCACTAAACTTCCACGCAAATTTATTGTTCCAACGCCAGTTGGGGAATATAACCCAGATTGGGCAATTGTTGTAAAAGAAGAAACTGGAGGTACTGAAAAGTTTCTCTATTACATTAAAGAAACCAAAGGATACAAAGATTTTAGTGATATTAGGTCTGAGGAAGAAAAACAAAAAATCGAATCTGCAAAAAAACATTTCCGATGTATCATTGATACCTATGAGACACGTATGTTAGCAGAAGGTGTCCCACCAGAAAAAATTCCAAAATTAGAATATAATGTAGTGATAGGTACTGGAAAACATGAGAATCCTTTTATCAACTTAAATGCGCATGAATCCGAACAGCCGAATCATTAATGGGTAAAGATAGATTGGAGTATCGAATCTTTCCCCTACTCCAACTCTTCAAAAGGAATGTCCAAAACTTCAAAACCCGCACAACCTAAAAAATCAAAATGCCACCACTCCGTTTTGTTCACCCGAAATCCATGGTTTGACAGCACTTGGATCAAAATCGTTCGGTTTTTTAGAATTTCCGGGTCACTCACCGGTGCCTCGGCCCAAGCCTCTTTTCGAAAGGAATCATATTCCGTTGGCATTGTTAGCTCTTTATTTGTTTTTAAATCCACCAAAGTTAAGTCTATCGCACAACCCTTGTTATGCCTTGATCCCGTTTTGGGAGAAGCCACATATCTTGTATCTCCAATGATTTCAAAAAATTTGACAGTCGCTGTATAAGGCCTGTAGGCATCAAAGACTTTGATAGAATATCCGAGTTTTAAGAATTCTTTTTGTGCCTCATCCAAAGCTTCTCCCACCGGCTTTCGTGCAAATGCCTTGGCTTCTTTGTAGATCACCTGTTTGGTAAAATTGTTTGGTGTCGCATATTTGATATCCAAGACAATGCTCGGAATTTTTCTTTCTAGGTTAATGAGTTCCTTGCTGGGGAATTTTTTTACGGATTCTGCATAAGCTAAGTGATCCAAAACAATGAGTTTGTTTTCCTTGTTTTGGGAGATCAAAGAGATAAAAGGAATTGCTAACAAAATTGCGATTGAAACTAGTTTCATACTTTTCCCTATTTTCATGTTTTTAAGATTCGCATAACAATTTATCAATGAACCTAAATCCCATTAAGTATTGGTAGGATCGGAATTAGGTCCTCTCGATTCCAGGAGTGGTTCGTACATCATCCAAGCGACATTCTCTGTCACGAGTTGGTCTTCCAAAATATCTTTTGTAGTTTTTAAGATCTTCTTTCTGCGGATAGTATTTCTTCTGGTATATCCCCCCCAAGGTTCCGCATGAAAGCCGTGATAGGATTCATAAACTTGGTAGAGAAAAGGAATTTCTAGATCGGAACGCCATTCTCCCTTTAGAAATCCATCTTCAATCCAAAGATGCAATACAAACGGTTGTTTGGTTGTATTTTTAATTTGTAAGTCAATATAATTGTAGGACAAAGTGGCACCGGATCCAAAAGGAAGGGTCCTTTCGGAATCTGGAAAAATATCAAAACTATGCCGCCACCGTTCCTTCACTTCTAAGGGAGAATGTAAAGTCATCCAATAGATGAGGTTTGCCATTTGGCAAAGACCTCCTCCTGTGCGTTCGATAAAACTACCATTCTTCAGTTGCATCCCAGGCAAAAACCCTTTGCGTTTCGTGGGTTTCCCAACAAGATACCAAAACGAAAACACTTGGTTTGGGAGTAATACAATTCCATCTAACTTGGAGATGGCGATTCCCAAGTTTACTTTTTTATTCTCTTGGAGATACATGGGAACATCTTTTAATTTACGATAAATGGGCGAGTTGTGTTTAAAAATGGAAACAGGGAAGGTATGAATCAATTGTTCTGGCGTAACTCTGGTGGTGGCAAAGGATTTTCTTTCCAGAAACCAAACCAAATACCGTTTCCATTGGAAATAAATCTTTCCGAGAAACAAACGTAGGTTTCCCCGACTTGTTCTTCGATTCATACCCAGGATCGATTTTTTTTTGAAACTAAATCCCATAGGTTTGTTTTCTCTTTAAGAAACTAGGTCGTTTCCGATATGGATTTTTCCAAGACTTTGCCACAAATAGAAGTTTGGAATTTTTATTTTCCAACTGCACACGGTAGCGGTTCCAATCTTCTTCCAATACTAATTGGTAATTACCTAAAGGTTCAATGTAAGAAAAAATGGGAGTCTTTTGATCTTCTTTACTTCTCTGAAGGATTTCATAACGAATTCCATACACAAGCCTATAAATTTTTGTACCAGAGGGAAGTTCGGATTTGGCTTTTTCATCTGGTTCCCAGGATAAACAATCTTTTCGAAATTGGAAATGGTAAAATTCACAAAAACCGTGGTGAGCCACAAGCAAACCATTGTCAGGAATTGATGCAGCACTTTCCCCAGGATTCCACATTTGTTCATAGGGATATCGAAAGAGACTGGGATGATGGTACACTGTGTACGTCCATAAAAGAATACTGATCCCAGTAACAAAGGTTTGTTTAAAATTGATTTTGGAAAAAATCTCGTTAATGACTAGGATAGAAAGTAGAATCCGGTATTGGATGTCAGCAAAATGAAATAACGGCAATACCAGTAACAATCCAAGGAATGCGATGGTTCTTCGAATGGGTAGAAGAGAATGCGGGGCATTTTTTCCAAATACTAAGAAAAACCAATCCCATAAAATTCCCACTCCCGCAATCCCCAAGGCGACTGTTATAGGAAATTGTTGGGTATCGAAGTTAAATCGTTCCCCTAGATTTGCCGGAAGGACCAAAGGAATGAGGAGAACCAATAGAAAAAGAATCGGATGGAACTTCTTCGGCAAATGGTAGAAAACCCAAATTCCAAATCCCAAAAATCCTACCATCGAATGGAACCATATCGCAAAAACGAAACTGATGCCGACAAGTATCCATTTCCACCGAATGTGATTCGTTAAATAAAAGCCGATGGCAAGAAGGAGAAAACCTAAGGCCCAACTTTGTTTTGGATAAAGAAAACTCAAAACAAATACTATCACGCTTGGAATCCCAAAGGATCCAACGATCAATTTCCTAGCAAAAAAGATAGATACAAGTAACCATACAGAAGTTAGGATCTGAAAAACAAATAAGGACTCGTCACTGACTCCGAATATTTGAAATAGAAAAGCAACAACATGAAAAACAGGAGAAGGATCTGGTGAATGCAATTTCCCCGTTTCTAATAGGGAAATTGCTTGGACACCATACCAATAGATATCCTTACCGAACAAAGGAATCAGTTGGAGATTTGGACTTTTTTACCAATCATCTGCAATCCATTGGCAGTTTTTTTAACAGTCAGTGTATCACCAAAAATAAGAGTCGATTCTGCATTCGTTGTTTCCGCATAAGGGCTATTCGAATCCAAACTTTGTGTGACAACTTTGTGATCCCGGCCAAAGATTTTAATTTTGGCTTCTGCGGGAGTTGCTTCTAAAAACACCCAATTTCCATCTAACACTCGTTTTTCTGATGTATCCTCTTTCCAAATAACGAAGGAACCATTGGAACGAAATACGTAATCCAATCGGCCGTCAGAAACATCACCAAATACGGCTTTGTTTACAACAGAAGAAAGAATTGTATTTTTTGATTTTGAGAGAATGGATTGTTTGAATTCATCAGCATTTTTATCGACTACTGTAAAACGTTTACCCTTTTCTCCCAGTAATATGATTTCAGCAATGACTGTGTCTTTCCAAGTTTTTCCTGGTCGAACTTTTTGAATGGTAAAAGTAAACTTTTTTCCTGAAAGAGTTTTTGGGAAAAAAATCCTTTGTCCTCCTTGTTTGTCTGCAACTTTGATAGGAAAAGAGTCAGAATCATTCGAAACAAGTAACTCAGTTACCGAGCCATTTTTATGGAACAAGGCATCTAATCTTTGGTATCCGTTGAAAATTTCAATTCCTGATAGGTCGATTTCATCTTCTAGTTCAATTTGGAAAGACTCACCAACCCCATCTGATTTATTACCTTCTACCCATGCGAAATCAATACTTCCATCAAACAATCCGTATGCGGGATAATTCGGGAGTGTGCTACTTGCAGTAACCTCGCCCATAATAGGTTCAGGATACAACACATCCAATTTTTTACCATTTTGGAAAAAAGAAACTGTTTTGATTCCGTTTCCTGAATCTGGTAATAAATAGATAACATGAACTCCATTGGATCTTATTTTTTGTGGAGTTTCCTTCGTGCAATCAAAGTTAGTTGCATAGCTTCCATCTTTATAAAAGGCTACGTATCCCTTTTTTTCTTGGCATTCAATAGAAATCTCACTAAAGAAAGCACGGCCGTCTGTTTTTCCTGCTTGGTTCCATTTGGCACCATTGGAGAAAAAAATTGTAATCCCATCTAAGCTGGTTTCTGGTTTCCAATATTTCCCTGTTTTGAATACATTAATAGGGCTTGTGCCATCTGCGGAGGAAGCCGCTTGGATTCGTTCGATCACGATAGAATTTTCTACCGAACTATTTTTACAAAATAGGACAAGGAAAGCCAAAAGAGTTAGGATTATTTTTTTCAAAAGTTGTACCTCAAGCAGATACAAAGAATCCAAAACTCTTCCGACTTAGACAAGTAAAAAAATCAGGATTAAATCATCCCACCAAATACTTTTTTAAGTTCCTCACTTCGCATAGCACCAGAAATACGATGAACTTCCTTTCCATTTTTAAAAAGAATCATTGTAGGGATTCCCGTGATACCGTACTTACCTGCGATTTCCTGTTTTTCATCTGTATTGATTTTAATGATGGAAACCTTACCTTTCCAGTCTTTGGCAAGTTTTTCTAATTCCGGTGCTACCATTTTACAAGGGCCACACCAAGGAGCCCAAAAATCCACAAGAATCGGTTTGTCATGTGTTTGGATGAGCTCCTCAAAACTTTTCGGTAGATTTTCTGCCATTTTCGTTCTCCTGAGTTTTAGACGAATATACCCACGGGGGTATAAAGAAAAAATGTTTTTATTCAATCTTTTACTTTTTATTTTCAAAAGAATCAATAGACAAAGTCAGAAACATTAGAATCCATTAACTATCCATTTGATGAAAGTTACAAAGCCCGTAAATCTTGACCCCCAAGGGATTCGTCAACTTTTCCTGAATCATGGAAAAAAAATCAAACTTGGCAAAAAGGAGATTTTTGCCAAACAAGGAATCCATTTATTTAGCGTTGGTTTGGTGGAATCGGGAGGATTCAAACTGGTTTATAAACAAGGGAAAAAAGAATGGATCAAATCTTTTATCTTTGAAGGTGGGATTTTAGGAAGTTTGCCAAGTATACTAAACCAACAAAAAAGCACCTATTCTATATTAGCTTTAGAACCAAGTGAAGTATTTGTCCTCCCTGCAAATGAATTAAAAACTAAAATGGAGAAAGAAGACCGATACAAAGAATTTCTCATCCAATTCCTTTCTAACTTGTACTTGAAAAAAGAAGAACGAGTTGCCGATTTTTTACTCTTAGAGCCTGAAAAACGTTATAAAAAGTTCATTTTAGAATATCATTCCGTTTTAGAAAGAATTTCCCAAATAGACCAAGCTGCCTATTTGGGAATTACCAATGTTGCCCTCAGTCGGATCAAAAAGAGAACTTTTTTAGATAATCAGAAATAGCATCTAAATAAAGTTTGGTGAACTCATTTCCAGAAAATGGATTTTGTGAGGTAACTAAATTTCGATCACGAGTGGCATAACCACTGGCAGGAAAAAATGAAGATTCATAGATCATTCCACGTTCTTTCAATAACTCAGAAATTTTTCTGACTTTAGGACTTCCCTTCATTACAAAAGTTTCAATAAACCACTCTTCTGTTTTTGTTACTGAGTTTACCCGATATCCTTGGAATAAAAAACCTTCGCCTAAAGGACCGGAAGGTAGTGTGGTTAACAAAGCAGGGGCATGGCAGATTAGACCAATCGTTTTTCCTTGGTTTTGAAAGGAAGAGAGTAACAGAGGAAGGTTTTTATCATACAACAAATCGGTCATTAACCCTTGGCCGCCAGGTACTAAGATGGAAATAAAATTCTTTTGTTCTTTGATTGCAGACTCCAATGAAACCGGTTTTTGAAAGGAAAGCAAAGAATTTAAAAAACGAATGGCTTCCTCTTTTTCTTCTTTAGAATTCCAATATTTATCTTTTAGACTTTCTGGATCCAAACTGGCTTTTTTCGCTTCGGGAGTGGCGAACACTAATTCAAAACCAAAATGATCTAACGCAATGACAGGATGATAGAGTTCATTCACAAATACACCGGTTGGGTGTCTTTGATTCCCATCTAACAAAAGTGTATCGGCAGCACTCATCACAATCAAAACTTTTGGTTTTTGTTTGGCAAAGATAGGCGACTGCAAAAGCAAAAAACTAAGAATCACCATCCCTTGTGAGAAGAACTCCCAATTCCAAAAAGAAAGATAAATTGGCTTTTTGTTTGATTTTAAGGTTTTTAAACGAAATTGGGATTTTCGTAGGTTCCAAGTTGAATTCGACATAAAAATGACTCTCACTTCTATTCTAAATTTGTTCCTCACCAAAACAGGCGGGAACTTTTCTAATAGAGGTGCGGAATCAGGGCTTTGTTTTTAACCTAAGTTAAAAAGTATAAATTACAAATGGCAAAATCCAATTAACCGCCTTGCGGTCATACCCTCCCTTTTTTCTAAAACAAATCAATCGTTTCAAAGCCTTGCAATAATTGGACTTCGACCTTATCGTCTTGAGTTCGTTTCAAAATATATTTCATATTCGATTCAAAATCATCTCCTAGTTGGAGGTTTGGTTCCAAAGGAACGGAAAGTGGTTTGAAAAAATTATCCCAGTGGATAGGAATCAAAAGTTTTGGTTTTGTTGTTTGTACGGTTTGTTCGTAGAACTTTTCTTGGAATGGAATTGGTTGTAAGGAAAGCTGGGCAATTCCCAAAAACAAAACATCCACTTTTGCTTTGTCCAATGCCCCTTCTACAAAGTTTGTACTGCTTTTGATAAGAATTTTATTTTTTCCATGTTGTATGAAAAAATCAAAGGTTCCTCCTTCGATATAGTCTGTTGCTTTGACTGGTGGGATGAGTGGAGATTCGATATTGGGATGGTTCGGATCGGTTGCATTTGTTTTTCCAAAAATTCGAAAGGGAGGTGTGTGTTTGGATTCTAAAACGGTGATGGTAAACTTTCCTATTTGAATGGGTTTTCCTGGTTGGAACTTCTCCATTTGATTTTTGGTGAGTCCGGCTCCAAGGCCTACGTTCAGAGTGGAGGAAGAACCAAATAACTTCGCCTGTGTTTGTTTGGTGACAAGAGGTGCATCCATTACATGATCATAATGGGAATGACAGACAAAAATGGCTTTCAGTCGTTCGATTTTAGCTTTTTCGATTACAGATTGAACCGTAGATGGATTTGATTCTATTTTGGAAAAAGCAGTTTTCCATAAAGAAGGCCTAGAAAAAAATCCATCTGTTAAAATTTGTGTTTCTCCATCATCTAACAGAATAGATGTGGTGCCGAGAAAGGTGGCACGAATTTTTCCTTTGGGAATGGGGTTCGTATTACTTTCATGTGGGAAATAAGATTCGTATTGGCTTAAGGATCCAGAAGGACGAAAGGCACAATGTGAACAAAAGAGAATGAGTAAACAATAGAGAATGGAAAACAAAGGTTTTGGTTTTTTGAGAAGACTCGTTTTGTTTGGCATAACGATACAAAATTTACAGAAAGAAATCCAAATGGCAAACTATTTCTATTTCCATAATAGATTGGATTCTCCGGAGCGAGAGGGATTTGCAGGACTTGGTCTCCGGACGAAAGGCGGCCGGAGACGGGAGCGAACGCGGACTCCGGAAAAGCCCGGACCCAACGGGTCTCGCCAAACAAAAGATAACAAATGAGCGTATTGTTTTGGATTGGTTGGCAGTTTTCTTTAGGTGGAAGATAGTCTAAGAAACAATATGAAAACAATCAACTCAGAGTTGCCCGTTGTTGTAACGGGAGGATCCGGATACATTGCCTCTTGGATCGTTAAGTATCTGTTAGAAGATGGAAAATCAGTGCGAACTACCGTGCGTAGTTTAAAAGATACGAAAAAAATTGAACATCTACTGGAATTACAAAACAAGTTTAAAGACAAACTCACATTATTCGAAGCTGATTTATTAAAAGAAGGAAGTTTTGATAAAGCGATAGAAGGTGCTGAACTCGTGATTCATACAGCTTCTCCCTTTTTTGTGGCAGGAATTAAAAACGCGCAGAAACAACTCGTTGATCCCGCACTTCAAGGAACAAGGAATATTCTGGGCGCATGCAATCGCATTTCTTCTGTTAAACGAGTTGTGTTAACGTCGAGTGTTGCAGCCATTCACAGCGACAATATCGATTCCTTAAAAGTTCCAAACAATACCTTTACCGAAGAACATTGGAATACGACAAGTAACCTCATCCACCAACCCTATGCTTACTCAAAGACTTTGGCTGAAAAAGAAGCTTGGGAGATTCAAAAACAACAAACACGTTGGGATTTAGTTGTGATCAATCCTTCTTTTGTGATGGGCCCTTCTCTTTCCAAACGACTTGATGGAACTAGTGTTGAGTTTATGAAAAATATGTTGAAGGGAGTATTTCGTACAGGTGTTCCCGATACGAAGATGGGATTTGTGGATGTGAGAGATGTGGCAAAGGCACATATCTTAGCAGGATTTACTCCGAGTGCAAAAGGAAGGCATATCACATCAGCCGAAGTCATGCCAATGTTAGGTGTTGCAAAGATCATTAAAGAAAAGTTTGGTAAACGTTATTCGGTTCCGACTGGCAATCTTCCTAAGGCACTTGTGTATGTGATTGGGCCTTTCTTTGGATTGAGTTGGGGTTATACAAAAAATAATATTGGCCAACCATTGAACTATAATCATGAGTTTAGCAAAACCGATTTGAGCTTAACCTACCGTCCACTGACTGAGACTTTTGTGGATCATGTGAATCAAATGGAAAGTTCTGGATTATTATAAATTTACTCTAGAGGATGACTTGCGGATTTTGTTGAAACTGCGAAGTTTTCTTTAGAATTTTTCAAGAGATTCGATTTCCAAGAGACAAGTGTTATGTTTTATGGTAGGAGTTGGGCTGGGAATGAACCCCCACAAGCCCGCCTCCACCACCCATTCAGGGTGGGGGCCGAGACCGAGCGCACGAGACATAATATGCATTCCCTTCAAACCAATCCGTTCCTCGGCACTGACTACTTGCAGTTCGGAACGGCCAAACAACAGGAATTGCAACGTGATTTAGAAGAATGGAAAATTCTAAAATACTTACATGGTTTCAAACCCACACTTGCGGGCACAATCCCCTTAGATATTGATACAGACGCAAGTGATGTTGATATTCTTGTAAAATTTAACATCCCGGCCCATTTACAAAAAATTTGTTATGCCAAATTCCGTAATTTACCAAACTATAGTTTTTCCGAAAAAACCATTGCACTCCGCGTAACTCTCATTTGTCGATTTGAAACAAAAAAATTTCAATATGAAATCTTTGGGCAATCAGTAGAACCTACGGAACAGTTCGCTTGGATTCATATGATGGTAGAAAATCGGTTCCTAACATTGGCTGATCCATCATTTCGTGAGGAAATTCGAAATCTAAAAAAACAAGGGATCAAAACAGAACCTGCTTTTTGTAAAGTATTGGATTTGAATGGAGATCCTTATAAAACACTTGTGTTATGGAATCAAAAAACGGATGACCAGATTCGGGAATTACTTCTCCAAAGAGGATATCAAACCAATCCAAATTGACGAAACGTTAAATTGATCCTCGGTCGTTTGACCTTCATTGCTTTGGGAAGAGAATGCACCCAATGCCTTTGTATGACATCTTTCATTAAAAGTAAACTCCCATGTTCTAACTGCAATTCGACCTGTTCGCCCGTTTTTTTATGTTTGTAACGAAAGATTCGTTCCGCGCCAAAACTCACAGAAGCAATCGTAGAATTGGGTAGTAAGGAAGTTTCATCATCGCTATGCCAAGCCATCCCTTCACTTCCATCATGGTATAAATTCAACAAACAAGAATTGAAAATTTCCTTAGAGGCCATTTCTACTTTTGTTTTTAAATCTAAAAGGAGAGGAGACCAAGGAAGAGCTGTTTTGGTTGTTCCTGAATACCGATAGGAAAAACCTTTCTCTGCATACCAAGCCACACTTCGTTTAGTGGTGATATGTTTTCCATAGAGGATGGCTTCATCTGGTTTCCATTCGATCTCTTCCATTAAGGAAGCAAAGATCCGATGGGATTCTTCTAATTGGAGAAAATGTGGGATGTACAACAATAACCCATCATAAGGTAATAAATTTTCAGATTCGGATCTTGGGAATAGGTACATGGATTTTGGAATGTGTGGATGGATCACCGAAAAAAATAAATCATTCTCAAATTTGACCTTAGGGAGAAAGAAATCCAATGAAATTCTGGACTGGTTTTTAAGTCGACCGTCTAAAATTTTAGTTGGATTCCCTTCCAGACCAAAGAATCTATACGATAGTATGACCCCAACTCGCACGATTCAATCTTTCATCGACGCAAAAAAGGAAAACCTTACCCCTTCGGAAGAAGTTTGGAACTCATTGAAAGGATACCGGAAATGGAATGAACCGGAACTCATTGGTCTTCGCAATGCATCTGGTTATTATCCTGATATTTATTTTGAAGCCGGAATGGATGATACCATCGCGAAATTACTTGCAAAATTCCAAGAGAGAGTTGTCCCCCATAAATTTTAATGAATCCGAGTACTCCTAAAGTTTTATACCAAGAAGCAAATCCATACGGTTCTTTTACTGCATTTTTAGAAGATGACGGAAGAACTATTTATCTCTACTTACAATCACATAACAATCCTGAGTGGCCAATGAAAACACTTTGGGTGCGGAACTTAATTGAGGCCCCCGAGGCACGAGTGGATGAGGATTTTGATGTTGGCCTTGCACCGGTCCTCACCAAATCAGAAATTACAGATCCAAAAGCACAAAGTTCCCTCACAGAAGACCAAATTCATTTTATTTGGTCAGAAGAAGGAGATGCAGTGGCATTATTTGTGGATGAAGAACTCCAAGCCTTTTTGCCTTCTTGGTCTGGGATCAAAGGCATTCATGGCTATGCAAAATTTGCAAAAGAAGAAGCACCTACCGCATCCCCACTAGGTGATCCAGAGAATGGTGTGATTGCCGAACGAGTAAGAACCAATCGTAAATTTTGGGAATCCGTTGCTGAAAAAGACCATTGGAAAAAAGCACAACAACTTCGATTGGATTTTTTAGAATCAAAACTTGGCAAACACCAAACCTATTGGTCAGCAGATGGTGGAAAGTATCCTTCGCTTGGCATCGCATCGTTTTTACCGAAAGAATATCCTGGAATCAAAATATTTTCGACGATTGGGATGAGTGTTCAAAACCAACCATCCATTGAACTCTATCACAAAGATTATGAAAACTTTTCTCGCATCGAACTTGTTTTTGCCATCCAACTTATGAAAGATACAGAAGATAAATCAGAAACATGGATCCAACATGTACTTGGTGAGATGGTGAAGTTCCCTTGGAACACAGGAATTTGGTTTGGACATTCTCATACGATTCAAAATCCGAGAAAAGATCCCGACCAACTCTATCTAGACTTCAATTGGTTCGTTCTACGCAACGTCACAGAGGAAATAGAGCAGGGTTCCACGGAAACTCTACCAAATCTTCATGGACTCGTCACAGAGAACGGGAAACGCGCTAATTTTCTATTCTTAACTCCTATCGCAACAGAAGAACGAATTTGTTTTATGCGAGAAGGATCATATAAGTTTTGGGAGACCTGGAAGAAGGAAGGATATAGTTTCTTTCACGACAGTGAACGAAGAATGTTAGAATTCTAGATTTTAATTTCAAAAAAATCCGATTCAAACTCTAAAATCTGGCCGTTACTCTATATGATATGGCAGAGACGTATACAAAGTACTTCAATTTAGAGTTTGAACCCTTTTCCTTAGAACGAATTCTCGAAGAAAGACAAGACTCCACTGGTTTTTTTCTCTCTACCGTATTTCAAAAACGGTTTTCGGAAGAAGTGAATCTCAAACGCCATGAGGATCAAAAACTATGGATCCAAACTAAAAATCTACGATACGTTGTTTTGGATGGGGTTCAGAAAATTTCCGATGAAAATGGAAGGTTAGAACCTACCAATATCCTCTACTTACTTGTTTTTTTTGATTTTAACTCCATCACTGAGTATGGTTTCGAAGATGTATGTAATGTTCTGATGAAACGATACGATCTCCCCTCTCTTATCCTCAAAATGCCTGAGTCAGACCATTTAGAAATCTGGAGTAAGGACCATTCACGTAAGAGTTATAAAAATGTGATCCATCCTAACATTGAATCGCTGATGAAATCTCTCTTTGATTCGATCAATAAGAAGGATCATTTCCAGTTTATTGGCTTGGAAAAACTCAATTCTGATAAAAAATCGGGGTTTCTTATGAGTCGAAGGGGTTTTACAAGGGCAATTGCCTAATTTTTCTCGGAACTTGTACCTATAAATGAAAAAACCCGCAGGTCTTGCGGGTTCACACAAATCTTACTTCGATGAATCGAAGGAAGAATTAAGGCTAAGCTTATTTCTTAGCTTTTTTCTTTGCAGCTTTTTTCTTAGCGGCTTTCTTTTTTGCGGCTTTCTTTTTAGCAACCATTGTGATCGTCCTTATCTTTTGATTTCAAAACACGGCTGTCCTTGGCAAACAGAGAGTGAATTGATACGACATAATTAAATCATATCATTTTTAATGTAAAGAAATTTTATTTTTTGCATGAATTTTTATTCAAAATAAAAAAACAGACTAATACTCATTCTACGGAACATTGATAACAATCTTACCAATCGTTTGTCCCGATTGAAATGTACGGAGTGCATCGTGTATTTTTTCGAACGCAAACTCATGTCCGATGGTTTGTTTTGGTAATGATAACATCATTAAATCGGAAAAATGTTTTCTAAGTTCATCAATTTCATTCCACAACCATATTAAATTGAATCCCATCACTGATTTATTCTCTGAAATCATCGATAATGGATCAATTTTTGGTCGTGAGAGGTAAGAATAAGCAATCGATAGCCAATTTCGGAATGAATGTGATGGTGTGAAGTTCGCACTACCATAAGTAATAAGTCTTCCCATTGGTGCCATTAGATCATAACTGTCCTGAAAATAACGACCACCTAAACATTCTAAAACTATTTTTAATGGATGTTCTGATAAAATTTTCTGCATCTCTTGTTTAAAATGAGGAGATCTAATGAGAAAATAATCATAACCAACCTCTTCTAAGATCGAAAACTTAACGGAATCACCTACAAGTCCGATAGGAATTGCTTTTTTTTTCTTAGCGATATGACCTGCCATGATACCCACACCACCAGCAGCGCTATGAATCAGAACATGATCTCCTTCTTTCACTTGTCCGAGTGGAACGAGAGCATAGTATGCAGTGAGTGCTTGTACAACAATGGCAGCACCATCTTGCATCGACCAACCCTTAGGAAGCGCGAATACTGTTTTTTCTGAAATGTTAAGATGAGTTGTGTAGGCACCGAAGCGAGTCACACCAAACACTGAATCTCCTACCTCAAAATCCTTAACATTTGGGCCTATTTTTACGATTTTTCCCGCAAATTCTAAACCTGGAATGAAACTTCCTTTAGGAGTTGCTGAGTACAAACCATAAATCGAAAATACATCCGCAAAGTTAAGTCCAATGGCTTTGACTTCAATGGTGACTTCATCTCCTTCTGGTGGCCTTAAGAGTTCTTTTTTCCGATGAAGGTGATCAATAGATCCGGTTTTTTCGATGCGATAGACTTCTCTTAACATAATATCTTAGAAAAAATTCAATTCCATAACTATGAAACCATTTTTCAATGGTTCCAGAGTCTGATCGAGAGAAAGCCGTGGAACTAAAACAAACCCCTTTACATACAATTCATAAAGAAATGGGAGCCAAGATGGTTCCTTTTGGCGGATGGGACATGCCTGTTCAATATACTGGTATCATCCAAGAACATTTGACCACAAGATCGGCTGCGGGACTCTTTGACGTTTCGCATATGGGCGAAATTTTTGTGACAGGAAAAGAAGATGAGGTTCTCAGTTTTTTAGAATCAGTTACTTGTAATACCATCTCTAGTATGAAACCAGGACAAGTGCAATACAATGCTGTGGTGAATGAAGCTGGTGGTCTTGTGGACGACATCACAGTTTATAAATTCAACGAATCTAAATATATGATTTGTTCTAATGCTTCTAACTACCCTGCCGTAACAAACCATTTAGAAAAATATAAAAAAGGAAACGTAACTGTCGTTGATGATAGTAAAAACTGGCATCAAATTGCATTACAAGGGCCCAATGCTGATCAAATTTTTTCTAAATACCTGGGAAAGGACTTAAGTTCTATCCTTTATTATCATTTTGAAGAAATGAATTGGAAAGGAGAGACCATCATCGTATCTCGCACTGGTTATACGGGAGAAGATGGATTTGAAATTTATACATCCAACACACTTGGTGTCATTCTCTGGAAAGATTTATTGGAAATAGGAAAAGAGTTTGGTCTGGCTCCTGTTGGGCTTGGGGCTCGCGACACTCTCCGGCTCGAAGCCAAATATCCTCTCTATGGCCATGAACTGAATGCGGAATGGACACCAGTAGAATCGGGAATCAACTTTATCGTGAAAGAAAAACCAATCCCTTACTTGGGATATGACCGAATCATCGCAGAAAAAAAGAATGGTCCCAAACGTAAAATTGTGGGCATTCTCCTGATGGAACCTGGTGTTTTACGAGAAAATTTCCCGATTTTTTCGAAGGAAGGGAAGGAAATTGGCAAATCTACCTCAGGAACCCACTCCCCCAGTCGCAAAGAATCCCTAGGCCTTGCCATTCTTGAAACCGAATTCACTAAAAACCAAACGGAAGTATTTGTGGAGATTCGTGGACAAAAGAAATTGGCTAAAGTAGAGACTGGAGCCTTTATCCAAGGCAGTGTTCGAAACAATCGCTAATCTGAGAGCATAGTAGAAGAGGAAAAATCATGGCAGATACACAAGCAAGAGACGGTTATTATTATACTGAAAAACATGAATGGGTAAAAGTAGAGGGTGATGTGGCTCTTGTTGGAATCACTGACTTTGCACAGAATGCCCTAGGTGACATTGTTTTTATCGACTTACCAAAACCGGGAAAACAAATCAAAGCCAAAGACAGCCTGGGAACGATTGAATCAGTGAAAGCGGCAGAAGATTTATATTCTCCTATTTCCGGTGAAGTGCTGGAGACAAATGCAACTCTTGGTTCCAATCCCGCAGCCGTAAATGCAGACCCTTTTGATACTTGGATGGTAAAATTAAAGAACATCCAAACTTCCGAACTCGGAAGCCTTCTCTCAAGCGCACAGTATAAAGAATACGTATCCAAACTGGATTAATAGGAGTTTTTCTAAAGTGAGTTCTGTAAAACCTACATCACCTCTCCATTCCCCTTACGAAGAATCATTGGAACCAAGCGATACTTTCCTCCGACGCCATGTTGGTGTCACAGAGGAAACTGTTACCGCAATGCTTTCCACCATTGGTTACAAGGAATTGGATGATCTCATCAACGATGCAGTTCCCGAAAACATTCGTTTGCGAAAGGAACTAAGCCTTCCAAAACCGATTGGTGAGTATGCTTTACAAAGAGAACTGAAGAAAATCGTATCAAAAAATAAAATCTATAGATCCTACTTGGGTCTTGGATATTATTCTTGTATCACACCTGCCGTAATCCAAAGAAATATTTTAGAAAATCCGGGTTGGTATACTGCTTACACTCCTTACCAAGCAGAAATTGCACAAGGCCGTATGGAAGCTCTCATTAACTTCCAAACGATGATCACTGACATGACAGGAATGGAAATTGCCAACGCCTCCCTACTGGATGAAGGAACCGCTGCTGCCGAAGCGATGAATATGCTCTTCTCTCTCAAAGAAGATACACAAGGAAAATCATTTTTTGTTTCTCAATCGGTGCATCCACAAACCTTAGATGTGATTCGTACACGTGCCATTCCTCTCGGAATCAATATCGTTGTGGGATCTTTTAAGAAGATGGTTCCTTCCAATGATTTTTTTGGAGCGATTGTCCAATACCCATCCACTGATGGAACCATTTATGACTACAGTGAATTTATAGAAAGTTTACACAAGGTGGGTGCCAAAACTGTAGTCGCTGCGGATCTTTTAGCACTTACCATCTTAAAAGCACCGGGTGAAATGAATGCGGACGTGGTTGTGGGAAGTACACAACGTTTTGGATTGCCTCTTGGATTTGGTGGACCGCATGCCGGATACTACGCTACCAAAGAAGAATACAAACGAAACATGCCTGGTCGTCTCATTGGTGTGTCCAAAGATTCACAAGGAAAACCTGGTTACCGCCTAAGCCTACAAACACGAGAACAACATATCCGTCGTGACAAAGCAACGTCTAACATTTGTACAGCGCAAGTTTTACTCGCTGTTTTATCTTCGATGTACGCCGTTTACCATGGGCCAAAAGGTTTAAAACAAATTGCTTCCCGTGTCCACCGGATGACAACCATCCTTGCCACTGGACTTGAAAAACTCGGATACAAAATCATTTCGAATCCATACTTCGATACCATTCGTGTGGAGTTGTCTAAAATTTCCTCTGCAGAGATCATTCACTATGCAGAAGAAAGAGAAATCAATATCAGACAAGTTTCAGGTCACGTGATCAGCATCTCTTTAGATGAAACCACCAATCTAAAAGATATCAAAGACCTACTCGAAATTTTTAACGAAAACAAAGCCCTTCATTTCCAATTAGAAGATCTTACTGCAAAAGAAGAATGGAAAATTCCAGAACTTATGGAAAGAAAGTCTGAGTATCTGACTCATCCTGTTTTCAATAGTTTCCATACAGAAACAGAAATGTTGCGTTACATCCGTAGACTCGAAGCCAAAGATTTATCTCTCACCACGTCTATGATTGCGCTTGGGTCTTGTACGATGAAACTCAATGCATCGACTGAGATGTATCCTGTCACTTGGCCAGAACTTGCAAATATCCATCCTTTTGTTCCGGAAAACCAAACTGAAGGATACCGAACTCTTTTTAGCCAATTAGAAAAATGGCTTTGTGAAATCACTGGTTTTGCGGAAGTTTCTCTCCAACCTAACGCTGGTTCGCAAGGAGAATATGCAGGTTTACTAGCCATTCGAAATTTCCACCAAAGTCGTAATGATATGCATAGAGACATCTGTCTCATTCCTATCTCTGCACATGGAACCAACCCCGCATCTGCAGTGATGGCTGGATTCAAAGTGGTGCCAGTCAATTGTGATACCAATGGGAATATTGACGTGGCTGATCTAAAGAAAAAAGCGATCGAATACAAAGATAGTTTAGGTGCCCTTATGGTGACCTATCCTTCCACTCATGGTGTGTTTGAAGCTTCCATCAAAGAAATTTGCCAAGCCATTCACGATAACGGTGGTCAGGTGTATATGGATGGAGCCAATATGAATGCCCAAGTGGGACTCACAAGGCCTGCTGATATTGGAGCGGACGTTTGCCATTTAAATCTACATAAAACTTTTTGTATCCCTCATGGTGGTGGTGGACCAGGTGTTGGCCCGATTGGAGTGGCAGAACATTTAGCACCTTTCCTTCCTGGGCACAGCCTTGTGGAAAATGGATCGAATAACAGCCAATGGGCGGTCTCCGCTGCCCCTTGGGGATCAGCTTCCATCATTGTGATCTCTTGGGCTTACATTGCGATGCTTGGTTTCGAAGGATTACAATTTGCAACTAAGGTGGCGATTCTCAATGCCAACTACATTGCTAAAAAATTAGAGTCTTCGTTTCCCGTATTGTATCGCGGAAACAAAGGGCTTGTGGCCCACGAATGTATTTTAGATATGCGTGGTTTCAAAAAAACAAGTGCCGTTGAAGTAGAAGATATTGCCAAACGTTTGATCGACTACGGATTCCACTCACCTACCATGTCCTTCCCTGTTCCTGGAACTTTAATGGTAGAACCAACTGAGTCAGAATCCAAAGAAGAACTTGATAGATTCATTGATTCTATGTTAGCCATTGCAGGTGAAATCAAAGACATCGAATCAGGAGTTCTTTCGAAAGAAGACAATCCTTTAAAAAATTCTCCTCACACTGCAGACATGGTCATTAGTGATTCTTGGAAACATTCCTATCCAAGAGAACGAGCTGCCTACCCATTGCCCTGGCTACGTGCTCGTAAGTTCTGGCCGAGTGTTGGCCGCGTGGACAACGTGTATGGAGACAGGAATCTTGTTTGTTCCTGTATTCCTATGGAAGACTACGCCGTTTAGGAAAAACCAAATTACATGTTTTACGAAAAACATATTTTTGTTTGTGAAAACCAAAGGGCACCCGGCGAACGGGTGTCTTGCGGGAATCAAGGTTCTATCGAACTATTAAAACTCCTGAAACTAAAAGCAGCGAAAGCTGGAATTGAATACAAGTTTCGTGTTCAAAAATCCGGTTGTCTCGATCGGTGTGAACTGGGTCCCATCCAAGTTTCCTACCCGGAAGGCAAGTGGTTTGCCATGAAAACAGAAGCAGACGTAGAAACCATTTTGGAATTTTATTTAAAAACGGACCAACCAGAAAGATACAAGCACCTAATCGTCTCAGACGATACAGTGGCCTAATCAATATAGAAAATATAAAAACTTTCTTCGATCTAACTCTTAACACATAACATCGTCTATCGAATCAAAATCGAAATCTGCTACAAAACTATGAACTTTTGATAAGAAATTTTTATCAAAAAAAAGATGGAGTTGTGGGAATTCGGAAATTGTGATAAAAGGAAACCATTGGGCGGCGGGTCTAGTTCCCCACCCTCAAATCGGGCGGGGATACAAATATCCAATCCTGTACCACACCAAACCCTGTCCAATTCCCCTTGACCAAAAACAACGTCTCCTATCTCTTTGCCCACGTATGAAAAAAATTTCTCGTATCTTTACGATCACCTTTCTTTCTTTAGTGGGCATCCTTGTAGTGTTAGTCACGACTATTTATGTTTTCAGTTCAGAGCGAATGAACAAAACGTACGATGTAAAGTCGGTTTCTATTCCAAAATTTTCCAAACCTATGGATATTGCTGAAGGAAAACGTCTTTATCAATCCAGAGGATGTGGAGATTGCCATGACGTTGACGGAAGTGGAAGAACCTTTATCGAAGATCCAGCACTTGGAACTTTTTCTGGTGCTAACCTAACATCAGGTAAAGGAGGAATTTTGGCCGACAGAACCGATGAAGAATTGGCCATTGCCATCCGTCATGGTGTCGGCAAAAATGGCAGGGCATTATTATTTATGCCGTCAACTGATTTCCAAGGAATGACCAATGAAGATGTTGGAAAATTAATCTCTTTCCTCCGTTCTTCACCGGCGATAGACAAACCTCTAGGGGAGATCAAAGCTGGACCACTGGGTAGATTTCTTTTTTTAATTGGAGAAATTCCCGTCTTTGTATCAGCAGAGATCATCAACCACGAAGCTAATCACATAACAAAAATTATACCATCGATATCATTAGAATATGGTAAGTATGTAGCCTCGACTTGTACGGGGTGCCATGGTTTTAGTTTGAAAGGTGGTCCCATCCAAGGAGCTCCTCCCGAATGGCCAGCAGCTCAAGATATTAGCAAAAATGGTTTAACACATTATACGGAATCAACTTTTATAAAAACCATCAGAACAGGAAAACGTCCTGATGGTTCCGAGATGAAATTCCCAATGCCTTGGAAAAGTTTGGGCCAATTGAATGATACCGAACTCAAAGCTCTTTGGATGTATCTACAAACAATATAGTCTTTGATGACTATATAATTCTCTCTCAATAGGTAAGTTACATCTTCCTACTCTTTGGTAAAACTCAGTTCGGTACCATCACTAAAGTCTTTGATGGTACCGAACTGAGCCAGAGAATTTCCTTCCATTGATTTAGATAATTCAAATAAAAACCCCTTTGCCTTCAAAGTATGACTACCAGGTGACCAAGTTCCTTTAATTTCTCGAATTTCCTTATCATTTAACTTTAACTTAGCGGTAAAATCTTGGCCATTCCCTTGAATTTCTATTCCAACCATTTGCGGGCCTGATTTTGGATTCCAATACATGGAGTTCCACTTTCCAACAAACGCAGTAGGTAACTCTTCCAAAGACATGGCTCTTTTTTTCACTTGAACCTTTGGTTCATTCCAAAATACAGATACAAAATTCGAATCTTTCGACTCCGAACCAAATTCCGATTTAGACCGAACTGAGTATAAAAACAAATCTCCCGAGTTCCCAGGGAAAGTTTCACTGAATGTAGTTTTTTTAGCGTCAACACTGGATAGAAATTCCAATTTCCCCGATTTCGCTCCTTTCACCTGTTTACGGTAAATATAGTATTCAAAACTGTCTTTTACAGAATCCCATTTCAAGGTAATGACTTTATCCTTACCAACAGGATTTGATGTTAGTTGTTTCGGTGATGGTAAAATAATTCCACCCGCTCTTTTTGTAAGACCAGGATCTGTTTTTCCAAAGGCGACTTCACTTGGCTCCGCATAACCCAGATCATTTGCAGCAATGATCGTATATAAATATTGGTTCCCATTTTGAATGGCTGGATCTGAATCATTATAACTAGTTCCAGATATTTCAAACTGTCCAGAAGGTTCGGCCCTCTCATCAAATCGATATAAATAATACGTTTTTGCACCAGGAGCCGCATTCCAATTTAAAACTATTTTATTTGCATAATCCCCACTAGTCGCAGTTAGATGGCTCACTTGGTTAGGTAACAAAGTCTGGTCTGCCACATCAATGGCAACAGCGTCACTCCAATCACCAGATGGTTTTGATTGAACAGAAGCACTTACTCTATAAAAATTTGATTCGCCTAGTTTGGGAGAAGGGTCAATAAAACTTGGTGTTTTGGTGGTTCCAATATTTTTCCATTTCAAAGAGGAATCAGAACGAGAGATAGTATAACTTGTGGCTCCGTCTAATTCAGACCAACTCAGTTCCACATTGGGAGTATTTCCATTAACGTAAACTGTACCCATAAGACCTGCCACTTGGCCAATGTTCCCATTCGACTGAGGTTCCGCTGCAGTAAATCCCTCGACTTCCAAAGACGCAATAGATACTTCTTCCGCACCCACAGATATGATTCGATACACATATGTAGAGTTAGGTGAAACATATAAATCGGTAAAACTTGGCTTGTCTGAATAACCAAGATCATAAAACTCAGACTCTTCTTTTCTTTGGACTAAATAAGCAACCGCCAAATCTTGGTGGTTCCAAGTTAAAACAATTTTTGTATCAAACTCACCTTTAGAAACCTTGATTTCCGTCGGGGGAACGATTTGTTTTTTAATTGGTGCCACCACCGTTGGTGTGTTTTGCGGCGCCGGCTCATCAACAATTGCATAGGTTTCTTGTCCCACCTTGGCAAGCATAGAATAAGACACCCAACCGAATCCTTTATCTCCCCAACTCGTTCCCCAAGAGTTTTGTAACTTAAACGCACCTTTTTTTCCCGACTTGGATTTTTTACTGTCATCATAACCAACAATTGTCATGGCATGACCACCGAAACTTTGGCCACCATTCTCATCATAAATGGCAGAACCTTTTAATTTATAAAATGCGTCATCTATGATCATTCCGACCATTACCACATTCTTTCCGGCTAACACCCGCTTAATCTCATCGGGGTTTTTATAATTTAATCTAGAGAAGGATTTAATTTTGTATTTGAGAGCTTCTTTTTTAGAACTTTGCGAAGGTTGGGAAAGATAGTCTTTATCTGTGTATGGCATACTACTCCAAGGAGCCACACCACTTGACTTTAAAAACTCCATTGTTTTGTAATAATACAACCCTTTGTCTTCCCCCCCATTCTGTTGGTTGTAGATAAAAGCAGGGGAAAAAACATAATTCCCCTTTCCGCCAGCAAAAGGTGGATCGTATTCCGAAACCTGTCCTTTGTTTTTTAATAGATAGGATTTAATCGCATAACCAGTCGCCCATGCCACACAACTATTTTGTCGGCCTTGGTTTCCCACAGGTGGCATTTGTGAAGATAAATCTATAGATTTTGGTATTTCCTCAAACGAGTTAAAATCTCTTTTGAGAGGGATACTATCTTGGATTTCCTTGGAACTCGGAATGTATCCACAAGAAAAAGTTCCAGGTTTACATCCAGGAGACCGAACACTACTTGGATCAAATTCTTCCGCGAGAATTGCACTCGCAAACAAAAGCAAAATTCCAACGATCATTCTGTTTAATTTTAAATTCATGGTTTCATCCTCTCAATGATATGTATGATAGTATTTTTTTGTTTCCAACTTGGCTCTTTACGTTCTTCTAGACGGTAATAAAACCTCGATTTGGCGGAACCCAGCTGAAAAGAAACATAGTTGTAACTCACACCGGTAATTATCTCTGTTGGTGGAGATTCGAAAGTTAAAGATGTTATCCCTGTTTGAAAAAGTTTTTGCATCCACGATTCATAAAGTTTCGAAGATACTTCTTTCGTTTCATTGAGTATTTGGTTGTTCGCGCGGAATACTTTACGGGTGAGTAAAATTTTATTTTGTCCCGCAACTAGGCGGTATTGTTTTCCATACCGAAACTCAGGGGCAACAGCACCAGAGCTTTCTTCCCATACAAGGTCCATTGGTTTCCAATTCCCTTTTTGATTCTTTAGATTCCATCCCTGTGTTTTGTTTTTTTTTGTTTTGGGATTTGCAACAGCCATCAATGCCGGAAATAAAACCAAACAAACAAGGATAAAAAATTTAGAAAACGAAATCAAAGTGGATCGATCTCATCTTGTTTTCTTACGAAAACAAGACTTTTTTTACTGAAAAACAGTGTTCGAAAGATTAACTGATATCTTTTGTTTTAAGTACTAACTATTTGCAATTTCTGCTTTGAGCCATTTTTTCTCACCGATCGACTTCTTCATATTTTCAATGAGTGCCACAGTGATATTGGTATTGAGTTTTACCATATCGGGATCTTGCGCAATCAGAATCATTTCATCGATGAGATAATCAATCAAATTCTCGATAGACTTTCTTCCCGATGGATCGGTGGCCATAGCGACCGTTGCTTGTGAAATAGCAGAATATATGGTTAAACTAATTTGTTTGGTTAAATTAGCCTGCATTTCTTTGGGAAGAAGAGAAATTGGTTTCATATTGGCAGAAACACGTTCCGATACTTCCGTTACCAAATTTTGAATTAATGCCTGTAAGTTGGGATTCTGGGCCGACTTAGCAATATTTTTGATCGCCACTTTTTTTAATTCATCCCTATTTTGATCAATAGCGTTCACCAATTGGTCAAGAGAGTTCCCCGACTTCACTTCATTTTGTGTTTCAGTAAGGATTTGAATCGTTACAATATCGGAAATTTCTTCTTTGATGATATTGGAATAATACCGTAATGTTTTACTAATCAAATCATTTCCTAAAATGCGAGTGAACTGATTGGTTTGTAACATCAAATAGATTTTATAGACGCGCACCAAACGGAAAAACCGGAATTCTACAATCGGAATCAGACCAAGCACATCATACCAGTGATAAATGGGATACAAAAACCAAGCGATATAGGATTTATTGCGAATGGCAATAAGCCAACTAATGATAAATTCTGCCAAAAAGAAAAAGAGAAAAGGAGCATCTAACAATAAGTAGTTGTTTACCGGACTTCCATCTGAGGAAATCGCTCTGTAATAATTCAGAGCAAAATACTCCCTAAAGTGGGAATTAAAAAAATCAATTTTCTGTTCGAGAGATCTGTCCTGATCCCGCCAAAACCAAGCGAAAGCCACCACGGTCGAAGGAATCCGATCTCGATTGAGTACAGGATCCAATTCTTGTCTTAATTTGATATCACGCGCTTTTGTTTTATGAGTTTGGTATTCGTTTTTGATACTGGTTTGGATCTCAGATAAAAACTTAGTTTGTCCCGACATCGCAAAGGGATTCGATTCCACAATCTCTAACATTCGTTTGTCCATTCTTTGCAAGATGGAGGTAATTTCTTTTGACTCGTTGGATTCAACACTCAAACGATTGATAAAAGCATATTTTTCAGATAATTCACTCAGAGTTGTGATTTCATCGGTCTCTTCCATAACACTAAAAAAGTCATTGAGTTGGACTAAGATTTCTTCTACTTTTTTTCTGCGGAGTTGGACATCCTCAATCTGAATTGCTTTTTCAAATTCGGCGTATAACAATTCGAACCTTTCATTGGATACTTGTAATTTTAATGAAGTCAGAACTTTATAAATTTCTTCTCTTGTGATTTTTCTTTGGTTTTCTCTAAATGTGTCATCTCGCAGTTGGGTGAGGTATTTTAAATCATCCACCAAATCAGTGTAAGCGGTTGTCGTTCGGTGGTTTTCAATTCCTAAAATCGGTTTATCATACAATTCTAAAATTTCAGGAAACTTATGAAAGTAAAACGGTCGCAAACTCAAATAACTTAGATCAAAAACTATCAAAGCTAGGTTGCCAAGGACAACAAAGACCATGGTTATGTCCCAAAGTAATGGAATTCCCAGTTTGTGTTTTTTGATCAAATCCCAAGAAATCATAGAATCACCAAGGGTAATGCTCTACCCTTTCCTTTGTTTACATATTGCGACGGTACTGACCTCCCACTTCATACAAGGCATGGGAGATCTGCCCTAAGGACGCCACTTTCACTGTTTCCAGTAACTCGTGAAAGATATTTTCTTTCGCTCGAGCCACTTGTTTTAATTTTGTAATGGCATCAATGGTTTTGACTCCATTTCGTTTTTGAAACGCCTTTAAATTTCCAATTTGATGTTGTTTCTCCTCATCTGTCGAACGAATGACCTCACCTGGAATGACAGTTGGAGATCCATTACTGTTTAAAAATGTATTCACACCGATGATTGGAAACTCACCCGTATGTTTTAAGGTTTCATAATGAAGGGATTCTTCTTGGATTTTATTCCTTTGGTACATCCGCTCCATCGCACCAAGAACACCACCCCTTTCCGTCAAACGGTTGAATTCCGTTAAGATCGCAGATTCTACAAGGTCTGTGAGTTCTTCGATGATAAAGGCACCTTGCAATGGATTTTCATTTTTGGTTAGACCTAACTCCCGATTGATGATGAGTTGGATTGCCACTGCCCGGCGCACTGATTCTTCTGTGGGAGTGGTAATCGCTTCATCATAAGCATTAGTATGAAGGGAATTACAATTATCATATATAGCGTATAACGCCTGTAACGTGGTTCTAATGTCATTAAAATCAATCTCTTGAGAGTGGAGAGAACGACCTGATGTTTGGATATGGTATTTTAACATCTGCGAACGTTCATTGGCTCGGTATTTGAACTTCATGGCTTTGGCCCAAATCCTGCGAGCCACTCGACCAATCACAGAATACTCAGGATCGATCCCATTAGAAAAAAAGAAGGAAAGGTTTGGAGCAAACTCATTGATGTCCATTCCTCGACTTAAGTAGTACTCCACATACGTAAATCCATTGGCCAAAGTAAAAGCCACTTGTGTGATGGGATTGGCTCCTGCTTCCGCAATATGATAACCACTAATGGAAACCGAATAAAAATTCCGCACTGCATTTTGAATGAAGTGTTGTTGGATGTCCCCCATCATCTTTAAGGCAAATTCTGTGGAGAAAATACAAGTATTTTGTGCCTGGTCTTCTTTGAGTATGTCCGCTTGCACCGTTCCCCGGACCTGCGAAAGGGCATCTTTTTTTAGTTTTGCATATACGTCGATCGGTAGGACTTCGTCTCCGGTCACACCAAGGAGCATTAACCCCAAACCATCGTTAGTTTCCGGTAAAGGCCCATCAAAACTTGGAACAGGTTGCCCTTTGGTTGCATATATCTTTTTGATTTGGGATTGAATTTCTTCCGTTTTCCCTTCTGCCCGAATGTATTTCTCACAAGCTTGGTCAATGGCCGCATTCAAAAAGAAGGCAAGAACCATCGGTGCTGGCCCATTGATCGTCATAGAAACCGAAGTGGATGGATCACACAAATCAAACCCAGAATAGAGTTTTTTAGCATCGTCGAGAGTGGCTACGTTCACACCGGAGTTTCCAATCTTTCCATAAATATCGGGACGGACATCAGGGTCTTCCCCGTATAACGTAACTGAGTCGAAGGCTGTTGATAAACGTTTGGCAGGCATTCCCGAACTCAAATAATGAAAACGACGGTTGGTTCGTTCGGGTCCACCTTCTCCGGCAAACATACGAGTCGGGTCTTCTCCACTTCGTTTGTATGGATAAACACCTGCCGTGTAAGGAAAAAAACCGGGGAAGTTTTCTTGGTAAGACCACTGTAAAATATCACCCCAATCCACAAAACGAGGAGTGGCAATTTTTGGAATTTTCAAATGACTGAGAGAAACGGTATAATTTTCTACTTTAATTTCTTTACCACGAACAAAATAGGAATACTGTTCCTTACGGAAGGATTCTAATTTCTCTAACCATGTATCGAGAATGTTTCGTGAATCTAAAGACAAAGCGTCCCATAACAATTGATATTCGGACTCCAAGTCGACTGTTGGTTTTCCTTTTTTAGAAAGAACTGCAATTGCACCTTTCAATTGATAGGCGGATCTGGCAGTCTCTGCTTCTTTCTGAATCCATTCTCCATTGCGATCAATTTCTTCTTTGATTTCTGTCAAATACCGAATGCGGTCGGGAGGAAGAACAACCGAGGCTTCTCTTCCGATTTGATTTTTTAAATATTTCGATTTCCAATCCAATTGGCACTTTTCAATCACAACCCCAATCAAATGAGCGTAGAGTTCATCTGTCCCTGCATCCTGGAACTGAGAAGCAATCGTTCCAAAAACCGGCATCGCATCAATGGGATCGTTGAATAAATTACGAGATCGTTGGTACTGTTTTTTTACATCCCGGAGTGCGTCGAGTGCTCCTCGTTTGTCAAACTTGTTGATGGAAATCACATCCGCATAATCGATCATATCGATTTTTTCTAATTGAGTGGCCGCACCATACTCCGGTGTCATCACGTATAACGAAACATCAGCGACTTCTGTAATTTCGGAATCACTTTGTCCAATACCCGCAGTTTCTACAATGATTAGGTCATACCCTGCTGACTTTAGAATTTGAATGGCACCTTTGACACTACGATTGAGGGCAATGTTTGCTTCTCTTGTGGCAAAGGACCTCATATAAACTTTTTCATTAAAAATCGAATTCATGCGAATTCGGTCACCAAGGAGAGCCCCACCTGTTTTTCTTTTGGATGGATCTACAGATAAAATGGCGATGGTTTGGTTTGGAAAGTCATGTAAATAACGACGAACCAGTTCATCCGTTAAGGAAGACTTACCTGCTCCACCAGTTCCCGTGATCCCAAGAACGGGAATTGTTTTTTTAGGTGGAGGAAATTCTAAATTGATAGAGTAATTTGTTTTTTCTTGCAGGAGAGAAAATTCCATCTGTGTGATGGCTTGCCCCAGTGCTAAATAATTTTTCTTTTGAATCTGTGACGCCAAATCTCCGTTAAATGAGAGTGGTGTAGGGAAATCTGATTTTTTGACCACATCATTGATCATACCTTGCAGGCCAAGAGTTCTTCCTTCATCAGGAGAATAGATATGTGCCACACCATATTTATGAAGAATTTCAATTTCGGAAGGAAGGATGGTTCCGCCACCACCACCAAACACACGTATATGACCGGCTCCTTCCTTTTTCAATAAGTCAATCATGTATTGAAAGTATTCCACATGACCACCTTGGTAACTGGTGATGGCAATTCCTTGTACGTCTTCTTGGATCGCACACTGGACAATCTCTTGGACACTCCGGTTGTGTCCCAAGTGGATTACTTCCACCCCACTCTGTTGCAAAATCCTACGCATGATATTGATCGAGGCATCATGGCCATCAAAGAGAGAGGCCGCCGTCACAAAGCGAATTTTGTTTTGGGGGGTGTAAGCAAGGGTTTCGGTCGTCATAGAGAACAACGTTCTAGAATGATTGTTACGGATTCAATTGGAAAATGTGACGGGAATGACATAGCTTGTGAAACTATGCCATATTTTTTCCGAGCGGTCGAGACTAAAGTATAGATTCTGCCTTTTTCATCAGTTCTCGCACGCGATTTTCCAGAATTTCTGTCAGCTCTTTGGCCGCTTTTTTCTCAGGACCCGTCGGAAACTCGGACGGAAGGATGGGTTTCCCAATCAGATAACGAATTTTGGTTTTGAAAGCATCCCCTGTCAAGAAGGCCTTGGGTTTGGACATATTGGTCGCCCCCACAATTCCGGAAGGAATGATCGGAACCCCAGCCCGGATGGCTAGTTTTGCCGCCATTGCTCGAAAGGATTGGATCTCTCCCGTTTCTGACCTTGATCCTTCTGGATAGATGGAAAGAAGTTCCCCTTCTTTCATCAGGTCCACCATATAGGTTTCCAATTTTTCGTAGTAGTCCATCGCCGCCCGTTTGTCCATTTCTGAATCCTTCGCCGCATTACGAATGATGGGCATACTCCCCCAATTGATTAGGTTCTTTTTCACCACGCTTCCAAGAGAATTCAATAATATCTCAACGACTGGTTTGGTAAGGCTTAAGGGCGGGTATTGAAAAGGAGAGTTTTTATGATTGACGATGGCCATAATCTCTTCTTGCGGATGGAAGAGTTCATATTTACCTAAGTAGACAATTTTGCGATCAGCAAAGGCACCTTGGACAGGAATGTCCAAATAATCCGTATGGTTCGAAATAATGAGAGCCCCTCCGGATTCAGGTATATTTTCGGATCCAGCCACTTTAACATCATAAATGAGTTCCAGGAGGTTACGAAGGATGGTTTTTGGAACTTCCCGAGGGATGACAAAGAGACTTTCTAATATATCAGAGGCGTTTTGGTTGGAATCCATAGAATCATCACATATTTCAAAATAAAACTTTATGAAATCAAGTTGGATTTTCATCTTAGATAGGAAATTCCTATGAAAGAACTCCTCCTAGCACAGAACTCCCTTTGGTTTTCCTCCCTACCCCTGGATTCCCTACATTTTTGGGACCCAACACTCGGTGGAGTTTTTCTCGCCATCTCCACCATCTGCCACTACCTGGGAGGAAGTAGTTTTTTCCTCAGTCTGATCTCTTTTGTTTATATTTACTTTCGACCCAAACTCGCTTTCGAACTCTCGCTCGGACTTCTCACATCGGCGGTGATGGTTTCTCTCTTAAAGTTCTATTTGGAAAGTCCAAGACCTTTTCCTTATCCCGACGCTTTCGATGAAAAGGCTTTTGGTTTGCCCTCAGGTCATGTTTATTCTGCCGTTGTCGTCTGGGGTTTGTTAGCTTACAGAATCCCGAAACTTTGGTTCCGAATTGTATCCATTCTCATCATCCTATTTATGCCGTTTTCTAGAATGTATCTCAAGGTACATTATTTGGGAGATGTTAGTTTGGGATTTGGATTGGGTGTCCTTCATTTAGTGATCCTGCTATTTTTACTGAATCAATTTTACCATAAAAATTCCAAACAAACCTTCCTACATACAGAAAAGTATCGCACGTTGAGTCTTTTAGGAATTGTCGTAACTCTATCGCCAATATCGATGGATTCGCCATTTCTTTCAGTAGAACACCACCATAGTTTGTCGGGCGTACTTATGGCAAGTGGTGCTCTTGCTGGTTTTTGGCTTGGAATTCTTTTTTATCCAAGGTTTAGCAAATTAGAGTTTTTAGATTGGTCTCTTCCTCAATTTAGTTTCTCATTCGGAACCAAAGAATTCCGCATTTTTTGGAATACGGTTCTTGTTCGTTTGTTAGTATTAGTCACAGTGATCTTGTTACTTTATGTACTACCTGGGATTCTAATCAAAAAATCCATTTGGAAAGATGATTTGTTTTTGAGATACATCCGCTACTTGGTTGTTGGATTTGCCCTTGTTTTCCTTGTTCCTTTGATTTTGCAAAAAATCCAAAAAGGAAAGTTTTTGCAAAACTAATACATGCAAAAATTAAAAAAGATATTTCAGATTTTAAAAACGGAACTAATGAAAGAAGGAGTCCTAAAAAACTCCATCTTTGTTAGTAGCTCTAAAGCCTTATCCGCGATCACCAATTTGGTGTTTATGATTTATTCCGTGAATTTGTTAAGCAAAGCAGAAAACGGAAAACTCCAATATTTTTTAGGTTTTTTACCCGTTGTTTTGGCGGTTGCTGAATTTGGCCTTCCCAATGCCCTTATCAAATACATCTCTCCGATGGCAGAACGAAAAGAAAATCCAGGTGCGATCCTGAATGCATCTCTAAGGATTAAATTTTATTCCTTCTTATTTTTGTCGTTAGTATGTTTGGTTGCTTACATTACTGGTGATGAAAACTATTTTGTATTATTACTTTTGTTATTCGGTGGGATCATCATTTCTTTTATCTCCTACTTCGAAAGTCTTTTTGTTTCTTACCGCAAGTATAAATCATTGTCTCTTTGGAATCCACTTCCAAACGTAGTTCGACTTTTGTTATTAATTTATTTGTCGGAGTCCAGTATTCATGCACTGACTTACATGGATATTCTTGCGATTTTTTGTATTGCACCGATTTTTGTTTTGTTTTTATTTTTTATATTTTTTGGCAAAGAAGAGATTTCTTTTACCGCAGAGTTTTCAGAGATTCGAACGAACGAAAAAAAACTTTTACTTTTTAATCTATGGGCTTTTGCTGCTTCCATCTGTGCCATCCTATCTGACAGATTGGAAATTTTCTTTTTAAACCAATTCCATCCCCCAGAAATTGTTGCAGATTATGGAACCGCCTTACAATTATTTAGCGGGTTTATCATCATTCTTGCTACTTTCAATTCTATCATTTATCCAAAAATGGCACGGCTTGCGGAAACGGAAGAGTTCCCCACTGTCCTAAAAAAATCTGTTTTTTTAGGCGGAATGATTGCCATTGCCCTCGCCCCAGGAATTTTACTCGCCGAACCCATCTTAACATTGTTATTTGGGACAAAGTATACTAATTCCATCTCAGTTTTCAAAATCCTATACCCGAACTTTTTATTACAATTGGTATTTGCTCCCTTAGGAACAGCCCTCTTTGCTTTGGGATTGCCAAGGCTTTTGGCGGGACTTGCTTTACTACGTTTGCTCTTTGGTGCCATCTTTGACTATTGGATCATTCCCGATTGGGGTGCCAATGGAGCCGCTATTTCACTCTTTCTTGGTCAGATTGTATCTTGGTTGCTTTTGACCGGTTATTTTATGGCTTACTTTCGGAAGTAACAAACTCGAATATTTTTTTATAGTTTGTCTCCAAAGTTTCCCATTCTCTAGGCGAAACATTGTTTCCATATAATTTCAGATACGCTTCTTTGACTGACTTCCCTTCGGCAAGGAATTCCTTTAGTTTTAAGAGGACCATTTTTAATTGGATGGAATCGTTTTGGATGTCATAGTCTCGATTGATTTTGGTTCCTGATGACATTTCAAAGTCTCGGACAAAGATTTCCGGCAATCTCAAAACTCCATAACCTTCGGCGTTATTGATTCGAAAATCCGATCTTGTTTTTGCCCAAGCGAGTAAAAACAAAGAAGGATTCGGTGGATATCCACCTAACAAAGTACCATCGGGAAATTGTAACTTTTGCGAAAATCGAACAATTGCTCTCGAAAGTTCTTTTCTTCGGCGAGGAGAAAAATTTGTTTTTTCTGCTTCTGTAAGATAGGCAAATAATACTGCTTCCTCTTTGCTATGGTCAGCCTTTTCAAAAAACCGACTCAAATCCTGAGAAAAACGAGTGTCAGCTTCCCTATAAGAAAAAATAACCAACAGAAGAGGGAAAATGAGAAGAAATCCATGTCTGTATTTCAAAAGTATTTTCTTCATCCCTACAAGTATCGGGATAGTTTCCCTTCTCTTTCTTTCTTTTTTTTCGATTCTTGCCGCTCAGTCCTATTCCGACTCCGTTATGGACGACGATCGTGCCAATCGCAATTTTGGACGAGTGGTTGTTCAAGATAGAATCCAAAAGATTCCGAAGGCTTCTGAAACCACGAGTTTCGGCGTTCAAACTGAGGTCATCAGCGGGGGAAGGTTCCAGTCTCAAAAAGGCGGCGCGGATTCCGAAAAGGCCAACCGCTACTATACACAAGGACAGTTAACAACACCTACTCTCTTTTATTATGCAGGTCAAGGTTGGAACTTAGGATTCCTTCTCGCGCCGAGAATTCTCCTCTCCGAAGAAAGGGTTATTGAAAAGGAAGTCCGTACCATTTACGATTCCGAAGCCACGGCCCTACTTTCCAAAGAAATCTCAGGAATCCAATTAGCATTCGAAGTTGGCCGAGGGTTCAACAGGTTGGATCGGTATGGGTTTTTCTTTGTAGGAATGGCCAATTATGGATCGGTATCCATTTCGCATTCCTCTGGATTTCGCATAACAGGGATTCAATTAAATGCCAAACCAGAATTAGAAAATTGGTTTGGACCTCCTTGGATTGGATACCGCAGAGAAATTTACGGAGGCCTTATCAGTTCTGAAAAAACATTATTTTGGGAAGAGTTTCGTTTTTTCCATTATGTATACTCCGACCCCAATCATAATTCTAACGGACAAATCCTATCGGGCCAAAAGATTTCTGGGCGTTATTCCTATAGCGGAATGGAATTCCAATCACGAAAATTTTGGGAAACCTGGGCAATTGATTTAGCGGGAATTCGACTTATAGGAGAATCCAAATCTTCATCCAACCCTTGGTCCGAAAACCAAACGGCTACCAATTCCTATTTGGGATATCTATCCCTACACTCTAAAAGGGAAAAATTCAGCTTTGCCTTAGCGGGTCTTGTCACAAAAAAAGATCAAAAGGATCGATTGGATTCAAATAGCAATGGTTATGCGTCTAATTTTGCCGAACCGAGAGTGTTAGGTGGATATTCTTCCTTTCTTTTATACCAATCTTTGGATTTGATCCATCCACCCCAGTTCCGAGACGTTCCCACAAAAGACAATCCCAACTTTGAAAACAAAGGGAATCGTATTTATGGAATCCAAATAGGTATGGATTGGTTTTCCTTTTTTCGTACGGATCTATTTTTCAATCGTTCGGATTCTGTTATGGGTAAAGGATCGGAAGTGATTGGAAAACTTAGTTTTTTATCTAATGATTATGGTAAGTTATTTGCACAAATGAGTGCGTCCTATACGCTGATGGACCCAAATAAAACACGAGTTTGGATTACGGAACCGTTTACAGAAGAAGAACCCAAAAAAGAATACATACGATTTTATGTTTCTTTAGGAATCCAATTTTAAGATTGCATTAACTTGTACCAAGTTTTGAAAAATCGGACTTCATTGCCTTTTTCATTATAAACAATCGAATCAATATTCATCTTAGCAAGAAATATCCCTCTTCCACTTACCAAATTAGCAGCTGGGTTGACCACTGGATTAGGAATTTGGCTTACAGCAAATCCATTCCCCTCATCTCGAATCACAATCGTAACACCAACATCGTCCATTGAAATTTCCACAAACACAGAAGAATTATTCTCTGCGCATCGAGAGTCGACTAACTTAAAATAATCTTCATTTGCCTCTAAACATTCTTGTTTTTCAACATAACTTACACCGGCAACACCATGTTCAATAGCATTGGCGAGTAATTCATACAAAACAATCTTAATAGAAATCAAATCTTCCTGAGTCGCCAATGGAGAATTCAAAATTTGTTTTACAATAAATGCAATATAAGAATTTAATTTTTTGATTTGAGGACGAAGTTTCATTTTACAATCAGAACTAAACTGAATGATCTCCCCGCTATTAAAGAGGAGAGTTAAATCAATATCTGCATTTTCAAATTTTTTAATTCGGGAGCGAAGGGCCTCCATTCGAAATGGTTTTAGAAAAAAATCAACAGCTCCCATTCGGAAAACATCGATGGCAATTTGAATGTCGCTATCGCCGGTAATTACCAAAAATGGAGTTTGGTTTCCATCAGCTCTCAGTTTTTGAATGAATTGAATCCCATTTAATTTTGGTAAGCTGATATCTGAAATAATGAGATCGAATGTATTTTGGTTAGAGATCGTGAGTGCTTCTAGTCCATCGGAAGCAAGAGTGACATTAAATTCATCTTTGAAGTATTCCCAGAACAATTCGCGGATTGTCTCTTCGTCATCAACAAAAAGGATTTTCATAGAGTGGAGTCTTAGAGTAAAGGGAACTCCAATCTATAACAATTGTAAATCTATTTTTAGATTTTAGTCTTCTAAGTTGTAAGAACGGCCCAATTTATAAGTCAATTGCAACTCTTGTTGGAGGTCCAAAATCTCCCTTCGTGTAAAAAAAGCGATCTTCCCACCGGATAGCTCAAACGCATAGTAGGTGGTGTCTTCCGACTGAAGAAGGGATTTTAGTTGGCTTAGGGAAGTGATCCGTGTTCCGTTTACCTTCTCTAATACTAAATCCTGAAACTCCTGGTATCCTAGGTTCCCTTCTAGGGGAAAAACACGGCTCAAAATCACTATCTTTTCCCGAACGGGGTGCACTTTTTTCTGGTAGTAATCGGAAAGATAAACGAGTTTTTTCTCCGACTTCACCCGGTATTCCGAACCAAACTCTTTCAAATATGCGTTCGTAAGTTCGGTAAAGAAAAAACCACCGACAATCAAATACAGGGGTTTTCTTTTTTTTGCTTCTTCAGGTATTAGAAAGTCATTGGAGTCGTAGGCTCTTAAATCATAACTCACATTTTGGTTTTGAAAATTCCGATGGAGTTTCAACTTGATAGTCTCACCTAATTCACGTAAACTGCCATCTGGTTTTCGTAAAATTAAATCATAAACTTTGTCCGTACGATCCCAATCATCAATTTTAGAAAGAGAAGTTGCGTTAATCTCTGTGATCAAATCTCCAGGAAACAAATTGTATGCCGGCCCAACTCCAGGAACCACTTCGGTTACGAGCAGTGGATTGGATATACTTTTGGAATAATACTCACGTTCGGAAGGAGTTAGGTTGATATCAAAAACTAAACCTGGGTGAGGAAAAGCTTTCCCACCTGTTTTGTAAAAGGTTTCCACATATTCTGTCGGAATCAAATATTCAGAGATGGTAATACCACATAACAGTTGATTCTTGAAGAAAAAATCAGAATCTTCTGAGGCTTTTTTTTCAAGTAAAAATACTTTGATTGGTGTTTTAGAAAAAGGAAGAAATACGTAACGAGACTTTCCGCTAGGACAATGTTTGTTCGAATTTTTTGCATCCAATACCACTGGTTTCGGAAGTTTTGGCATCTCTTTTGTTTCCAAAAGAAGAAAACCCGTTTCTTCATCGTAAGATTTAATTCCTAACTTAGGAACGGAATAATCAAAAGATTCAAATTCAGCAAAGACTGGGTTTTGTTTGGGAAGTGTGACTCCAAAAAAAAGACCTTTCCCTATATAAATCAAATTTAACTTTCGAGAAAAAGGTTCTCCCACAAGCCATGGATTTTGGTGGCTTGTTTTTTGGAAGGTAACTCTCGATTCGATCACACGTTTGTCTTCAAAATCTTCTGCCCCAAGAGGAAGTAAGGTGGCAAAAATCGAAAAAATTACAAAAATAAATTTAAAACTCTTCATAATTTGCACCATATCTTTTTTTCACACGTTGGTTCATCTGATAAACAGACTCGGGTCTCAGCACAATCGGTAGATCCATGCCTCGAAACCTGAGGACAATAAATCCTTTTTTCCCATCTTTCCAAATGGTTTTAAACTCATTTAAATCTTTCGGTACACGGCCGTTAATCGACTCAACTACTTTGTATTTATACTTTTTGTATTTAGAAGTTTCAGGATCATTAAATGTATAACTGAGAACAATGTCCCGAGTGGTATACCTGTATAACAAATCTTGAATAAAATAACTATAATGATATTTTAAAGAACTATCTAAGTCTCCATCTTCAGAATGAAAAAAAGACCGAGTGATGGGTTGGAAAACAAATCCAGCCTGCAAAAAATAATCTTCGGTAGAATCTCGATACAAATCTAAAGCATAATTTTTCTGTAGATTCACTTCGGCATCATAACGTTTTCCGGCCCGGTAAAAACTCACAGTCACTTTTGTATTTAGTTGTTTGTTTTCGATCCAATCGATAATGAATTCTTTTTTGTTAGACTGTGAAATTTCTCCATCATTTGTGAGTGGCAAACTATCCACTGCCGTTACAAAATCTTTTTCTTTTAAAACTTTTGCAAATGTAGAAGAAGGATAAATTCGATTCACAAAAATCCCTGTTTGGTCCGAAGGAACTTTCATTGCTTGTTTTAAACTTTTGGGATTCCCATTTTGAAAAGTAAATCCGATATTAGGAAACCCGTCATACTTTCCGTCAGCTATATCTTCTAAAAAATGACGAATGATGTCATTCGATATCAAATAAGCAATCCCTTGTTCCAAAGTACTAATTTGAAAAACAAGACCTACCACTTTTCCATTTTGTACAGCAGGACCGCCTGAGTTTCCAGGTTGGATATTTGCCGTGATCTTTAATACGTTTCGATAATCTAAGCCAGAATAGGTGTAACGATTTTTTTCAAACCGAAGGACCGACCCCTTTTCCACTGATAAACTATCGTTTCCATTCGGGAATCCCAGAAGTAATAAATCAGAACCTAAATTAGGAATTCCTTCCAAAAACGATAAAGATGTAGTTTGTTCCGAAAAATCAGGATCAGGCACTTGCAATAATGCCAAATCACAATCATAACCAATAAATTTAACATCTGCTAAATATTCTTTCTTAGTAAAACTACTTTTAACCAAAATCCTTTTGGCATCGCGCACCACATGAGCGTTCGTTAATATGGTTTGGTTTGGCAAAACAAGGCCGGATCCAAATCCAGTATATAGATTCTTTTTCATCCACGGTTGCGTTTTGTTTTCGGTATTGAATCCTTCATTACGAATGAGAACCACAGAACGAAAAATAGAATCTACTGCCGGCTCAGGATCTACCTGAGCCAGTATTGACCTACTCAATACAAAAAACAGAATGCAGGTTTTAAATATTTTATTCATAATACAAAACGATTTTCTCCCAAAAGGTTTGAGTTTCTGTGATTTTTTTTAGGACGGCATTTCCTAAAACTCGGTCCCCAGGTTTTGGATTTTTCCATATCGTATTGGATGAAACCAAATCACCAGAAGCGGAAGAAGGCACTCGGATCAAACTATAAGCAGAATCACGAATGCATGTGATACGAAAAACATAAGATACCGTTTGATCCCAATAAAAACTTTCGTCTTTTTCGATAAATTCCAAAGGACAAGAAGAATCAAAAAACACCTCAATATTACTAGGAACTTCTTTTCTTCGGCGTGGGTTCTCCGTAATGGATTTAAAATAGAAGAGGTTCGGATTCTGAATCGGTTTATAGGTCTTCGTTAAAGTCCTACCTTCAGACAAGGTTGGACTTTGTTTTTTTGTTGGATAATCTAAGTCTGTATCATCCATACTCATTTTTGAAACTAGTTTTGTTTCGGTCATACCAAGACCTGTTTCAATTTCTAAGTATTGTTTTTTTCCAATGCGATGAACAGCCCTTAATCGGAACATCCCAGGATCTAATTTCCTTTTTTGATGAGATTGGAATTGAATCAACATCGGATCCGAATCTTTTTGGCAACTGAAGCGAAAGTATGTGACAGAGGAAATGCGAGAAGCAGGTTCTAAATGGCAACTACCATCATCCATAGGCAAACTTTGATTGTTTTGGATCTGTTTTCGGATCATCTTGGATGGTTTTCTCTCTTTCCAAGCCTCCATTTCTGCCGCAAGTGTATGTAGTGACAAGTTTGTCGTTGTGCGGTCCGCAAAAACAAGGCCAGACAGGAAAAGAAACAAAATCAATGCGAAGTATATGTATAACTGCCTAATCATGGATTACCGATTATGGTGATTATCGGCTTCTTTACCCCGAAGAATCAACTGGCATCCAATTGATTTCTTTTCTCATTATGTCTCAAACCATAGATGAACTTTTTTTTTGGTTTTCAGACTTTCAAAAATTCATGGGGGGGAAAAGTAATGTAAGAAATAGGAGAATACTTTTTTGAACTGGAACTTTCTTAAAACCGAAATAGAACCTGGTGACTTCCTCATCGATTGTCGTTCCCAATCAGCATATGAAGAAGAAACATTAGAAGGTGCCTACTACTATCCATTTATCAAAAAAGCATTCGGATCTGATCCAGAATCCCAAAAGAAATTGTACGGACCGATGGCCGCTGTCGTACAAGAATTTCAAAAATCAAAAAAAACTCGAATCATTGTTTTCGATGAGGGAATGGGAATGTTCTCCACTCGTATGGTGTATTTACTCCGAGGAATGGGAATCAAAGATGCCTATGTTCTTGGTCAAAAATGGCCTGCCACTGGAAATAAATCCAAAGGTGAGCTGAAAATAGAGCCACCGATCGCTGACAAAGTAAAACCCATCGAAGGTGTCGTAGACAAAGCCTTTATGGAACGAAATCTTACCAAACTCCAAATCTTCGATGCAAGAACCATGGACGAATACGAAGGCCGGTTGCCAAGACTCACTGCTCCAGAAGAGGGAACTCTTTGTGGACGTTTGCCTGGAGCCTTCCTTTGGGATTGGAGAAACCTTTATGATGGGGAAGCAAATCTCATCGAACGCTCTTTATTCAAAAAACGTCTGAATGGATTTCCATTTATGCCAGAAAGACCGACGGTCATCTATGATTACAACGGGGCACGTTCTTGTTTGTTGGCGCTGATGCTTAGGGAGGCAGGGTACATCGATGTAACCACTTACCAAGGTTCTTGGTTTGAATGGAGAAAGTCGAGCCTACCGAAACAAGCGGTTGCTGTTTTTGGTGCCAAACAAGTGGCAGCGGCTCCTCCTCGGGTTGGCGGAGTCGATCGCAAGAAAGTTTAAAAAAGGATTTACGAAACCTTAAACCATCGATCCACTTACTCCTGCTCCTGGAGGGGTCGATGGCATCTCGATTATTTCTATTATCATTCTCTCTATTATTTTTGGAATGTGCGTCTCGTGTCATTTTCCATCTTCCCAAAACGGAAGAATCGTTTCCCCTGAGCAAACAAATCCAATGGATTCAATCGGCAAAAGAGCTCACCTTAAAAAACCAGTCGCTGGATAAGGACTTTATCAAACTTTCTTTGGAAGAACCCTTTCTCCAATCTTTCACCAAAGAGACAACTGCCAAATACCGGATGGCATCCTTTCAATTCAAAGAGGCTTTACGAAAATCCTGCACAGAACAGTCAATAGACGAAATCAAAAAGGAAACCGGCAAAATTACCATCAAAGGAAAGTTAACTGGTAATGATTGTTCAAGTGATTACCAAATCGTATTTGTCGCCAAATCGGAAACCGAAATAGAATTCAAAATCACTCTTTCTGATCCCACTCTCAACAGAATCCAATTTCAATACAGTTCCCATCCAGAAGAACGAATCTATGGACTTGGAGAACAGTTTACCTATGATGAACTCAAAGGAAAAACACCCTTCCTATTCACTGAAGAACAAGGAGTGGGTCGGGGAGACCAGCCCATCACAGCGGGAGCCAATTTGATGGCTGGTGCAGGTGGAAATGTTTACACTACCTATGCCCCCATTCCTCACTACATCACTTCCGAAAATCGTTCTGTATTTTTTGAAAACAGTGGTTATGCGAACTTTGATTTTAGTAATTCGAAAAAAACCAAGGTGGAATTTTGGGACTTCCAATCAGAAAAATCTCTTACCGGGACTATTTGGCTTGGAACTTCTTCGAAAGCACTGATAGAAGCCTATACCAAAAAAACAGGTAGGTTTCCGAAACTTCCCGATTGGGCTTACGGAACTTGGCTCGGGGTCCAAGGGGGAACAGAAAAAGTTTCCTCAATTGTCAAACAAGCTAAGGATGCCGGAAACCCAGTGACCGCACTTTGGATCCAAGACTGGTGTGGGCGTCGTGTTACCAATTTTGGAGACCAACTCAAATGGCGTTGGTATGCCGACGAAACCCTCTACCCCGATTTTAAAAAATTTGTAAAATCGATGAATGATCAAAATGTACAGGTCTTAGGTTATATTAATTCCTTTCTAGCTGATACGGATCCGAAAAAACCAGGAGATGATTTTACCAATTCCCTCTTAACGGAAGCAAAAGCAAAAGGATATCTTGTCAAAAACCAAAATGGAGAAGATTACCTCATCCAAACCGTTGGATTTCCAGCTTACTTAATTGATCTCACCAATCCCGGGGCAGTGCGTTGGACCAAGGACTTAATCAAAAAGAACTTAATTGGAATGGGTCTTTCTGGTTGGATGGCCGATTTTGGAGAATGGTTGCCCTACGACGCCAAACTTGCATCAGGTGTTGATGCCAAAATCTATCACAATCGTTATCCTGTAGATTGGGCAAGAATCAACCGAGAGGCGATTAAAGAAGCCGGTATGGAGGGTAAAATTGTATTTTTTACTCGAGCAGGGTATAGTTATTCCAATGCCAACTCCACACTCTTTTGGGAAGGAGACCAAATGGTGAGTTTTGGAACCAATGACGGCCTTCCTTCTTCCATCATTGGCCTAACCACATCGGGTATCAGCGGTTATGCGTTAAACCATAGTGACATTGGTGGGTACACAACCATTTCTAATCCACTTCGTAACTACCATAGATCCAAAGAACTTCTTTTGCGATGGGCGGAGGCCTCTGCATTTACACCAGTCTTTCGTACCCACGAAGGGAATCGACCTCTAAAGAACTGGCAAGTTTACACTTACACAAAACCGGATGGAACCAAATCCCTCGGTGATGAAGATACAGTGGCACTATTTGCAAAAATTGCTAAAATCCATTTTGCCCTAAAACCATATATTCAAAGTTTGGTGGAAGAAGCATCCCAAACAGGAATTCCAGTTGTCCGACATAATGCGATAGTAGAACCTGAAGATAAAAATTTATTAAAATACAAATATCAGTTTTTTTTAGGGGACGATCTGCTTGTAGCTCCTGTTGTAGAAAGTGGAGAAATTGTTCAGGATGTTTATCTCCCTCGTGGTAGGTGGCAACATCTTTGGACGGGAACCACTTATGATGGTTATAGAAAAGTACAAGTACCTGCACCCATCGGAAAACCACCTGCCTTCCTTCGGATCGGTGGAAAGTCGGAAGCTCTCATTCGTTCTTCCATCAGTAATATTCGGAATAAAGACTAAGGACAACTACTCTTATGAAATTTGCACTGATTGGAGACATTCACGGATATTGGAACCATCTTGATATCGAGTATTTCAATTCTTCGGATTACGATTGTTTGTTTTTTACAGGAGACCTTAGGGGCAATCCAAAACTTGGCAAACTTTCTTTCCAAGGTCTCAACAAACGAGCGTATATGATTCCAGGAAATTGGGATGGAACCAGTCTCACATCCATCATAGGAGAAGTCATCCAATCCAAAATCCTGATCCAATCCGGGCATTTTGGCCAAAACAGAAGGATGCGTAAACTTTCTGAACTAGTAAAACCAATTAGTTTACTTGGTTACAGTTCTTTAGTTTTATCACAGGAGTTAGACTTAAGTTTGATTGTAGGTCGGCCCCATGCTATGGGTGGAGGACTTAGTTTTGCACCCAATATGAAAAAAACCTATATGGTTTCCAACATGGACACATCGATTGAAAAATACAAACGCCTCATCGATGGAACAAAGGAGAAAAATTTATTCTTCCTTTCGCATAACGGTCCTTTTGGTTTGGGCGCCGCAAAAAATTCTATGTATGGAGCAGAATTCAAAAAAGAAGGTGGAGACTGGGGAGATATTGATCTGACCGAAGCCATAAGTTACGCCAAATCCATCGGGAAAAAAGTTCCCTTGGTTCTCTCAGGTCATATGCACCATACCATTAGTAAAAAAAGAGAACGTGAAACCCATGAATACACAGGTGGAACTTTCTATGTGAACGGTGCCAAAGTCCCAAGGATTCAAGAAGGAAAACATTTCCATACAAAAATCGAATGGGATGGAGGGTCTGCTACTGTGATTCCTTTGTGGGTGTAACTAAGTGAATCTACCCTAGTTTGGTTTCGATTTCAATTTTTCCAGAAAGGATTTTATGCACCGGGCAAGCATTAGCTACAGAAAGTAACCTTTCTCGTTGTTCGGGAGTTAAATTTCCAGAAAGTATGACTTCCCGCACAAATTTGTGATCATCGGCAGTTCGCTTATCAATTGTTACATGAACTTCTACTGTATCCAAAGGGTATTCTTTTCTATCTGCATACATCCTGATGGTAATAGAAGTACAAGCACCCAGAGAAGAAGCCAGTAATTCGGTAGGCATAGGTCCTAAATCCGTTCCGTCTTTATCTTTTGGTTCATCGGCAATCCAACTATGTTTTCCTGACGAGATTTTTGTTTCATATTTTGTTTTAGCGGTAGATACTACCACCTTGTCTTCGAATACTGCTGTCATTTGGATTCTCCTTTATAAATTCGTTCTGCTTCTGTAATCGCGCGATTGCGATTGTTTAACATCGCCTCTTCTACTTTTAGACGCATCTTTTCAAATTCCTCTTCATTCAAATTACGAGGAACTGAAATGGGCTCTCCATAGGAGACAACAAAAGTGGTAAAGGGTTTAGGAACTCTATGTTTGTCCCAAGCTCTTTCCAAAATCCACTGCCGACTACATTCATAATGAAAAGGAACTATGGGAACTTGTGTGACTTGGGCTGCGGCAATGACTCCAGGTTGGAGAATGAAGGCAGGACCTCTTGGCCCATCGGGGGTAAAGGCTGCAGGTAGGCCTTTTTTTAAATGTTGGATTACTGCCTTTAAAGCTTTGGATCCACCCTTAGAACTACTGCCACGAATGCTTGTGTTTCCAAACCGATGGACCACTTGGTTGATGTAGTCCCCATCTTTCGATTCAGAAATCAAAACCGCAACGTTTTTACCTCGATGTAAATAAGGAGAGTACAAAACGTTTGTATGCCAAATAGAATAGATATAAGGTTTTTTGTTTCTGAATAATTCTTCGTAAGGTTCGTTTGTGAGAAAACGAAATCTTGAAGTGAGTCCAATCAAACGTTGGAACCAAACGACGATGAGAGGCAACAACCAAACTAAAATTTTACGTTTCAAAGGTAAGGATACTCCCCAGAGTTAAATTCCAGGGAAACTCTAATCTAGCGAAAGATCAAGTTAAGTTTTCTTTTTGAACAAGTCTCCCAACTTACCCAAATCTTCCGGTTTGATGTTTGTTCCGGCAGCTTTTTTGTTTTCTTCTTGGATTTCTTTGTATACTTCCGCCCGATGAACAGAAACATTTTTCGGAGCTTTGACGCCAATCTTTACTTGATCACCCTTAATATCTACAATAACGATTTCGATATCGTCACCGATCATAATCGATTGGTTACTCCTCCTTGCAAGAACTAACACGGATTATACCTTTTCGGAAGACATCTCTTCCATTGATTCAATGATGTTTTTACGGATGGGGTGATTTTCATCACGAGAAATACATTGTTTTCCCTTACCTTCTTTTCCATTCAGAATGATAGGCCCTTGGAGATTCGCAGTCATTCCCTTGGGATTGTCATGCGGAATGGTGACAATGAGGAAAATCAGTCCCTCTTTCCAACCAGACAGTCCAATGTCATGAAGTTCCTCATCAGAAACTGCAGGTTTGTAATCGCTCATAAAAAGTTCAGGTTGAATGACAATAAATGCCAGTCCCGATTCTTTTGTGGATTGTAACCATTTAAAAGGACTTTCTGGACTTTCTTCAATCAGTGCATACTCGTCAAATTCTTCAAATCCTAACAATCCTTGTGGGAATTTTAAGATTTGTTTTGCGTCCACTTGGATGGTTCCGAAAGGTTTTGTGTGAATCGTTACCGACATTCTAGTTCCTGTAGTTTCTATTCTTTCTAATATTTCCGTCATTTAATTTCGTTTACCGAAGGAAATCCATCAAAGTTGGTTTGATAATTTTAGAACCGACATTGAGCGCATAACTATGAATTGTTTCTAACCACTTCATATTCATAATGGTCTCTGGAAAATCGATTCCTTCATTTTTAGCAAGAAGTTCGGTCATATACATTTTATCATAAGAAACTCGATCTTCATGTTGTTCCAAACGATTCATACGAGCCCCAATCGTTGCCCGATGACGAAGGATGTTTTCCAATGCTAAGTCCAAATCCCCCAAATCCCTTCCGCCAATGCGTTCTTGATCTTTTTGGATGAGGTCATTTCGAAGTTGGATGAGAACATCAAACACGGAAAGTCCGGTCACTGTTGCCGACTTTGAGAAGTTATTCGGTGGTTCACTCGCACTTGGTTCCACAAGTCCAATATCACGAAGTACTGTCCCGCCATCCACATCCTCCAACCAAATTTGGTGAGGTGCTGTCGAGGAGATCGAAATGTTATCTTGAGCCAGTTTACTTGCTTTCACTTCAAGAGGAGCATTATTGATTTTATCAATCACATCATCAATGGTATCACCCACAGAGATATGAATCTCTACTCCATCAATTTTGAACTTTTGGTCGGAAGTGGCTTGGTAGGCAGAGTTATCCACTTTGGAAGTGACACTGACGTTTGTTCCCCAAAATACTTTGTTTCCAGGAATTGTGATCGGGATGTATTCACCCTTTTCAATTTCACGGAGTTGTTCTCCAATATCACCGCGATACTCAACCCCCACATATTGGTTTTTGAGTTCGAGGCCTTGTAATCCCTTAATTTTCGATTCGATAGGTTCAAAAGGAGGCCGTTCAATCACATGACCACCAAACAAAGGTTGTCCGGTAGCATCACGGGCATTGGCAAGATCGACAATCGCACGTAAGTGTTGGTCTATCTCTTTCCCGATAGCCACTTCCAATTCAAATCCCTTGTCCCCTTGGTAAATTCCATTCCCAGCCTGAACCGTAAGAACACGAGCTCTTTGGAAAATCTCTCCCATTTTGTCAAGGACACCATCAATTTGTTGTAACCTTTGGTATCCATCCCCAATGTTTTCCTCATATTGAGAAAGTTCATTCAGGCGTGATCGAAAGTACATTTGGTTTGTGGCCGCACCCGGATCATCGGATGGTTTACGAATTTTTAATCCAGTCCCAAGTTGGGTTTGGGTTTCGTCCATAGCCACTTGGTGGCGGTTTAAGTTCCGCACCAAGGAATTGTTCTGCATCATGTTAGTGATTCGAATCATTTTTATACACCTAACCTATTAATGATGGTATCCAACATTTCATTGAGTGTGGAGATCATTCTTGCGGAGGCGTTATAGGACTGTTGGAACTGAACCATATTGGCCATCTCTTCATCCAAATTCACACCCATCACAGACTGACGCATATTCTCAAGTTCTACCATCAGTTCATTTTGTGTTGTATACTCTTGTTTTGCTTCGCGAGCCTCTGTTCCCAGTCTAGAAATCAGTGAATTGTAAAAATCATCCGTTGTTTTGGAATAATCAAACATCACCGGTTTTTCTCGGAGGGCTGCAGCAATGAGAAGGGCATTGGATCCATCTTTTTGACCGTTAGGTGAGTTGTAATCCCCAGATCCATTTACATCCTTACCACGTGCTGCTGCAATGTTTGCCGGATTGTTTCTTACATCTTCAGACATTTTAAAGAAAGAGGAGGGATGGTACATCGGAGTGAGAGTGATGTCCTGCGCATTCGCTTGGAATTTATTGATCTCACCAATTTTTCGATAATCAAATGATCCTGCCACTCCCGTTGCCGTTAGAATTCCCGTAAGACCTACAAGGAGTTCTCCAGAATCTTCTAAGTGACGCACCATAAAGTTTTCTTTTTTATCCAGAGGGTTTGTCGTTGCTTTTAGTGCCAACTGGTTGTCATGCGACATGTAAGCAACCACACCCGTTTCCGAACGATTGATTCGTTTTATGACAGCATTCAAAGTATCATCTTTAGAATAAGGAACAAGAACTTCTGTTTCTCCACCGGGACTTGCTTTTAAAAATCGCATGGTTCCTGAGATTCCAATGGGACGATCGGCATCAATGGATGTACGACCTGTCACTCTGAACACAGCGGTTTTGTCGTTTAGTCCATCTCCGTCTGTATCAATTTCCCCAAAGGTGTTCGTGGCAAGAGCTCGGCTTTCAAAAAAGTTTAAATTTGTTTTTCCATTCAAACCAAATCCATCTTTATGGATTTCATTGATGACATCCATGGCGTTGATCGCAAGGGCATCCACCGCATTGATTTTATCTACCAAAATTCGGTCGCGGATTTCGTATAGAGCTTGGATGCTTCCCTGACGAAGTAAAACGGTATCTCCCGTCTCTGACCATTTCAAATCAAGGAGTCCATCGTTATTCGGATTTCCAACGAGATCGATTTTATGAACTTTTTGTCCTTGGACAAGGATCTGTTGGCCAATAAAAACCATAAGTTCATCTTCATCACTGCGACCAATGGTAATGTCCGCCATTCCCGCAAGTTCTTGTAAAAGTTCGTCCCTTCGATCTAGAAGGTCATTGGGATTGTCACCTAATGCTTGTGATTTTGTGATCTTTTCGTTGAGTGATTTGATATTTTCAGCAACCGTATTTAAATGGTTTACTTTAGATTCAATTTCACGATTGGATTGGTCGCGAAGAAGGGACAGTTTCCTGTACACATCTTCCATTCGAGAACCCAGGGATTCTGCTTTCTCTTGGACCACAGCTCTATGTGCGGTTTCTTCTGGATAGTTAGAAAGATCTTCCCAAGAAGACCAAAACTGATCCATCATCGAACGTAGTGTCGTACCCGTTGGTTCGTTAAAAACTGTTTCTACTTGGTAAAGGTAATCGTTTTTTTTGCCCCAATATTCTTTGAGAGAGGATGAATCAATGATACGATCATCAATGAAATTATCACGAACTCTTTCGATTTCGGAAATTTTTACCCCTTGTCCAATTTGGCCGGGAACTTCTGCCCGATTGAACGCTGGATCATAAATCGGATCCATACTGTTCATGACCACTCGTTGGCGAGCATAATGTTTGTTATCCGCATTGGATATGTTATGACCTGTGGTTTGGATCGCTTGTTGGTGGACCGAAAGTCCTCGTTTCCCTATTTCAATTCCTTGGAATGTTGATCCCATACGATTCTCCTAGGCAGTCGCGTTCAAAATGATCGCGCCTTTTTGGCTCTGCCCACGCCTTGTCGGTTGTTTGTGTGAGGTATAAACTTTTTCTTTCGATAACTCTTGTAAAGAGTCAACAGTAGTCTGCAAAAACTCTTTTCTTGTCTTTAAGAGTTTGTCATTCGTGATGATGGCATCTTTCAAATCGGCCACAACCTTCTTCAATTCTAAAGCAAAGGTTTTTAATTTGAAATTGGACTCACGATCCAATTGGTTTAAAAAATTGGTAAGTGTGATGGAAGATTCGTCTTTCTTGAATTTTTCCTTTTCATAGACGTCTTCGATGGCCTTCATTCGAATTCGTTCCAATTCGGAGGCTTCGACCATTATGTGATAACTTTCTTTCACGCAAGATTCCAGGGATTTTCCGTCCGCAGAATGGATTGCAGTTCTTTTTTTGCCTTCCAATTCCAGAAGGCGCTTGTAACAGTCTATTTCATTAGTAAATAAACTTCTAAGTGATTCTACCCAATCCAACATGCGAATTCCTTTTCCCTTATGGGAAGGATCGACGGATTCCAAAACTAGCTTAGGAAAATTTATAAAAATTTACTATTTTCAGGCCTATGTCACTAAAATCGCCTTGTACGAAAGTCTGTATGATGGATCCGGATTCAGGACTCTGTGCGGGCTGTTTTCGCACCATTGAAGAGATTGGGAATTGGTCTAGGATGACCGAGGAAGAGAGAGAGAAAATTTGGAGTGAGCTCCCGCAAAGAAAGGCGGGAGGCTCTCTCAATTAAAATGGTTATTTAGAACCTTTATCAATCTTATTTCGGTGTTCTTCGCACAATCTATAGAGCTGGTCTGTCGATGGATTTTTCTTTGTGACTTTTTTTCCGCATACGATACACATCCCTTGAGCTCTTCTTCGTTTATACAACAACTGAACTCTTTCAGCACCGGAAAGATTGTATTTACTGATTTGAAGGCGAACCCCTTTTACCAAATAGCTACCTATTGCAGACTCTTCCCCTTTTTTTAATTCGGAAAAAATCTTACTCAGCTCATCCGGTTTTATCGATTTAGGTTTCATACATTCTCCTGCTTCCTTACTAAATTTAACTCTCTGTTAGATTCTAAATGTTAATGCACATTAGTCAGTACCCACTAACGCGCAACACAATTTTGAAATCATATCCTAATTATCGAATATAGACAAAAAAACTAGGGATAAACTCTAATATTTAGAATCATTTTTGTCTTGGCAAAGTTGAAATATCTATTACGATCAATTGAATGGAGCCACTTATGGAAAAGAAATACAAAACACTCAAAGATTTTTTCCCTTTTTATTTAGAGGAACATAGTCATCCTTTCAATCGAGCTCTTCATTTTATCGGATCGAGTCTAGCATTAGGATGTATCCTCGGATTTTTATCAACTGGTAAACTCTATATCTTAGCCTTCGCCGTTGTTAGTGGGTATTTCTTTGCCTGGATCGGACATTTTTTCGTCGAAAAAAACCGACCTGCAACCTTTACCTATCCATTTTATTCTTTTGTATCCGATTGGATCATGTATTTCAAAATGTTAACTGGCCGTATTGATGTTGAATTTGCCAAAATTAAGTCAAATAAAGGTTAAGATGAAACTTGTTCTCAACTTACTAGTAACCGCTGTTTTACTCATCGGTTGCCAACCGAAAGAAATTTCCCTTCAGGAAATCACTTCTCTTCGTGATGGAAATCAAGAAAGTCTCACTAGTTATTCAAATTTAATTTTGCCAAAAATTCTTGGAAAAGAGTTCAAACGATTCGAATCAGAAGTCGATGTGGATAAAAAAAATGAGGTCCACATCACCTATGGTAGTAACTCAGCACTCACTTTCAATGATGCATCAGACTATCGGAAAACCAATACAGAATACCATAGTTTGGTGCTCCTTCGAGTGGGTTATTCACTTGCCCTCCACCAGTTTCACAGACTTTCCCTAAGCTTTTCCAAACCTTTTTTCATTCAGGGTGAAAACAATCCAGATGCGGAAATCCAAGAAGCAGAAATTTTTAGAACGACCATTTCTAAAACAGAATTAGATAGTTTTTGGGACAATCATCCTAATTTTGATCCATACAAAGCTCCAAAAATTGGAGATAAAGAATGGGAAGCCGTTACAACTGAAGTTCAAAAATTGTGGAAAGTAGAGTTGGATGAATTCAACCGAGTGAAGGTGGAATGACCCATGGGCTTGCATCGCCTAATGCACGTTCCAAGCGGTCCAAATAAGAAAGTTTAGGTATCTCGTATGCTCCCAATTGCCAGGTCACATGATTGAGTTGTTGGGTGTCAAATAATTCAAATCCTGACTCTCTTAATTTTTCGAATAGATGATACAAACCTATCTTCCCTGCATCCGATTCAAAAGAAAACATACTCTCTCCAGCAAAGAACTTACCAATAGCCACTCCGTACACCCCACCGACCAAAATATTTTCTCCATTCCATACTTCTACAGAATGCGCCCAGCCCATTCGGTGTAATTCCAAATACCCTTCGATAAATCCTGGAGTGATCCATGTATTATCTTTTTCCCTGTAAGAACAACCTTGCATCACGATGGGAAAGGCTTCATTAAAAGTGACTCGAAAATTACCTTTCCTCACCTTACGAAGAACGGTTTTGGAAAAATGAATCCTTTGTAAATCAAAGATGGCACGAGGGTCAAGACAGTACCACCGAATCGGATCTTCAGACCAAGGGAAAATTCCTCGTTTGTAAGCATATAACAAACGCTCTACGGAAAAATCTCCACCTACGGCTACTAGATCTTCCTTCCAAGTCCGTGGGTTTTTAAAAAATTGGTCTAAACCCCTTTGTGTCAAGGCTCCAATACTTCCTTTGGATAATCGTATACGATTTTTACTTTCAAACTTTTACCGTTTTCATCGTTGATATTAGAGAGACCATCGAATTGTAAAATTCGCCTGGTTTGAACATCATAAACCAAAAGAAAGGGTTTCACAACCTGTTTCAAAAGAAAATTATCAACTTCCAATCGTAAATATAACGCTGGCCTTCCCTTCCATTCTCCGTCTCGAATTTTTTCCGCAGCAAACCTATAGTCATCTAATTGGATGGGGGCGAGGAAATGAAAGGACATTCTTTCCCCCTTAGCTAAGGTCTCCCAATTGTTTCTTACAAAATAATCGAATCCACCGTCCATAACAGCGGGTCCTTTGGGAGTGTAAGTTCGTTCGGCGAGTGGATCGTCTTTTTTACGTTTCGAAAAAAGACGAACCGACTTTCCTTTTACGTCGGCCCCTTCTGTATAACCATCTCGAAAGTCTTCAGTTTTGAAAGTGGGCACTTCCGAATTTTTATCAAATTCAATATGTTTACTTCCGAAAACCTTTCCCTCCGCATCCTTGTAAAGGATTTCTGAATGAGTATGTTTTCCATTATTATAATATTCTTTATGATTGTCTGAATATATGTACTTTCCAGTACTCAGATCGTATGCCTTTCCGAAGTATTGGTATTTTGGTTTTTCTGCCCATAGAGGCAAAAAAGATGGAAAAACTATGGCAAAAATTAGGATTTTACGTATCATACTGCTTAGACCATGAAAAAATATAGACTGACTGACCAAAGGACAGTTTTGGGGATCGTTTCGAAACTAACTTCGACGGTTCTCCAAGATAAGGATACCAAACAAAAGTTTACTCTCCAAAATCCAATCGCGGTAAACGATATCCTAAAATCAGTTCATATCACAATTGTAACGACAGAACCAATTGTCTCCAAACCAAAATCCTTAGTTTGTGTTCTCAAAGAAAACAGAGTCGAACTTCGTATCAAACCAGTCAATCCCTACCAAGATGATTTACAACAAGTCTATGAAATTCTCATTGAACCCTTAGAACGTTCCGCCAAACGAGCGGCTATTGAAGACATCTCAGCCTATGAATTCAAAATGGCTCAGACTGCAGATTTGGGAACTGTCATCTCTATTTATGGAAAAACATCGATTATCAATCAAATATTAAACCAGTGGCAAGTTCACTTAGAACAAGTATTGACAAGTTACGGATACTTTATCAAAAAAATTCATATTGGGTTTTATTACGCTGTCGACACCCAACTGATGGAAGCCCTGGCGACGTCCAAAGCACCGTATTACGTTCGTGATGCGAATCGTAGAATTTTTTATACTGACCGAGGGTTCTTTAGTCCCAAAAAACTGAGTGAAATCTACGTTCGTTCCTATTTGGACTCGCTCCTTTTAAACAACGCCAAATCCACTTTAATATTTCCTTTTTTTTCTAAACGAAAGGTCTTACTCGGTTACTTTGAAATCATTAGCAATTTACCTGACCTTGGAAACTCAATTTTACAATCGGATATCGAAGGGCCGGAAGGAATTGGCCCCTTACTCATCTATTTAGACCAGAAAGCAGAGGAATTTGTATTCCAATTGGAATTTGCCTATGCAAAGGATTGGGAAACAATCATTCGCACAACACCCGTTAGAGACATTAGCCAGGATGGGCGTGGAATCGGGATGACTTTACCCGCAGGAACAAATATTGAAAACGGTGCCTTAGGATCTCCTGTGTCATTTCAAATGGTAATCAATTCTTCTCCTTATACTTTTTACGGCAGTCTCAGAAGTATAAAAAAGGGAGAAAATGATTCTATAAATATCGGATTACAAATTTTCCAATGTGACAAACAAGAAGGAATGTCTTATCTTAGTTCTTACGCATCAAATTTAATTGGAGCGGCTGTGTATGACCCAAGAACAATATGAAACAATCATTAACCTATTAAAAGAAATCCAGAACAGCGGTGGATCCGATCCCTATCGTATGGTTCTTTATTTGGTCCCCAACATTGGAATCATCTTTGGCACCACACTTTTGTTTTTTTTGTTTCAATGGTGGCATAAACAAAAGATGGCACTCATCCAATCGGGCCAGTACAAACCTTGGAGTTTTGACATCAGATTGTATTCATTTTTCGTTGGTCTTTTGTTGACATTCACTGGATTTGCCTTATCGTTTGTATTTATACTCGTCTTAGGAAGTTCTATGGCGATGTTAGGAGGGTTAATCCCATTCGCAATTGGACTCGGTCTCTTGACCTTCTACAAAATGTATCGGTAGAATCTGCACACCGTATCTGCAACGAAGAAGATTGGAATTCTATCCAGTCGGTACTTCGAGGAGACGTGTCCCAATTCGAAGTGCTGATGAAACGTTACCAAGGAATGGTCTTTTCCCAAGCAAGGAAAGCCTTTCTAACGGAAGAAGAAGCAGAAGATTTTACCCAAGAAGTATTCATTCAAACTTACGAATCACTGAGTAAGTTTCGTGGGGAATCACAATTTTCCACATGGTTATTTCAAATCGCAAGATTTCGCCTAACAAAGGTATTTAAAAAGAAAAAACTCCCCCTTGTGGATTGGCAGGAAGATATCTCATTTGTTGCGGATAAAACAAAACCTTCTTTGATCGAAATATTAGATAAAGAAGAAACTAGCCATACATTGCGATCGCTCATCGCCAAATTACCAAAATCTTACAGAATGCCGATTCTCTTACATTACTTTGAGAACAAACCTCTAAAAGAAATTGCCTTAGATCTAAATATAAAACTGAATACGATCAAAAGCCATATCTCCAGAGGTAAGGACCTTTTAAGGAAATGGTGGTCACATGAAATCGAAGGTTGATTTTGAAACTTCCCATTCTTTTGACCATCCAGATCCGTTTTTAAAACATTCGGAGGCTCCGTCAGTCATCCGCTTGCGAGTGTTAGGCCAAATTTTGCCTTTACGTTTTTTATTTTCCTCTGTGGGTCTATCCTTCTTGTTATTTATGATCCCACTCGGCACCATGTTCCTTTCTGTTTTTTACCACGAAGACTCAGGATTACTTTTACCGATTTTGATTAGTTCCAGTTTGTTTTTCTGTTTTTATTCCCTAGTGCTTGGCTTTTTACTCCTCAACACAAGAATTCCTTTTCTGAATGAATGGAAAGAGAAACTTGGATTTGAAGAGGTCTAAAGTATTCGTGAAAGGTCTATTGGTTCTCCCTTTTTTTTGTTTTGTCCTGTCACTCTCTGCCGAGGCTTTGCCCTCCGGCGAAGAATTTCTAAAAATGGATTTGGATCGCGCTCTTCCTTTAGTTGAATCTCTTTCCAAAGAAGATTCCAAGGTACTCGTTTCGGAACTTCGAACTGAAATCAAAAAAACCTATCCGAAGGCAGACCATTTTTATTTTCTCATTTCCCACTTAGAAGAAATCCAAGCCATCGAAAAAGAACAGGCACGCCTGCGGTCCCTACTTTGGGTTTATGGATTGGCCTTCTTTTTGTTTTTCGGATTCCTCGGGTTTTTGTTACTTCGCCAAAGGCAAGCCATCCGAGACATCAACCAAATGCTCGGTAAATAAATAGATATCGTTTTATTGTCATCATTTTGTATTCTCTTTGTAATGAATCCCTGTTACTTTTGGAATAATTCATGAAAATACTAATTGTAGATGACGAAGAAGACATTGCAGGACTCATCCAATTCCATCTAGAGGAAGAAGGATTTCAGACCGAAGTATGTCACAATGGGATGGAAGTCCTCCCCCGTTTAGAAAAACACCTCCCGGACGGAATCATTTTGGATTTGATGTTACCGGGAATTGGTGGGATGGATCTTTGCAGACGGATTAAAGAAAAATACCCTCATATCCCTATTCTAATGGTTACCGCAAAAACCGGAGAAACCGATGTCGTACTTGGCCTTGAGTTAGGTGCCGATGATTACATTCGTAAACCCTTTAACATTCGGGAACTTGTAGCTCGTGTAAGAACCGTTACACGAAGATCAACTGATCCCGCTGGGGAAGTCCAAGGAACCATTACCACAGGAAAAATTCAAATCAACCCTACAGCCCACAAAGTTTTTGTCGAAGGTATAGAAATTGATCTGACTCTAATCGAGTTCAAACTTTTACAACTGTTTGCTGGAAATCCTGGGGTTGCTTTTTCTCGGGACAAATTACTCGATCGAATTTGGGGAAAAGACGTTTTTGTTACAGATCGAACTGTCGATGTAAATATCAAACGCCTTCGAGACAAATTACTTTCTGAAAAAGAAAGACTAGAAACTATCCGCGGGGTCGGTTACCGATTCCGAGATGCGTAGTTTTTTTTCTACATTACTGTTACTCAATTGGGGTCTTTTGCTTGTTTTACTGACCCTAGCATTGGGTGTGTTTTTTGTTTACGATCTAGTTGTACCTGCCGTACGCCCTCTTATCCTATTTAGTTTTGTTCTAATTGCAATTTTTGGTACTTTTTATATTTCCACAAACATTGCGATGCGAATCACAGATCCTCTGGCAACTGTTGAGAAAAAAACAAAAGAAATCAATGCGGGAGATTTTGGTGTTGAATTATCTTCGCCTGACATTCGTGAGCTGGCAACTCTTGCTTTATCGATCAATGAAATGGCAAAAAGACTCAAAGTCCAATTTTTGGATCTTACTGTCGAAAAAGAAAAGTTTAATTATTTATTACAAAACCTAAAAGAAGGTGTTTTTGCTATTGATAGGAATGAAAAATTCCTATTTTTAAATCGCAATATTTCAGATACCTTAATTGAAAAAAATTCTCAGTTCAAAGATTACATTCCTTCAATCAAAAACAAAGAACTCTTAACTTTCATCAAAGATAAAATCCATCATGGAGTGGAAGGAAAAACAGAGTTTCAAGATGGAATTCACTTTTATACAGCGCGCATTTATCCGATTAAATCCGATTCCATGATCCAATTGTATATTGGAGTTTTGTCCGACATCACAGAAGATAGACAAAACCAACTCATCCGAGAACAGTTTTTCCAAAATGCTTCTCATGAATTAAAAACTCCCATAACATCGATTAAAGGTTATGCAGAAACTTTGGAATATAAACTAAAACTTCCGCAAGATTCAAATGAACGAAAATTTTTGGATGCCATACTCAGAAATACAGATCGATTGATTCGAATTGTGGAAGATATGTTGACTGTCTCACGTTTAGAAAATCACAAAACGGTTTTAAACCTTACCGATGTATCCGTTTTGGATCTTGTTAAAAATGTATCTGAATCCTTGGGAGTTATCTATTCCCAGAAAAAACAAAGTTTGGTTTTAGATATCCCATCCGATTTTCGCGTGAGGGCCGACCGTTTGCTCCTCGAGGACCTACTCGTAAATCTAATTTCCAATGCTTCAGCCTATAGCCCAGAAGGTTCTAGTGTCATTGTAAGAACTTCTTCTACAGCGGACAAAAACCAAATCCAAGTTGTAGATCATGGGATTGGAATTTCTGCCGAAGATGCAGAACGAATTTTTGAGCGTTTTTTTCGTGTGGATACCAACCGTTCTCGGAAGGAAGGTGGGACAGGACTTGGGCTTTCCATCGTAAAACACATTGCAAGATTGCATTCAGGTGAGGTTTCTGTTTCTCCCAACCCCAAAGGTGGCTCCATTTTTACCTTTGAATTCCCTAAAAAATAGATTCTCGTAAGAGAAGTCACCGGATAGAATATTGGTATCCGGTAGGTATTTATGAAGTTTCCATTGGGATTTTATTCCTTCGGCAAAAACATAGGAATCAAAGACGAAAGTTTAGATTTTGCAGTCATTTATTCAGAAAATCGATGTAAGGCGGCAGCTGTATTCACTCGTAATAATTTTCCCGGTGCCCCTATTTATGTAGGGCGCGACCATATCCAAGACGGATTCCTCCAAGCGATTGTCATCAATTCAAAAAATTCAAATGTGGCTACGGGAGAACAAGGGATCCAAAATTCCTATGCAATCTGTAATGAATTGGGAAAATCTTTAGGTATTCCTGCCAGAGACATCCTTCCTTCCTCTACAGGAGTGATTGGAGTTCCCCTTCCCATAGAAAAAATCATTAACGCCTGTTCTACGGCAAAAGCTGACCTAAAACCTGGGAATTTAGAAGAAGTGGCCGAAGCCATTATGACTACCGACACTCGCAAAAAAATCTCCTATCGAACCATCACAACGCAAACAAATGAAGGTGTGATGTTTGGAATTGCGAAAGGTGCGGGTATGATTGAACCTAACATGGCAACTATGTTGTCATACATTCTTTGTGATTATCTTCCGGAATCTGGTGATTTACAAGGAATTTTAAAACGAGTTGTGGATGTAACATATAATTGTGTGACAATTGACTCTGATACATCCACAAGTGATACAGTGGTTCTTATGTGTTCTGGAATTCTCGGAAACCTTCCCGATGAAGTTTTTGAATTCTACTTAAAAGAAATTGCAACCGAGCTATCCAAAATGATTGCACGAGATGGAGAAGGGGCTTCCAAACTCATCGAACTCACCGTTTCCAATGGACGAGACGACACACAAGTTACAAAAATTGGAAAGTCCATTCTCAATTCACCCCTTGTGAAAACTGCCATTTATGGAGGGGACCCCAACTGGGGAAGGTTTGTGATGGCGATTGGAAAAGTTTTTGATGAACCCATTCCCTATGATACTCTAGAAATTCAATTAGGTGGAATCACTGTTAAAGGAGCTGACAACGACACTAAAACAAAGTTAGCTGATTATTTAAAATCAAATGAAGAAATTCAAATTTTGGTAACCTTAAATACAGGAACATTCCAGAAAACGTTTTGGAGTTGCGATTTTACTGAAGGATACATTCAGGAAAATGCTTACTATACAACATGAATTCCAATAAAATAAAAAGTTCGCTTAAATATTTTTTACCATCCAGTTATCAACTAAAACTTTCGGTAACGAATATTTTCACACGCACTTTATTTATTTTACTGGTGTATCTTTCTTATTTCTTAATTTTATCACAGATTCCAGATCAAATGTCTTATCATTTGGAACTGGCATTACTGCTCACCAGTGCTTTCGCTCTGATTTTATATCTGCCAATTATCGAAAGACTTACCCGTTACATACGCACAAGATTTCTTTCAGAATATCTAACAGAAGATGCGGAATCTTACAGACAAGCCATTAAAAGATTTAACTTTGATGCACTCATTAAAAATGTTTTTCCTGATATGGTGAAAATTACCGGAAGCCATTCAGGAACGATGGCCGTACTCACTCAGAATGGAACCTTCGCATTCCATTCCTACTTCCGTGGACGCCAAAAAAAACTAAGTCCAACAAAAGACATTACTGTAAAATCGAGTTTTCAATCTTTTTTACTCAGCAAAAGAAACGGTGCCTCTGTTGCAGACACCTATTCCCACGAAAACATAAACAATGACTTTATGGAACTTCATGCGAACTATATTTATCCTTTTATTTTCAGGGAAAAATTATTTGGATTTATCGCTGTTTCCAATATTCCGAATGCAGACGCAACACACAGTTTGTCATTGCTCGCAGGTCAGTCGGCTTTAACCATTCACAACCATATCCTTTCCTATCATATTTCAGAAAATAAAAAATACCAAAAAGAAGCAGAGTATGCCGTCCGTGTTCAAAATCTTTTGGAAACCGGAACCATCCCACAACTTATGGGTTGGGAAATCACTGCATTCAAAAGAACCAATAGAAATCTGATCGAATTTTTCCAAGTAGAGGATGGAAGTTGGTTCTTTGTGATTTTAAATACCGGAAAATCCTACCAACATATTGGGATCATCCTTTCTTATATTTTAGGAGTTGTGTATTCTCAATCTAAACTACGAATTTTAAAAGGATTCTCAGATATAAAGGCACTAATCCAAGCTACCTTTCAGAAGTTAGATTGGAAAGAAAACTATGAACTGATAATAGGAAAAATTGGATATTCTGAACTCTATATTGTTCAAGAAGGAAAACAATTTAGAATCACTAGGAACTCAGAGGAAGTCGTTGCAAGTATGGGATGGAAAAATATGATCAATATGGACAAAGGTCCAATCATAATCCAACAACGAGGAGAAGCTATACTTAAATTTAGTTTCGAAGAGCCCGAAATCAAATGAGAGAACTTACAATTACCATACTCTCTTCACTTTTATTTTTTTTGATCCTTCTATTTGCATTTATAGGATTCCAAAACAATACGAAGAGATTACCCTTTTATCATTACCCTTCTGGCTTAATTGTAAATATTGGAGAAGGAAACCGAAACCATTGGGGTAACTCCGTTCTTCAGGAAGATTTAGAAAAGTTTGATTCCTTATCCGATTTTTCTAATATTGAATCCTTTCGATTACACATCAAAGATACCAAAGGAAATATTTATGAGGAAGATTTTAAGTTAAAAACAATTCGCAAAACAGATGTTCTTGGTGTATTTTTTTCTGATTTATTCTTAGCCTTTTTTAGCTTAGCGATCGCAGTCTACTTTTACTATTCCACACGAGATGCTTTGATATTCGGATTTTTCCTTAACTTTGGCCTAATTATTCTTTCTAATGTATTTGTATTAACTTTCAAAAATTCCATTTTTCTATTTATCCTAACGCTGTATTTAGGCAGTTTTCTGCAGTACCATCTAATCTATAGACTACGTGGAAAAGAAATCAACTCGAAGTGGTTATTGCCGCAAGTTCTCATTTCCTTCATTATGGCGATGATTGCATCGCAAGAAAAGTATGACATGATACTGATCGAAAGAGTTGCTTTAGTTGCACATGCGATCACCGTTTTATTTGGCTCAATCAATATCATAGCAAATATTTATGAAATCGTTCGCTCTAAACCACAGGAAGAAGCTCTTCTCAAAAGAATTGTGCTAGTGTTTTCTATTTTTCTTTATGTGGCACTTCCAGTCAGTATCATCTTTTTCGATGGATACCCTTGGTTTTTTGTACATAGATCTCTTTTTATCGTCACCTATCTCTTGTTTATCCTTTCTTTCTTTTATGGAACTTACCGTTATACCTTTGTACCTTCTTTAGTAATTTTTACTCCGAGTATTGTGACTCTTATCTTAGTCTCCATCATCTTGGGGACTTACATCGGAGCTATTTTCTTTTTGGATTTCATTCTACCAATTCGATATCTGAAAGATCGTTGGGTTTTCAATCTCATCTATCTTTTTCTCGTCACGGCCTACCTAATTCCTCTGAAACTAAGAGTAAAAGAATTATTTGATTATTGGTTCTTTGAGCAAAACCCAAAGTTAAGCGAAGGGATCAATAAAATTACTGCACTTTTATCTTCACCGCTTTCAATGCGCAAAACCATCCTGACCATCAATCGAACGGTGAAAGAAACCGTAAATGTATCGAATATCATCATTTTAATTCCTGGAGATCAATTTGCGAGTACTGATCTAAAGAATATTGATTTTGTTCGCATCTCACCCCAATCAGAAATTTGGAATTTTTTCAGAAGTACTGATCGAGTTACAGTAACCTCACACCTCGAATATGGAATTGGACTCCGAGAAACATTGTATAATTTTTTAAAAGGTTTAAATGTTCAATTGGCTTTCCCGGCATATGATTCTTCTTCTAACAAAAAGAATATTCAAGCAATGATCCTCATTGGGGAAAAATTAGATAAAAAATATTTTTCCATAGGAGAATTAAAATTTATCAATGAGGTTGTGAAAATCTCGGGAATGTTGCTTGAGAACTATAGTTTACTCGAAGATGAAATCCAAAAGAGGAAAATTGTAAGAGATATCCAAACCGCATCTATTGTAGACAACACACTGCGTTTGATTTTACCAAGCGAAGTGAAAGGTATCGATTATGGATATATTTCTAAACCCGCTGTTGGAATTTCTGGAGATTACTTAGACATCATTCCTATTTCTCAAACCAAAATGATTGTTTTGTTAGGTGACGTAGCCGGCCATGGATTAGGAACCGGATTTTTAGTGAGTGCCATCAAAGGAATTGTAAGAGAACAACTCAGAAATGGAACGTCTCTGGAGGGATTGTTTCGCGAAATTAATTCTTTTTTCCGCGCACGTTATAAAGGGAACGAGTTTATGACTCTTCTTGGCGGAATTTTTGATTCCAATGAAAATATCTTTAAATATGTCAATGCAGGCCATTTATCTTTGATTGAGATGAGAGCCGATGGACAAATCAAACTTCATTCCAAAACACAACGTGTTCTTGGAATTTTAGAAACCGATTATCAAGCCCAAGAATTAAAATTACTTCCGGGAACCAAACTCTTCCTCTACTCGGATGGAATCACGGAAGCCTTCAGTGAACGTGATGAAATTTTTGGGGAAGAAACTCTTATCGAATTTTTACATTTTAATGCAGAAAAAACGGTAAAAGAAATCCCCCCCTTACTGGAAACCAAGATGACAAATTTTCGCGGGAACCGGGAACAATCGGATGATATTACATTTATTGGTCTTTCTTTTACACCGAACTAGCCGATATTTTAATCGATGATGGCAGAAAAACCGGTCAAGTTTGTCATTTTTCTCTCTTTGATTTTGAGCTTAGTTGCGTTTTGGGACCACCAATTCACATCTTATCTCAAAGAATTTGTTGTACTCATCCATGAAATCTGTCATGCCACAGCTGCTCTCTTTAGCGGTGGAGTGGTCAAAGGAATCGCCCTTCATGGAAACGAAGGGGGAGAAACTATTGCTGTCCCTGCTTCTTTTCGCGGTTCTTTTATCCTTGTTGTTTCGGCAGGATATATCGGTTCCTCCCTAGTAGGTGCTTTTTTACTTCGTTTGGGATTCCAAGGACGCCATGCTCGCCAAACAATGATTTTGTTTGGTTTGTTTCTGATCTCAGTCAGTGTTTTATATTCCAAACTAGGAGACCTAGCTTACTTTACTGGTATTTTCTGGGGAGTGGGAATTCTCGTTACTGGTATGTTAGGCGAAACAATATCAATTCTCTCCTTAGTATTTTTAGGTACCAGTATATCACTTTATTCATTGTATGATCTTTCTGATTTTGCAGAAAGATTGACCGAAACCGATGCAGGAATTCTTGCCTTTTGGATGGCAGGTCTTGGCCCCGAAGACCTACAAAATCAGGAAGTTCCCACAGTTGTTGTTGTGCTTGGATATATGATCGCCACCCTTTGGTCCCTCCTCAGCATCGGGATCATTTTTATGTCCCTACGTAGCTCCTTAAGCCATGAAGAAGCCCATGATTTTCCTGGTGCGGAAGAAAGTTTCGAACGGTTTCCTGGCGAACTTTCCCCCGAAGCAAAACTTTGGTTGGAAAAACGGGGAGTGGACCCAGAAAGTGGGATCGTTTTGCCTCCCAATTTGTTCCAAGACTTCCCTCCTAAAGACAATAGTCCCTAGACCTGATTGCAAATTTTCATTTGCGTAGGACACCGACTTCATAAATATAGAATCTCAATGGCAAAAAGAATCCTTATCACAGGTGGAGCCGGATTCATCGGATCCCATCTTGCAGAAACACTTCTGAACGCAGGGAACCAGATCATCGTATTGGACAATTTCCACACAGGACGAAAAGAAAACCTCACTCACCTTCTCTCCAATCCGAATTTTGAACTGATCCGGCACGATATCACCGATCCTATCAAGTTAGAAGTGGACGAAATCTATAATATGGCATGTCCTGCCTCGCCTGTACACTACCAAAGTAATCCCATAAAAACTACCAAAACAAATGTTTTGGGAATGATGAACATGTTGGGGCTCGCCAAACGAGTGAAAGCACGAATCCTCCAAGCCAGTACTTCCGAAGTTTATGGAAACCCTCTGGAACACCCCCAAACAGAATCGTATTGGGGAAATGTAAATACCATTGGAATCCGTAGTTGTTATGATGAGGGTAAACGTGTAGCTGAAACTCTATGTTTCGATTACCATCGTCAACATGGGGTAGACATTCGAGTCATCCGTATTTTTAATACCTATGGCCCACGAATGATTCCAGATGATGGTCGTGTGGTAAGTAACTTTATCGTACAAGCGTTACGCGGAGAGAACATTACTATTTATGGTGACGGTAGCCAAACTCGTTCCTTCTGTTTCGTTGATGATTTAGTTCGTGGAATCATCACTATGATGAATACAGATAATTTCATCGGACCAGTTAACTTAGGCAACGAAGGCGAATTTACTGTAAAGGAATTGGCAGAGCTTGTGATCAAAGAAACGGGAAGTAAATCTAAAATTATTTATCTCCCACTTCCTCAAGATGACCCAACAAGAAGAAAACCAAACTTAAGTTTAGCGAAAGAAAAATTGAATTATTCAACGACCGTCCCACTCGTGGAAGGCGTAAAAAAAACCATCGAATATTTTAGCAAAAGAGTATAAAATGAAAATAGGCGTAATCAAAGAACCATCTTATGAAAACCGAGTGGCGATCACTCCGGATGTTGTTGACCCTTTGAAAAAGTTAGGTTTCACTGTTTCAGTTGAAACTACTGCTGGGGACAATGCATTTTTCTCCGACCAAGATTATAAAGATGTTGGCGCAACAATCGAAGCAAGAGATGCAATTCTATCTGGATCAGACATTGTTGTTTCCATCCATGCTTTGGATGAAACAAGCGCAAAAAAGATTGGCAAAGACAAAATCTACATTGCGACTCTTTCGCCACTCGCTTTCCCAAAAAAAGTGAAAGAAATTGCAAATGCTTCCTTTAAAATATTCTCAATGGACACTATCCCACGAATCACTCGTGCGCAGTCCATGGATGTTCTCAGTAGCCAAGCGACTGTTTCTGGATACAAAGCTGTGTTACTTGCCGCTTCCAATTACAGCCGTTTTTTCCCCATGTTAACTACTGCAGCAGGAACCATCACACCAGCAAGAGTACTGATCCTTGGTGCTGGTGTTGCTGGATTACAAGCCATTGCAACGTCTCGCCGATTGGGTGCCGTTGTGGATGTATTTGATACAAGACCCGAAGTGAAAGAACAGTGTATGTCCCTCGGCGCAAAATTTGTGGAAGTGGAAGGTGCAGCAGATGCATCAAATACGGGTGGTTATGCGGTAGAACAATCAGAAGACTACCAAAGACGTCAAAAAGAAGCCATTGCAAAATTTGCTGAAAAAGCTGATATCATTATCACAACTGCTCTCATCCCTGGAAAAAAAGCCCCACTACTCATCACAAAAGAGATGGTAGATAAAATGAGACAGGGTTCTGTAATTGTAGATTTAGCTGCAGTCAACGGTGGTAACTGTGAAGTAACAGAAAACGATAAAACTATTGTTTATAAAGGTATCACTATTATTGGTAATTCCAATCTTCAAAGTACACAACCAATGGATGCAAGTAAGATGTATGCAAAAAATATTGTGAACTTTCTCAAACTTTTTGTTAACAAAGAAAAACAATTCAACATCAACTTGGAAGACGAAATCATCAATGCATGTATGATTGCAGAAAATGGAGCGGTTCGCCACAAACCTACGTTAGCACTTCTCGGAGAGTAACTCCGAGATTTCTATTTTAGATTTTGATCATTTGAATTTCGATTGATAGAAATTTTATGACTGAATGTTTCCGGTGACTTGCGGTTGGGTTCGCCAACGACGATGCACCCAAAAGTACTGCTCCGGAAACAACTTCACTTCTTCTTCCAAAGTTTTAGTCCAAAGTTCGGTATAATGTCTGATCACATCGTCCTTCGATGGATATAGTTTTTTATCTACAAAACCCAAATCCTTAACTCGAACAATCACTTTCCCATTTTCGCCTGCTAACACTGAATAGTATAACATTTTGGCTCCGGTTAAATAAGCCATAAGAGCCGGTCCAACGAAGGTAGAGGCTTGTCTGTTCATAAAAGGGACAAAAATCCCTGCTTTCCCAGCGTTTTGGTCAGCCCCAAAACCAATCCAATAACCTTGTTTTAGAAGTTTGATGACCTGTGTGGACTCTTGTACGGGAACAAGAACCACTCCATTTTTAGAACGCATATTGCGTAAAAGTCGGTCTACAAAGGGATTTCTTACCTTTTTGTAGATTCCACCACCCTTCATTCGGATTCCCAAAAATTGAACCAATATTTCCCAAGTACCAAAGTGACCAGAAATCAAAATCACTCCGACCCCTTGTTTTTTGGTCTCTTCTTCAATTTGTAGACTTTCTGAATCGATGATCAAATTTTCATCCAACCATTTTCTCGTCATTCGTGGAGCCCAAAGTGTATGAGCAAGTAAGATCCCCAAATGTCGGTAGTGGGCTTTGACTAAATTTTGAATTTGGCCTTCGGAATATTCTGGGAAGGCAAAACGAATGTTATCAGCTGCCACCTTTTGGTGTTTTTTATCTAGCGGATAAAGAAGTTTTGTTAGAAAGATTCCATACGACAAACACCACTTATACGGAAGAACCTTAAAAGGAAAATAGAACAAATAAACAATTAAAAATGAGAAAAAATATCCAATATGTTTCATAATGTCAAACAATAAGGCCAAAGATAATAATGAAATAGAACTGCAATGAGTCCAATTCCAAAACCAATGATCCATCCCCCCACAATATCACTTACAAAATGATGTAAGGTAATTAATCTACCCACACCAGCAAACAAACTGAAGAAAAAGAAATACGGAGTTTCATGAAATGCAAAAACCAAAATAGTAGATACAACAATCGAATTGGCACTGTGTGCAGAGGGAAAGGAGTGTTTCATATCTGGATTAGAATCTACTTTTCCCATAACACTGACAAGGGGACGTTTCCTTGCAAAGTATTTCTTTAGTACCAACACCAGACGATCCGTTACATAAGTGAATATTAATACAAAAGGCAAACTATAGTAAACTGGTTTGTACAAATCACTCAAAAACATAAGTGGTAACAAAACCAAGGCAAACATCTCTCCACGATTGATTCGAGATAAAACCCAACTTAAGTTTGGATGGTGTAAATTCTTTTGAATCCAGATCGATAACTTTAAATCGATAGTAGAAATCAAATTCATTTAGAGAGCTCTTCTTTTATCTTTTGAAGTGCTTCAGAAAATGATGACGTCCACTGGTTACGAGTTGCCATATCCTTCAGAGTCACTGTTCCCGCTTTGATTTCGTCTTCCCCACGTAGAAGGATCCAACGATATCCTTTTTTCTCTGCATACGAAAGTTGTTTTCCCATTTTTTGAGAAACTAAAGATACCTCGGTAGCAATTTTTTCCTTTCGGAGTTCTTTTGCAAAGTTATGGTTCTCAGAAAATGAAGACTCATCTAGAAGTGGAATATAAACCGTGGAATCACTGGAAAATTTAGGTAACAAATCGTGAGCTATTAAAAAATTTTGAAGTGTTACATCGCCCAGTCCGAATCCAATTCCTGAAAGTTCTTCATTGGAAAAAAGACCGATTAAGTTGTCGTATCTTCCACCACCATATAACGATCGTTTATTTTGTGGAGACGTATCAAAGATTTCAAAAATAAAACCTGTATAATAGTCAAAACCTCGAACGACAGATGGATCAAAATAGACGATGTCTTGTAATCCTATGGTTTTAAGATCCTCAAACAAAGCCCGAATAGCATTTAAAGTTTCTTCTTTGATACCAGGAATTTGATTCAAAGTATCGGTCGTAGCTGCCAAAAACAAATTGATCTTCGACACAGCTGTTGGATCGTTCGGAATCGTTTTCGAAACAAGGGCTACATATTCGTCTTCAGTAATTTTGTTTTTTTTGTCCAAAATTTTTGATACTTCATGTGCTTGGTTTGGACTAACCTTCAAACCATCTAACAAAAATTCGTCGAGAAGGGATCTATGGGAAATGGTAACTTTAAAACTATTCCTCGGTGCACCAAAGGCAAAAAGAATATCGCAAGCTAAAGACAAAATTTCTAATTCAGCTCTCTGGTTTGTCACACCAAACATATCTACATTCAACTGCCAGTGTTCCCGCAGTCGCCCGAGGCCAGGTTGTTCGTATCTCCAAAGGTTAGGAATGGAAAACCACCGGATAGGACGAGGAAGGTCGCGTAATTTTTTTGCCACCATCCTTGCGACGGTCGGCGTCATTTCCGGGCGAATCGCTACCTCGCGATCCCCTTTATCGATGAAATTATAAATTTGTTTTCCTACGATTTCTTCGCCGGTTTTGGCTCGGTATAAATCCAAAGATTCCACCATTGGACCATCATACTCTTCGTATCCATAAGACCTGACGACATCTTTCATTACCGAGAATAAATAATTGCGAAGGCGCATATCTTCAGGATAAAAATCCCGAGTGCCCTTATAGTTTTCTGTAGTTAGTTTTTGTTCTTTCAATGTATGGCCCCTGGAACCTTGCGCAGATCAGCCAAAAAATTCAATTAGACTATGGTAAATCTCTTTGGCTTTTTTATCTCCGCTGACACCTGTGATCCTTCCACCCAATCTAAAATAGTCATTCACCTCTTCCAAATGACGTAACTCTACGGCCATTCGGATGGGTGCCTGTAATTTGAAATTGATATCAAGAGTAAATGTAGGTTTCACTTTCAGTGCTCTGATAATTTCCATATCGTTAACTTCCAAGGCGACACCGCCTCGAGAAACGTTCAGTACGTTTTGTCTGATATCAAGAATATGGGTATTTGAGTCCATGATTCTTTCTTGAAACGTACGTTCAACCTCTTTAAACAAATCCAAAACTTCGGAAGGAATCCCTTCCCTTTCCGTCTCAAGCGAAAGATATGCAAAAAAATGCATATCTTTCATTTGTATAAATAAAGGATAATAGATATAGGATCCTATTTTTTTCTTTTTATATTCTTGGATTTTATCATCCAACAAAAATTCATCTTCAAAAGTCTTTTTCGGATCGAATACATCCTCAGAGTGAAAGGATTCAAACAATTCTGTATCTAATATAAAGATTGGCTTTTTATGTTCCTTCATCAACTCGATTTCATCACCATGAATTGATCCAGAAAGAAATACAACTTTTGATTGTGGGTAATTTTTTAATACAGTTCGCTGGATATCAGAAAGAATCACCTGGGAACTAACGCCAGTAAGTTTAGAAAAATCGATATTTGTTTTTGCAACTAAAAAGTTAGATGCAACTACGTTTCCTCGAACCTTTTCATTTCTCGGATCTTGTCTCGTAGCATAGGTTTGTCTTCGATCTATAATTTTTCCAAGAAGAAGGTTATCCTTTTGATTTATCAGTTCATAATCCACTTCGACATGGAAACTAGGAGTCGCTTGCACCGTAAAAATTGTTTCGATTAACTCAGGAATAGTTTCCAGTTCCCAAATATGTGCTCCGTCTGGTCTTTCTCCTTTAAACTTTGCACGGATTGGAGTATCATATCCCTTTAGAAACAATCCATTCCCACCCATCATTTGTTTGAAAAATTCAGGTAAAGCTCTTACTGCTTCTAAGGGGACATACTCTCTTTCTTGGTCGAAATGAATTTTAACACGATTGATCATAATTAGTCTATCTTTTTGAAATTCACACGTCTATTTCGAGATCTTCCTTCTTCTGTTTCATTTTCTGCAATCGGCTGTGAATAATGATAAGCTTGTACCTTCATTCGTTCCTTAGGAACACCTTTGACTCGCATATATTGATAAACAGAAAGAGCTCTATCTTCGCTCAAACTAATGTTGTATTCTTTATTCCCTATATTATCAGTGTGTCCACCGATTTCAACTTTTTCATTCTTATGTTGGATGAGGAAGTCAGCAAAAAGATCCAATTTTCTCTTATCCTCATCACTCAATGTTCGTTCATTGAACGGGAAATAAATAATTGTATTGTATAGATTATCAAAATCATTTAGATTTCTTAGATAAAGTACGGTCTCTTTACCTTCCATTCCAGAAATCTTGTCCTTCGTAAAAAGATAAGTTTCTTCTTTATATCCTTTGGCTCTCACCAAAATTTCAAAATCCATGGTAGGCGATTTATCTAAATCAAAATGACCATCTTTTGACTCGATCGATTTTCCCTTACGGGTCAGATCATCAAAGTAGTAACAAATGGCATTCGGAATGACAAGGTCTGTTTTCTTGTCTTTGACAATGAATCGAATTCCTTGGATGGCTTTATCCGGACGTTCATCTTTCGCGGGGCGAATCGGCTGCAATATGATTTGAGAGTATTGCTCTTTATCCTTTCCCACGTTTCCTCTTAAATCCAAAATTACTTCTGTAGGATGAAATCCGGGAGAAGAAACTTCCACACGGTATAATTTACCTGTTTTGATGGTTGTGCGAAAATTCTCCGCATCGGCGATGGATAAGTCTCCGCCAATTCTTTTGGATGTGATCACTTGGATGGGTCTTGTCTCATCATAAATTTTGAGAGTGGAATCAAGTCCAATCATAATGGCTTCTGATCCATCGAGAACAAGTCCTCGAAATACAAATTCATAATTACGTCTTAGGTCCTCTGGAACCATAGTTCTGTAGATATCAAACTGACCTTCCCCACCGGGCCTATTAGATGAATAGTAAAACCACAAATCATCAAAAGTAACAGATATACCTTCGTTATCACTTTCTTCCCAAAGGCTGTAAGTTGAATAATCAGCAGGAGTATCAAATGGAAATCCTGTTGATTCGCCTGACAACTGTTGCTTGGTATTAAAGGGAGATCCTAATACAATAGGAGTTTCAAAGCTGCTTTGTGATTCGTTATATTCACTATAATAGAAACTAAATTTACGATTTTTGTCCCCTCTGTTCGAACTAAAATACAGACGGAGTCCATCCCAATGGTAACTAGGACTAATTTCATCATCTTTTGTGTTGATAGCCGTTCCCATAGAGATGGGTTTTTGCCAAATCCCATCTCGGCATTTAATTTTTGGTTTATCAGGGCCTGTTTCTTTTGTGACGGTTGTAGGTTCTCTTTTAGAAATCCAAAGGTCAAAACCACCTTGACCTCCAGGACGATTGGAGGAAAAAACCATCGAACAACCATCAGGTGAAACGGCGGGCATTTTATCCTCAAAATGGGAACTGACTTCATTCAAATGGATCGGTATAGACCAAAGGCCCGTCCTTTGGTTGATCTTAGTATAATATAAATTAAGCCCGTCATATCCATCTCGGTTTTTTCTCGGGTCCGCTTGCGTTTTGTCACGAACCGAAGTAAAGTAGAGTTCATACGGTTTTTCTTCTTCATCAAAGAGAATAGAAAACATCCCTTCAAAATTGGATGTATTGAGTTCACGAAAATTCTTTGGAGGAGACCAAACGGGCAATTTCATTCGGTCAGGAAAACTTAAGTTTTCCGAAATCCAAATATCCATCCCTCCTTCTCCACCAGGACGGTTGGATTGGAATACTAAATACCGACCTGTGGGAGAAATGATGGGGTGATACTCTACATTTTGAGTATTGAGAGGCTGATAAAACCGTATATCCTTAGCCTTAGGTAAAGGCTGACCTAGGACTGGGAATGCCAAAATGATTAAGGAAATAAGGATTTTTTTCATCTGCCGTCTCTCCTATGTATCGGCCAATCGGAATTTTCTGCCAAGGGAAAAATAAGGCTTTTAGGGGCAGCATGACCGATAATCCTACTCATTCATGGCCGAAATCTTCGGAATCTTAAACATAACTACCGACTCCTTCAGTGATGGGGGGAAATTTCTTAACCCAGACGACGCGATCAATCAAGGAACCAAACTTTTGCAAGAAGGGGCGGATTGGTTGGACGTTTCTGGACAATCTTCTAACATCGATGCCACTCTCGTTTCTGAAGAAGAGGAATGGAAGAGAGTTGAACCTGTCATTCGCTATTTTGTTCCCAAGGGAGTTCGTATCAGTTTGGATAGTTTTCGCCCCGAGGTGCAAAAAAAGGGAATTGAAGCAGGTGTTCGCTGCATCAACGACATCACTGGTTTTACCTATGAAGGTGACCGTAGTTTTTTAAAACCATCCATCCAGAAGAATCCAGAACTAAAACTTATCATCATGCATTCGCATAACAGAAATATTGCGAAATATAAATCTGATCTTACACCGGAAAAAGTAGTGAGAAAGATCCAAGCTTTTTTTAGAGACCGACGATCAGACCTTCTCGCAATGGAGATTCCAGAATCGGCACTCTGTTATGATCCGGGAATGGGTTTTTTTTTGAGTGAAAATCCAATGGTTTCCTTTCGTGTTTTACAAGAATTAGAAATCCTGAAATTAGAATTTCCGCAATTGATGGTGGGAGTTTCGAGAAAGTCTTTTTTAGGGAATGTTCTCGGGGATTTACCAATTATCGAAAGAGAATTTGTCACTTTGGCCTGTGAACTCCATCTGTTGCGATACAAAATCCCATTCATAAGAACGCATAACGTTCTTAAGCTCCGACAAGCAGAAAAGGTTTGGAATTTATGTCAGGAAATGGAATGAATCCCTTGGTACGGATTCAAGTCGTTAGCTTATTGGTTAACTTCTTCCAGAACGAGAGGCCTTTCTTACATCCTTACCTTCTTTCGAAAGAGTCGGGAAAAAGGTCGACTCTGGAACCGCATAACCTTTTTCAACTGCCTTACGGTAGTAAGGCAAAAGTCCGTCCCATCTAGGAAAATCCTTTAAAACAAGCAAAGTATCTCGCCAAACTTCCAAAAAACTGATTTGTGTTTTTTCGCTAGGAGTAGCCGATTCCGCCCATTTTAAAGCTTCTTCATACCGTCCCAATTCATAATTGGCCTTTACAAAGTAAAAATGGAATTCCTTATTCTTTTTTGAAGCAACTTCCAGGGATTTTGCATAATCCAACAAACTGTACCAGTTACTTTTTTGAACTTGAATGTCAGCCATTCCATAAAGTGCGTTTTCGTGAAATGGAACAACTTCTAAGATTTGGTTAAAATATCCTTCCGCATAAGTAAAGTTACCTGTCTGCAAATAATAATTTGCTAACTCTTCATAGGCAAACAATTCCCATCCCTTCACTCGCGATAGGGCATCCAGTAACACAACCCTTTCATCATTTCGCAAACGAACTTCCAATTCTTTTAAAATATTTGTATAGGTGACTGAGGACCGAGAGGGAGCTTCTTTCGCTACTTTTTGTTTCAGATGTTCGTATTCATCTAATAGAAAATAAAAACGTAGTCGGTTTAGATGCACCGCAACTTCGTTTGGATTGGTTTGAATGCATTTATCCCAAACTTGTTCTGCTTGGTCTAACTGGACCGCTTTGGACAATCGAATGCCTTCCGCATTGCACTCAGTTGCACTCGAACCCGAAACTTCTAAGAACAAGGAATCGGATTCCAATTCCTCTTGTTTTACAATTGGATATCTACATCCAATAAAAATCAAAATATTACAAAGAAATAGAATGTCTAGTATACGAAATTTCAACCTAGGATTGCCTGTCAGGATCTGTCTTTTCCTTCATCTTTTGAGCAAATACCAAATATTGCATCGCTTTTTCCGGATTGCCGTTGAAAAGATATAACAAACTTAAATCCAAAGCTTCTTGAGCATCGGGTGGCGAAAATTCATCTGGATTTTCTTTCGAAAGTTCCAACTTGGTTTGAAATTCTTTCAGTTTCTTTTTGGCTTTGGATTGGATTCGAACCAAACTTTCATGAGCAACTCCATCTTCTTCTAACCAAGCTGCCTGCAAACTTTCGTTGAAATTCGTAAATCCCACATCCTCTTTCACCATAGTCGAAAGTAAAGTGGCTGATGCTTTATAATTTCCTTGTTTGGCAAGGATCTCAGATTGGATAATTTTTAATTGAGCATTTCCAGGATACAGAATCAAGTAACGTTCAATCATTTTTAAACTTTCTGGAAAACGATTCCTTTCGTAATAAAACATCGCAAGCCCTCCTAAAGCTGATTTATGGTTTGGTTCGATTTTGATTACATTATTAAGATATACTTCGGTTTTTTCATCATTACCTAACTTTTGATAGGCTTGTGCGAGTAACAGATGTGCAGAAATAAACTTCTTTTCAAAAGTTAAAGTTTGTTTTAGAAAACTGATCGCCTTTTCTGTTTCCTCATGTTTATAGAGAGAAACGGCTAAATTATAACAGTTTTTGACATTCGGCTGGAATTTGTATGCCTTAGAAAACAAAGGAATTGCTTCCGCATGTTTTCCTTGTTTGGCGTAAATCACACCCAAGTTTTGTAAGGCCAAATGGTAATTTGGATCCTTCCCGAGCAAAATTTTGTATTGAGCTTCGGCACGATCCCACTCTCCATTTCGCTCCAAACGGACTGCCTCGTTGAATAGAGTTTGGATTTCTTGTGCCATACTAGCCATTATCGTTTCAGAAACGAATCTCCCCTGAGAAAAATTATCACGAGATCGGAAAAACCTTCCGAAAGGTACACACAAGAGTCCAGAGGAAGGGGAAAGTTATGCAAAGACTCATACTTATATCCATAGTATTATGGTTGGTTTCCTGCAGTTCTGCAGATGCCACCCGAAGAGATTATAGTGCTTCCGGCGATCCGGAAGATATTTTTTTCGAACGTTCTGGGAAGTCAAAACCAGCGAGTAACACAAAGTCAGAAGACCCAGTGGCACGCTCCATCATTGACGATTTAGATTCCAATGCGAAAACAACAACTCCCGTTGCTGCCGCAGCGATACCAACGAAGAAACCTGCAGATCAGTTTGATGAAATTGGTTTGTCATCTTGGTATGGACAAAAGTTCCAAGGACGTCCTACTGCGAGTGGTGAACCTTTTGATCGAATGAAGATGACTGGTGCTCACAGAACACTGCCCATCGGAAGTATGATCAAAATCCAAAACCTAGAAAACAACAAAGAAGCGGTGGTTCGTATCAATGATCGTGGACCATTTGTTGATGAAAGAATTGTTGATGTATCTGAAAAAACCGCTGAACTTTTAGAGTTCAAGGACAAAGGGATTACAAAGGTTGGGATCAAGGTTCTCAAAAAAGGAGAGGAAGATCTGGGTGATGATTTGGATGATTCTGACCTTTTGGATGATGCCCCCGCTAAACCAGAAAAACTGACACCAGTAAAACCTGGTGTAGCGAAACCAGTGGCAGCTGGGAAAGGATTTACTGTTCAAGTTGGGGTCTTTCAGGAAAAGGAAAGAGCATTAAAATACCAAGAAAACATGAAATCTGAATACAACCAGTCTGTGTTCGTAACTCCTAGAGATGGAAAGTTCGTAGTTCAAGTTGGGGATTTTGCAGACCGTACAAAAGCAGAATCTCTCAAATCAAAATTGAAATACGATGGGATTGATTGTTTTATCGCAACTCGATAGTTTTTACCCTTCTTCGGGCAGTCGGTGGTTGCACCGATTTGCTCGAAAAGGTAGGAAAATGAATTGATTTCGCGTTTCCGCCTGTTACGATTTCGTATTAAATTAGCAACTAGAAGACCCTATGAGTGAAAGCATATTATCCGTTGACCACATACTAACAAATTATTACACATTCGGTAGTTTAATTGTCACTGTCCTCCTTGCGGTCTTGACTACATTCTTTTTCTCACTGAAAGACAGAACTGTCGCCACAAAACACATGGGGTTGGCTTGTTTATTTTTGTGTTTGTTTCAGTTCGGGTATCTGCTCGGAGCCTTTTACTACCATCCCATCGCCTCTTACCATCGTTGGATCACTGGCGGTTTTATCATTTTCGGGATCATCCATTTTGGACAGTTCTTCTTTCGGTTTCCAGATAACGAAGACCCCAAAGCAGCAAACATCATCCAATTTAGTCTCTATGCTGTAGCGATTGTTGTCGTACTTTGGTTCCTTGTTACTGTATCGCAAGGGGAAAGAAAGTACCACTTCACCGCTCACCACTGGGATTTTAATTCAGAAGGGCCGAGTCGAATTCTTAGTTTATTCATCGCAGCTTACTCTTTTATCAACTTCTTAGTAATGCCGGGTTATCGAATATTCCACGTAAAAAAAGACAAACGAGGAACCCTCATTATCATGTTAGTGGCGGCGTTAATTGCTGCTGTTGTGCCTAACATAACCAATGTTATGAGTCGCGACGGTGCCATGGAACGATCCACTTACCTCACAGCTCTGGTATTACTTTTCACGTTTACATTCTTTATTATCACAATTACTTTTATCAACAACAGTAGTGAACGAACAACCTTCATGGTTAAGATTGTCGGAATTTCGTTTGTAACAATCCTCCTAATCATGCAAGCATTCAGTTATCTTGTAGACCAGGAGAAAGAAACATCTTTCGACAATACTGCCATTCAAAAGGCCCTTAGGGTTGCGGAAGGAGGGGAACGTTCCAAGGAAATCCTATTTGTCATTGAATACGATTCTTCTAGTCAAAATCTCAAAAAAGCCTTTTTGCCATCTTCTGTAAATTTGGATCTCCCTCTTGTTCAAGCAGATCTTTATAATACAGCTCTGTATGATGAAGTAGTGACTATTGGAGAAGCTGATTACCGAAATTCTCTCAAATTTAGCCTAACAAAAACTCCGTATTACTTTGAAGGTTATAAAAATGCAATCCTCCAGTTTTTGGATGAAAATCCAGATTCAGAAGGGGCGGAATTAAAAACTGAAGTTTCTAAGCTGATCGAAAAACTAAATCGAAGAACCTTTATCAACACTAACAAACTTGGGGACATTCTACCGGATCAGTTTTGTGAAGAAGGTGTCAAATACGTAGAAAAAGTTAAAAACGTAGATACCTTCCGTGATGCTATTCTCAAACACGTAAACGATTGTAAATGGGACGGAAAAGAAATTTCAGGAAGAGATCTTCGCGTTGAAATGTTGAAGTTCTTTCGTTATTTCAAACCAGATTTAACAAGACATTACAGAAAAGACTTAGATGGTGTATCGCATTACGTTGCTTATATGACTTATGATTCGAAAAATAAAATCAATAGAGAAGTTGGTTTTAATTATCGAGACTATCGCGCTTATATGCACAAGTCCGCCAAACTCGAACTAGTAATTCTTGCTATCGTGATGTTTGTTCTACTAGTTGTTTTCCCGCTTTTCTTTCGTTCAGCACTAGTCAATCCACTCTATGCATTGCTTGCTGGGGTGGAGAAAGTAAACCAAGGAAATCTGGAAGTAGAAGTTCCCATCAAAGTAAATGATGAAATCGGATATTTGGCAGAATCATTCAATGGAATGGTATCTTCTATTCGTGATGCAAGACGTGAACTCCAAGATTATGCAGAAAACTTGGAAGAAAAAGTGAAGGAACGAACCAAAGAACTTCAAGAAAAAATGGATGAAATCCATCGTTTGAAAGTGCAACAAGATGGTGACTACTTCTTAACTTCACTCCTTGCAAAACCATTATTTTTTAATGCGAATAAATCTGATAACATTCGTTGTGATTTCTTTGTTCACCAAAAGAAAACCTTCGAATTCCGTAATAAAACGGGAGATTTGGGTGGTGACATTTGTATCACAGGAAACCTAAAGTTAGGAAAACCTGATGATTTTCATCGTTACACCATGGTTATGAATGGTGACGCTATGGGAAAATCCATGCAAGGGGCAGGTGGCTCTTTAGTAATGGGTGTGGTTATGAATTCCATTATGGCACGTTCTGCGGGTAACAAAAGAATTCTCAATCGAACTCCTGAAGAATGGCTAACAGACGTATACGAAGAAGTCAATGCTGTATTCAAATCTTTTAGTGGGACCATGGTTATCTCTGCAACAGTAATGTTGATCGATGATGACAGTGGAAAAATTTGGTATTTCAACGCAGAACACCCTTACAGTATTCTCTACAGAGATGGAAAAGCTAGTTTCATCGAAGATGAATTAAAACTACGTAAATTGGGATTAGATTCTGAATATCCTTTCGAAGTGCAAACCTTCCAACTCCTTCCTGGTGATCAATTAATCCTTGGTTCGGATGGTCGGGATGATATCGATCTTACTCCAGATGAAGATGTTCGCACCATCAATGAAGATGAGACTATGGTTCTTCGATTTGTTGAACAATCTGATGGCGATATCTATGAAGTAGAAAAACTCGTTAAAAAAACGGGAGATATTACTGATGATATCTCCATGTTAAGCGTTGTTTTCAAAAGCGACAAATCTCCCATACTGCATGCTCCAGAAAAAGATGACCTTTCACAGCAACCAGTTGATGATTTTTTTGATACTCCCGGTGATGATTGGGATGAAGCCCTCACAACTTCTGGTGCCTTCGAAGAAGGTAAGGTTCTTTACCAAAATGGGGAAATTGAAAGAGCGATTACTGTAATGAAAAAAGCCTTCCTGGGAGACTCGACCAACCAAAAACTAAACAAGTTTTTGGGCCTCGTAAGCTATAAAGGGAAAGAATATGACATCGCTGCAAAAGTACTCGCTGAATTTTTAAAAGAAAATGAAGGATCTGGTGAATATTGGTACTATTTAGCAATGTCCGAGAAAAAACTTGGAAATTACGAAAGTGCACTTAAAGCGGCGCAAGAAGCTTTGAAATATGACCCGGAAAATTTCCAAAACTTAATCAACCTTGCAGATGTTAGCCGGCTACTAGGTAACGTTGATCGAGCAGTTACTTATGTAACTCGCGCTCAATCCATCGACCCAACAAACAAAAACGTACTCAAACTTTCAAAGTTATTAGAAAAAGCGACTAGCCTCAATTAATTGAGGTTAGTTCGTAATTTTCTAGAGTCTTTGTTTCGAGATGTTGGATGTAGTTATCGAATATTTTTGCAAAAATTGAATCGAAATCTGACTTAGATTGAATGCTGTTGTCTGAAAGTATATGAACTTGATTTGATATACTGGTCGAATCATTTGCAATATTTGCTGAGGCGCTTGCGACTTCCCGAAGCTTAAATTCCAATTCATGAAATTGGGAAATTAACATTTGTATTTCATTTAAATTTGCATTTGATTCTAAGCGGTTAGAAACAATCGAGGATTCAATGGACTGAATTTTTTCAATGATTTCGATTAAAACCGATGTTCCTCTGACCTGTTGCATCAAATGTTCTTAAAGTCTCTGTGATTTGAAACGAAATCGAATGTATTACGGCATCCAATTCTTCAGCACTACTTGCCATATTCATTGAAATACTCTTTATCAAAACACCATTTTCTCAAAATAGATCAATGATTTTCGAAAAACCAGCTTGCCAGAGATTCAAAATTCTGTCAGAATAAGCGAATCCAATTTTATAGAATAAGGATCATTATGAATCAAAAACTTGTTTTAAGTGTATGGACGGCAATCCTCTTTGCCGGAAGTTCTCTACTCGCCCAAGAGGCTGACGTCGCATTAGGACGTTACCTCCCTCCTGAAAAAGACTCGGTCATCGAAATTTTCAAATGTGGTGATAAATATTGCGGTAAAACAGTTTGTATCAAAGACAATGCTTACCCTGAAAAAGAGAAAGACAAAGGTGTTCCTGGGACTCCATATCTCGACCATAATAACGAAGATCCAAAACTAAGAAACCGACCGAACCTCGGTATGGTTTTTATTACTGGATTTGACTATGTAGGGGAAGGTGTTTATAAAAACGGAAAGATCTACAACCCACGTGATGGCAAAACCTACTGTGGAAAATTCACTTCTCTTGAAGGTGGAAACCGCTTGGATTTAAAGGGAACTCTTTGTTCCTTAACCTTTATTGGGAAAACGAACAACTGGGTAAAACTTGGTAACATGAGTGTAGATGACTCTCGTTGGGATTGTACCTTCAAAGCTAAAAAATAAAAGTCATTATGAAACACCTGCCCTCCGGCCTGGAGGCAGGTTCTTTGTTCTCAGTTCAAAATAATCTTCGATAAATTCCTTAAGAATCTATTTCTTTTCAAAGTCCTTATACAATAAAGATGGTTGGATACCTTGATTGGCTTGGTACTTTCCTGATTTGTATTCGCTGATTTCGCCCTCTACTGTATGGTAAAAAATCTGGCAGATTTGTACTCCAGGATAGACACGTAAAGGATGAGTAACTTGGATTTCTAAAGTCCAAAATCCTTTAAAGCCAACATCACCAAAACCCGCTGTGATATGCACAAACATTCCGAGTCGCCCAATAGAAGACCGTCCTTCTAACATAGGTACTAGGTTGTGAGTCTCTGTGAACTCAATGGTTCTCCCTAAATACAAAGTACCAGGCTCTAATAACAACCCCTCTACTGGTATTTTCAGAGTCTTTACGGGATTCGGTTTTTTCATGTCCAAAGGAAATTCAGAATATACCATAAGATCTTCATGCAAACGTAAGTTATATGAATTTGGATTTAATAGAGTCGCATCATATGGTTCGATTTTAATATCGCTACCAAGTCTTTTTAAAATTTCTTTTCCGGTTAAAATCACGGATCATTCTCCCTTAAAATTAGGTTTTCTTTTATCAGCAAACGCCTGTAAGGCCTCTATTCGATCTTTTGTGCCTATTGTTTCAAAATAACACAACCTCTCCCACTCGAGGGCAGATTCCATTGGCAATTCCATTCCACGACGCACAGCTTTTTTGGCTGCAGAAACAGCGATAGGTGCAGATTCCGATATCTCGCGTGCTAAGGCAAGAGAAGATTCCCTTAAATGGTCTGGTTCAAATACTTGAGATACCAACCCTCGAGACATCGCTTCCTTTCCTGTGATTTTTTTTCCAGAAAATATCCATTCCATGGCTATGGATTCCCCCACGATCCGGGAAAGCCTCTGTGTTCCTCCAGCTCCTGGAATGATTCCGAGTTTCGTCTCTGTAAGTCCCATTTGTGCAGTCTCACTCGCATAACGAATATCACATGATAAAGCCAACTCAAGTCCTCCTCCGAAGGCAAACCCATTGATGGCTGCAATTGTTGGGATTGAAAGACCTGCCAATTCGGAAAAGCAAAGATTAATATCTCTAAGGAAATGTTTTACCTGAAAGGCCGACATGGATTTCCTTTCTTTTAAATCCGCACCCGACGAAAACGCGTCTCCCGAGCCAATGATGACTAGTGCCCGTGCCGGACTTTTTTTTACTTCTCCAATCCTTTCCCTTAGTTCGTTCAGTAGTTGGATGGAAATCGCATTTTTTGCCTCAGGGCGTTTGAGCTCAATCAATGCTACATAAGTATGGTGGGTTTGGAGAGTGACAGTGTTCATAGAATTTCCTCCAGATGAAAAAATAGAAATGAAAACAGTTTCGAATTTCCGATAATGGAACTAGCTGTCATGAGAAGGGTTTTATACACAATCGGATTCTCACTAGTACTTGGAAGCAGTTTTTCCTGCATATCCTCCTCATCAGAAGATCCTTTGGCTGCGCTTCTGACCTCGCCACCGATAGTGTCTTCAGTGACTCCCCAAATCGGCACCCCAGCACAAAACAATCTCAATGCTGCCTATGCTGCTACCGAAGTGGTCATCAAAGGAGAAAACTTCGGTGTCGATCCTGTAGTACGATTCAATGACATGGTTGCTACGGTTACTTTGAACCTCGGAACCGAATTGTATACAAAGGTACCTGATGGTGCCTATTCTGGATTTATCACTGTTTCGAAATCGGGTGGTTCCTGTTTGCCTAACTCAAAAGAAGGGGTGAACTGTGCCGGTATGGAATACTTTATTGACTGCTATGCTGTGACAAACAAACAATATGGTCCAGAAATTGAATTGAAACAAGGCCAAAGTTTATCTGTAGAATTTGATGGAAATGAAACCAAAGCCTTCCATACGGATACTTTGTTAGCAACTAGGAATTTAACCATTGGATGTGAAAGTGTTGTCACTGTCAGAGTGTTTAATAGATCTTGCCAAGCCACAGATTATGTATTACAAAACGACCCCATCATTCCCTTCCCTGCGGGAGTTGCCACTCAATTTTATATCACTGCAGAATCTGCCACTTGTAGTTTAGTGCTTTAGAAAGATTTATTTTTCACAAATCTTTTGAAGATAATGATATTTGCAGCTCCCATCCACTCATTCATATGTTCTCGAAAAATTAAATCCCTAGGTTTTGAATTTTTTATTTCCTCATCCAATTCATCATACTTTTGAATCGTAAGTTTTGAGATTTCTTTGTATTTTTCATCAATCATCTCAGTTAATTTTTTCAGTAACGCCAGGTTGTTTTTTTCTTCACCTACATTTGGTAATATGGTTTGATTCCAATAATCGATGACATGTTTTTTGACATATTCACCAGGAATCACTCGAATGACTTTTTTCCCGTCGGTTCCTCGTGCATGAATATAACCCGTGTTTACTTCCATTAGAAACTTTTTGGCTATCATATAGAAATGAGAAGGCCCCAAATGGAATAAAAAAACATGTTTCACTTGGTTTGGAATCGCCATATTCATAAGGATAATGTTTTCACAAAACAGAAAGAACTGTTTTAAAAAATTTTGATATTCAACTTCAAAATCTTCACCAGATTTATTTTTCTTTTCAGTACTTGTCATTGATCGAATGAGCTCAGCACGTAACACCTGTTCATCTGCACCTAGGTGTAAATCCATACTAATCGCTGAATTAAATAAGGTTTTTTCTGCTAAATATTTATCCTGTTCATATCTGAAAAAATAATGTTGATCCGAGTTCCAAGTATATTTGCCATAGGCTTGGATGTAGTTGGAAGTCGCGTCTTCTTTTAGTTTAGATTTCTGATTGGCTGTTTCTCTGTTTTGGTTTGGCTCCTCCTTCTCTTTTTGAGCCACCTCATCAGCTTTATACACAATTCCAGAGTCTTCAGGCTCTACTGAGGCAGGTTTACCGTATAAATTCTCATCAAAAACTGTAGACAATCGATAAGTGATACGATCACGAAATTTCGGTTTTGTGGGTTTGTATTCGGTTAGATAATTTGGATTATCAATTTGTAAAATAAAACTCATTCGTTTGAGAAAGATCTCAAGTTGGTTTAACCTTTCCAATGCGGGCAAAATTCGATAATTTAGCAAAACATTGGTTTGAAAATCTGAATCGCTAAACTTAGCGCTTGAAACGGCCTCTCTTATAAAAACCCAACCTTCTTTGCTTTCAATATAAAAGTAACGAAGCATTTCAAAAATTAAATGAAATTGGATAAAATCATCTCGACTCGACTCATCTAAATTATGCGAAAAATAACGTGAGTATTCCTTTCTCACCTGCGCATACATATGTTTTTCATCTAAGTTAAAGATGATCTCTTTGATTTTTTTTTGTGATTTATCTAATTCTTGGTCGAGATTCTTTCGAAAGGAAAGGATTTCGCGTTTGTTGGTTTCGGAAAGTCCGGTAATAAGGAACTGGAGGAAACTTCCTACCAAGTTTTGGAAACCGGTAAGAAAGTATATATAGCCTTTTTTGAAATCGGTGAGTAGGTCTAATTCCTTCCCATCCTCTTGGTTCGTTGCCGACATACCAAGAGGATCATAAAGAGGAATTTTAAAAAATCAACAGGATTTAGTTAGAATAAAAGATCTCGATTAAATTTTGGCTTGGGTCTGCAAACGTGAGACATTCTCCAGAATCGGTTCCTTCTGGTCCTTTAATGATCTTCACATTTTTCTCTTCCAATTCGCTGATGGCTTCAGTGAAATCATCCACATCCATCACAAAACTTAGGATTGGCAGAGATCTGTCTGAAACTTCTGCAACCACCAATCGGATCCGAAAGGAATCCAGAGAAAGAATTGCCTCAGTCGCCTTCTTTGTCTCCACTTCGAAGTCAAAAATGTCCCTGTAAAAATCGATAGAGGTGTCGAGTTGGGAGACTGGGATACTGACGTGGCCAATGCCTTCTACAATAATCATAATGGAATTACACCTTCGTGAACTTTTCTGTCATCATGCTTGAAAAACCGGCTTTGTCGAGAAAAAAGCAATTTCCCTCTAACAAACTCGAAACTAAAATTTGAATTCCAATTCCAACTTAGGAAAAAAGAATCAAAATATGAATGCATTTCGGATATTACTCATCGTTTTAGCCTTTTTTGCCCTTTCTTGCAAGGAAGAGGTCGTTCCTTTCGAAACTGCCCACGAAAACCTGGCGGCAAAACTCTTGTCGGAGAACCAAATCCTTCTCGAAGAGTATCTGAAAGACAACCCAAAGCCAAATTGGAAAGTTTTTTCGGAAACTTTGGCTACACTAGAATCGAGTGGACATCCCAAATTAAAGGTTTGGGCAGCAACTCTACGCCCACTCATTCCAACAAATGGCTCTGATTTAGAATCTAGTTATGAAAAAATTTCCAAAATTCAAGAAATATTGACCCAAGTCAAAACAGAAGTGCCAAATCAATCTAAGTACAATCGTTTTTACTGTCCTATGGTGGACAAATTTTGGTTAATGACAGGTAGAGAAGTAAAAAATCCTTACGCCCCTGAAATGAGAGACTGTGGAGAATTAGTACAATAGTCCATGCCAAAATGTTTCCTAGGTACATCCTTATATGAAGCCTGCCCACCTAGCTGCAGGCATTCATTCGCTAAACAAGACTTAGATGAAGATTGTATTGCGAAAACTAAACTAGAAGCATTTTTGCAAGACAAAGTTACATTTAAAATTGGGTTCTCTGCATTTTCCCAAATTCCAGCGAAAACTCTGGAAAAATTCCTTTGGACTTCTAAAGACAATTTGGAGTTAATCTCATATTTTCTTTATATTGGAGAACCAACACTCGTTCGAGAAATCATTGAATCCTTTTCCAACCACACATTGAGTTACCTTTTCAAATGTGATTTTGAAAATTATATGAACGTTCGGGATTCCATTAAAAGGGAAAAATCAATCAAACATATGTTTGATATACGAAGTTTCAAGTATTGGACTTTCGTTAGTTATTTGCGTATTTGCGATCTCATTCAGTATTTTGTTCGTTACCTGAAAGAACCAGAGTATGCATGTCAGTTTATAGTCATTTTACCATCAGAAATTGTTTCCAATCTAAACAAATACACTGGGTTAGATTTTGAAGAAGAAAAGTCATTGTACACTGCTCTTGGAGATTCAATCTACGAATTACCGTTACAATCCCCAAAAATCTACGGACATATGATGCAATTATTTGCCGATGATCCAGAAGTTTCGATCATACTTTCCACAATGGAAGGACTCATTGAAAGACAACAATTGATTTTAGAAACGAGTGAAAAACTCATAAACTATATCGGGGAACATAGGATTGATAAAAACTTTCAGTTTATTTTCTCTGAAATGAATGGAATGGAAATTGGAACCGCATCAGAAATTCTAAATCAATTATTAGAACGAAAAATGATTACTCCCTCTCAAAAACAGATGATTATTGATTTTCTTAACACCGGTAAATTAGAATTATAGAATAAACTAACCTTCGCTAGTTTATTCTATAAGATTGATAAAAATCTAACCAGCAATCTTAACTTTTTTGGCAAGATAAACGCTAAACAACAAACTAAATACAGAAATCATTCCAACTAGTTCATAATTCTCCAATTGGTTATCTGCGGTTTGGAACAAAATGAGTCCGGCAACATAGGATGCCGCTCCTGAAGAGATTTGTTGGATGGCAGAATTTACAGACATAAAGCTTCCACGAATTCTTGGTTCCACAGCGGAGGTAATCATAGCAAAAGCAGGAACCATCCGTCCGGAAACTAAAATCATAAATAAAGTCGTGACGGTAAGAACTATTGGTAGCGAAGTTTTTGTCAAAGTAACAACAATCACAATGGGAATCACTGCAACGATTGAAATAATTTGGTAAACTTTCAATTTTCCATATTTGTCCGATAGTTTTCCAATGAATCTACTCGTAAAAAAAGTAAAAAGACCTCCAAAGAAATAAATATAAGGAAGATCGCTGATCGCTAAACCAACGTTAGAGACAAGAAATGGACTAAGGAAAGGAATGATTGTAAATCCACCAAACATCAAAAATACCATAAAAAGAAAAGGAGCAAAATGGTCTTTTTTAGTAATCACTTGTTTTAACGATTTTAGCTGGGACTGTTTTGGATGAACATCTGAATCCAGATGGTAACGAATCGATGGCAATACTTTGTAACCAATTGGTAGAATTAAAAATCCAGCAATTGCTAAGGATAGGAATGGGAAATGCCATCCAAACTTATTTGCTAAAGAAAGCCCAATCGGAATTCCAATCACTGAAGCCACAGAAAAGGAACTCATTACAACACCTGTGGCAGTCCCTCTTCTAAATACAGGAATGATATCTCCAATAATGGAAAGGACTGTAGCCCCAATCATTCCACCGAACCCACCAGCAACAATTCTAGCAAAAAGTAAAAATGGGTAATTAGGAGCAAAAGCACATAACAATGTCCCAAAAGAGAATCCAAAGAACAATACAAGAAGACTCATTTTACGATCATAGGAATCTAAAAACAAAGCTCCAATCAGCCCAAAAACACCAGCACTAATGGAATAGGAAGATACTAGTAACCCAAAGGCTGCAGAATTGATTTTGAAACTGTCCATAAACACTGGCCCTAAGGGCATCATGATGACAAAATCCAGGATGTGTAAAAATTGGAGGGCCGCAAGGATGAAGATGATGGCTCTTTCTTTTTGGATTGTATGAAGCGGATGGGTAAGAGGTTGGCTCATAAAACTAATATTGACCAGGCGTTCAAAATTTCCAAAACTATTTAGTTTCGAATTGCCAACTTTTGCATTGAGTAATAAATTTCCCTAATGAAATACGCTCTAATTACAGGTGCTTCCACTGGACTCGGAAAAGACTTCGCTCTAACTTTAGCTAAAAAGGGTTATACTCCCGTTTTAGTCGCTCGCAGTGCCGATCGATTGAAAGCGCTCGCCGCTGAAATCAAAACCAAATACGGATTACAAAGTGTAGTCATAACCCAAGACTTGGCCAAACCCAAATCTGCAGATGCCATATACAAATCAGTCAAAAAACTAAAGTTACCCATTCACTGTTTGGTGAACAATGCAGGTTTTGGTCTCAATGGTGAATTTCATAAAAATTCCTTTGAAAAAGAAGCAGAGTTGATCCAACTCAATGTCACCACTCTCGCAGAACTTTGCCATTTGTTTTTGCAAGATATGGTGGCCGCAAAAGATGGTTATATCTTAAACGTTGCCTCCACTGCTGCCTTCCAACCAGGACCACTTATGTCAAGTTACTATGCCTCAAAAGCTTTTGTCCTTTCCTTGAGCGAAGGACTTGCCGAAGAGGTCCGAGATTATGGTGTTACTGTAACATGCGTTTGCCCTGGGCCAACACAAACAGAATTTTTTGAAAGAGCAAATATGACCAAAATCAATTTAGTAAAGTCATCTTTTCTCATCATGAAATCGCAGGATGTAGTAGATATTGGACTCGATGCAATGTTTGGAAAAAAGGTCGTTAAAATTACCGGATTCTTTAATTTCCTTTTAGCACAATCCGTTCGATTTTCTCCTAGATTTCTCGTACGTTTGATTGCAAAATACTTACACCAAGCAGGATGATTTGGCCAATTACCCTTTTTCCTTTTCCAGCCGTTTTCAGTTGTTAGGTGATTTGAACTCAGAAAATAAAATCTACCAAACAAAACAAAACCTAGAAAATTCCGGAAAAACAATTTTGGATCTAACCAATTCCAATCCTACAAAACTAGGATTGGAATTCCCACCGGGAGCTTTGTCCCATATACTATCCAGTTTGGACCTCAGCCAGTATGATCCCCTGGCAGAAGGATTAGAATCCGCAAGAGCGGCCATTGTTTCCGAATATGCAAAAAGAGAAATCCAAACCAAAACATCAGATTTAGTTCTAACGGCCAGTACTTCGGAAGCTTATTCTTATATTTTTAAACTTTTCACAAATCCAGGTGATGAAGTTCTAACACCAAATCCTGGTTATCCGTTGTTTAGCTTCCTGATTGGCCTGGAGAATCTAAAAGAAGTCCACTACCCGCTAAAGGAAGATCCAGAAACGGGACAGTGGATTTACTCTGCGGAAACCATAGCCAATTGTGTGAGTACAAAAACAAAACTGATTGTTCTAGTGAGTCCAGCAAATCCCACTGGATCTCGAACCACTTCCAATTTTTGGAAGGAATGGCAAACACTAGGAATCCAAATTCCCATTTTATTAGATGAAGTTTTTGTGGGTTACGAGTTTTCTGGGGAGTCCCACCAAATTCCTGAGGCACCTGATTTTCCTCTATTGGTATGTAATGGATTCTCTAAAATGTTGGCCCTTCCTGGGCTCAAACTGGGGTGGATCCTCAATAAAAGCCCCGAAATCTACCGATCGGAAATTCAAAAAAATTTAGGATTCATTGCCGATACTTACCTTTCGGTCAACTCGCCAATACAACTGGCAACCCCTGAACTCATTCCCTGGAAATCTATGATTCAAAATCGCATACGAACAAGGATTATGCGAAACTTAGCGGAATGTCATTCTTTTTCAGAAGGAAATCCAAAAATCAAAAACAAACAGACCATTGAAGCTGGCTGGTATTTTCTATTTGATTTAGATATGGAAAAAAAGGATGAAGATCTGGTTGCAGAGATTCTATTAGAAACCAAGGTGTTTTTACACCCTGGATCTTGGTATGGTTTTTCGCATAACCGCTGCATATTGGTTGTTAGCTTAATTTCGGCGGAAGAAACGTTACGAAAAGGTTTAGAAGCCCTTCAGTCCTATCTTAAATAATTAAGAATTGCAGTTTTTTGGGCCAAGGCATCCGCTTTTCCTAATTCAAAAGTTTCCCTAACTCCTTTTGGATTGGTATAATCAAAAGAGGTAATCGGTAAAGGTTTAGAAGGAGTCATCAAATAGGTTTTTGCCAATAATTCTGGGTCTTTACCCACAATCGTATTCGGTTCATAATGAATTCCGATGATTTTGGCGTTAGGCGAAAAAGTTTCGATGACCATATTATTGGTGAGTCCCCCATCCAAATAATATTCATCATCAACCGATTGAAAGTCCACAATGGGAGGAATGGAAGATGAGTTCATAATGAATTGTTCTATTGTTTCTGAATTCACAAAGTCTTTTTCTGTAAAATCCACATCCACCATATTCCATTTTTTAATCATCTCGGCAGTCCGGTTCGCAGGGATTCCATCCGACCGGTCTCGATCATCCAAAATAAAGGCCCTACCTGTTTCAGAGATGAGCCTTGCCAAACGAAACTTATTCTTTAGCGAATCTTCCTTGGGATGAGCTTTCACTGAATGGATCCAAACTTTGGCACCTGATTCCAAAACCTTATCGAACTTCATTCCAAAACGAATGGTTCGCCGATACATATCTTCGTGTGGAAAGGTAGATTCTCCCCGAAGAAAATTCGAAAAATGAAAGTTACGCGAATTGCGTTTTGTGATTTCTTCAAAGTATTCAACTGATTCTTCTTCTGTTTGGGAGAGAATACAAAGGGCCATAGCAGCACCCGCAGAAACTCCAGAAACTTCAGTGAAACGAACCCCCCATTCACGGAGAGTTTTTCCAACCCCCAAAGCATAAAATGCCTTACATCCACCCCCGGCAATGGCAAGAGAAGCATCATAAGAGGGAAATATTTTGACTAGTGTTTGTAATACTTGTTCTCGAACGCCCATAAAATCGACAAATTCTATTCCCCTTCCCAACGAAAGCATAGAGTGTTGTTTTCTCCTAAAAATCTGTCAAAGTATAAACTAGCGCGACAATCGTCTTCGGTCGCAAGAAAGAAATCATATCCACCAGCTGGATATTTAATTTTGCAACAGCCTTTTTTGTCCTTACGATCGGGAGGTTGGCGTACCGATTTGTCTTGGCCCTTTAGATCTCCAAGAGTCGGAGGCAATTCTTGTCTTGGGTTAGCACTTCTTTCGAATACAAATAATAGAGATAGTAAGAGAAATACTAGTAATGTTCGCATTCTATACAAGTAGACAACCCTGAATCGATACAAGTTCGGCAATTCCTAAAAAACTCATGAATTAAGTTCAATCGTACATAATGTATTTCTACTGAATAGGAAATATTTTTCTTTACCCATTTACGAAATCTTTTATAATCTCCCCACTAATCATCCTTTGGGGACACCAATGAACAACACTAGATTACAATACCATGCGACGGGAGGGCAACTCTTCATACTTTTATTGAAGAATATGTTTCTCACCGTAGTAACTTTAGGGATATATAGCTTTTGGGCAAGAACCAACGTACAAAAGTTTATGGCAGAAAATTTGGAATGGGCAGGAGAACGTTTTTCCTTCCACGGAACAGGAAAAGAGAGATTCATTGGTTTCCTCAAGGCATTAGGAATTTTCATAGTCCTTTATATTGGAATCTATATCATTCAAACCATCCTTTCTTACATTCCCATCCCTTATTTCGGTATGATCGTAGGGTATCTCCTAACACTCGGGGTATTCCTGGCACTCGTTCCTATTATTGTAGTAGGTGGCCGAAAGTATCTTACTTCACGTACCGGATACCGTAACCTACGTTTTGGGTTCGATGGAAAGATTTTGGAAGTTGCAAAACTTTACGGAAAAGGCATTCTATTAACAATCATTACATTAGGAATTTATTACCCTTGGTTTTTTGCTGAAAAAGAAGCTTACATACAAAGCAAAACAAGATATGGAAATACAAACTTCGGATTTTCGGCAGAAGGTAAGGAAATCTTTTTCCTCTATTTAAAAGGGTTTCTTTTGAGTATCGTAACTCTTGGAATCTACTATTCTTGGTTTTTGGCAGATGTTCAAAACTACATTTGGAATCGTACAAGTTTCCAAGGGAAAAAATTTAGATCCGATATCACTGGTGGCAAAATTTTTGTTAATTTTCTCATCGCTTATTTAATTATCCTATTTACTTTAGGAATTGGATTTGCTTGGGTTGTCGTCCGAATGACCAAACTCTTCATCGAGTCAGTTAGTTTGGAGGCAGAGGTTGATTTCTCTACCATTTCAGCACAACCAGATGCCAAGGCGAATGCTACCGCGGAAGGTTTGGAAGCACTTGCGGAAACTTTAGAAGCCTTCCTCACTTAAACATTGTTTCAAAACCAAACATTTACATCCCGATATTTTGACGGAGTATCAGCGGTCCCTGAGGAAGGGACCGTTCTGATTCATGGTCAGACCATAGATTTTTCATCTGGAGATACTGCCCACAAACTAGGTATCTCTCAATTTACGGAATTCACTTTGACGCATAAAGGTTGTAAGTTGGTCTTATTACCTGACGAGGTAAAAGAAAGTCCAGTTTTGGAAATTTTCTGCTCCAAAGAAGATGCAAAAAAAATAGAATCCATTTGGATCCAAACAAAAAAATCGCAAAGCCATGCGCATGCGTTTTTTTATTCCATCAGAGAGATGAACCCTTTCATACTCGGGGTCCTATCCATTGTCATAATTGCCGTAATAGGCTTTTTTTATTTTAAAGGATTGGAATTAGTTACCAACTTCATTCCTGTTTCTCTAGACAAATCACTCGGTGAATCCGTTCAACTCAAAATGGATGCACAGTTTGAAGCTTGTAATACGAAAGCAACAGACAAATTCTTTTCGGAAGCGTTGAAGAAAGTTGTACCAAAAGGTAGTTCACACCAATTCAAAGTTTCAGTCATAGGCTCAGCCATTCCCAATGCCTTTGCCCTTTCCAACGGAAAGATCTATTTTTTCTCTGGATTGTTAAACGATGCCAAATCACAAGAAGAAGTCATTGGTGTATTAGCTCATGAAATTGCCCATGTGGAAAAAAGACACCATATGAGAAATTTAGTAAAGGCGGGTGGGACTTCACTTGCGATCAGTTTGATTGTTGGTCCTGGACTCGGAAATATGGAATTTTTAGAAACATTTACGGAACTTGGATCCACCATTCTTGTTCTAAAGTTTTCAAGGGATTTTGAAACGGAAGCGGATATAACTTCTATCGAATATTTAAAAAACCAAAACCTCTCTACCTCGGGCCTCCTCACATTCTTCAAACGAATGCAGGAACTAGAAAAAGGAATTACCGAATCTGAGGACAATCCTTCAGATGCCAATGCCAAGGATGATGAAGTAGTTACCAAATCACTGACTGATTTTTTAAGCACACATCCTGCCACTGATGAAAGAATGAAAACATTAGAATCCTTGATTCAATCTAGTAAAAAAGGTTCCGTAAAAAAAATTGTTTCGGACTCCACTTGGAAAGAAGTTCAGTCCGTTTGTTTGGATTTTAAAAATTCGGATTCTAAGTGATTGTAAATTTGTTCTAAAGTTTCGCTTAAACTATGTTTGTTTTTCCAACCAAGTGCTTTTAATTTAGAATTATCTCCGTACACTTTGGATGTTTCAGACGCTCTCACTCGTCCGGCATCCACTTCAAATTGTATATCATGTCCAGAAAATTTGACTAACTCTTCCACCATATAGCGGATACTTCTTTCTTCCCCAGAACAGATATTGTAAATTTCGCCAGATTCACCCTTTTCAATTAAAGTCAAATATCCGCTAACGATATCTTCTACATGAGAAAAATCTCGAGTAGGTTCTAAATCCCCAACGGAAATGGTCGACTTTCCCCTATGTTTGGCTTCGATGATTTGGGAACAAAAATTAGGAATCACAAACTCTTTCCTTTGTCCAATCCCAATATGATTGAATGGTCGAGCTATTACGGCGGAAACAAAAGGGCTATAATGGGCATACTGTCTGCAATAAGATTCCGCAGCTAATTTGCTACCTGCATAAGGATTTACCGGATTTGGTAAAAAAGATTCTTTCAACGGAAGCAGTGAGAGGTTTTGTTTCCCATATACATCTGCAGAGGAAACGTACAACATTTTACATGGCCGTTGGAGGCGATGTAAGGATTCTAATAGATTCAATGTCCCTCCAACATTGATTTCTTCCGTTTCCCAAGGATTTTCGATGGCAATAGGAACAAAGGCCTGGGCTGCTAAATGGATGAGAACATCCGGCTGGATCTCTTCTAGATTCTTAAGAACAGTTTTTCGGTCGCGAATGTCACCTTGAAAACAATGGATTTGGGATTCGCCTTGGGCTTCAAGTGCAGGAAGTAGATAACTTCCGACGAATCCGCTGGCTCCGGTGACTAAAGTTTGTTTTTTTTTCATAGAAAAGGGAAATTTCCGATTCGGCCTTAAGATTTAGTTGCCATTCTTCCAATTTTTCAAATCCTCTCAACAAAAGAAAGAAAACTGTGGAAGACAAAAAGAAATTCAATCCCTCCCCCTTTGTCGAAATCCGCGACCCACAGTTAAACGTATCGGAATTGATTCAAGGAATCGAATCTAAGATCCCACTGGATCCAAGTCAAACTCCCAATTGGAGAGAACTCACAAAGATCAGTTACAAACCAGAATCGCCACAAGGATTTAGAAGATTTGATCCCGCGGGAACGGCCCATCTCTTTGAAAAAGGGATTTCTAGCCCCAAGTTTTCGAACCCAAAATTTTGGTTTATCAAAGGGCCAATTAAATATGTCATCAGTCGCCTAATCTCCGTTTACGGATTAATTGACAAAAAACTTTCTGAAAATAGAATTCGTGCATTTTTTTCTGTTCTACACGAGTTGGTTCGTTTGGGAAAGAGAATAGAACAAATCGAAAGCAGATTCGACGGATTTTATCGTGATCATTTGTTACACGGTTCCTCTGATGAATTGCCTAACTTTGGTTGGGCGGTAAATTCATACTTTACTGATGCAGGTTCAAACCCTGCTTGGAAACTCGCATTAGAAGATTTTTCTAAGACGGAAGAAATTACAGTGTTATTTCCAGAATGGGGGGACATTCTAAAACAACTTTCAATAAAGAAAATTCCTTTCCATTGCATCACTTCTCATGAAAGCGAATTTTCATTCATTCAAAGCAAAATCACTGCGACGGTTCAATTGGAAAAGAAACTATTTCCATTAAAACAAATCCTAAAGAAATCGGCAGATGTTTTAGTCTATTTACCTTTAAACCGATTTCCTTCTTTCTGGATCGAAAGAATATTTGCTGAAATTTCAGACTCCCTTCACAACGGAAATCATTTGTACTTTTCTGTTTCCGCAAAACCAAATAGCGCCAATCGGCCTTTTCGCGATCTAGAAGTTTCCGAAATTGACTTGGACCAACTGCCACACTATCTAGAGACTCTCGGTTTTAAACAAGTTCGAGATCTTTCTGCAACGGAAGATACGAAAGTATATAGATACACAAAATTTGATACATGAATGTTTTTCAACATTTAGATGAACTAAAAGATTCTGATGGCGTGGGAAACGATGCAATGGGACTTGCAGAAGTTTTCATTTCCCTTGGTTACAAATCACATTTTATTACAAGATTGGAAAGAAAGGGAAAACCTTTAGAAAGCCAATTCCATTTAGTAAATTCGTTTCAGTATCCCACAACTTCCAAAGACATCCACATCTTACATTACGGTGGTGCAGGTTATCCTTATAGTTTATTCCAAAATTTACCAGGTAAAAAGATCTTAAGATTTCACAACATAACGCCTGCTTATTTTTACAAAGATTCAACAACTCCCGAGATTTTTTTAGCCATGGAAAAATTTGAATCTTTGTCTTATTTGGAAATCGCAAGTTTATCCATTATTTGTGATTCTATTTGGTGTGATTCTGAATTTAACTTCCAAACGGTTTCTGAATACCAATTCAGAAATCCGTATGTAATTCCAATTTGCAAAACCTATCATGTTAAATCCTCGATTGAATCCGAAATTCGAGACCATTCTTTGGTTTTTGTAGGACGATATTCACCTCAAAAGAAATGGGAAGACTTAATTGATCTTTTCTCTTATTGGATAAAGGAATTTCCTGATGCTCATTGTTTTTGTATCGGTTCTGTCATTGGAGCTTTCGATGGGTACTTCGACAAACTAACGGAAGTTGTGCGGAATTTAAAATTGGAGGAGAGAGTCCATTTTTTAACCGGAAAGTCTGATTTAGAAGTGATTTCCATTCTAAAGAAATCTGGTGCCTTCGTTTCCATGAGTGAACATGAAGGTTTTTGTTTACCGATTCTGGAAGCTTTTGGAGCAGGAATTCCTGTCTTTGCCTATTCCGCAGGTGCGATTCCGGGAACCATGCAGGGTGCAGGTTACTTATTTCATTCAAAAAATTTTCCCTTAATGGTAAAAGAAATAAAAGAGAATTCATTTCAAAAGGAAAAACGAACTTCCTTAGTTTCCGATCAATTCAAAATATTGGAATCTTATAACCAATTTCCATTTCCAGATGTGATTTCTGGTATTCTTGACTCTGGTATCCAATGAACATACACCAATTTTCCGCAGGATTTCAGTTAGGTGACGCAATCTCTCAAGAGATGTTAGAAATCAAACGTTTACTTTCTAAAGAAGGCTATACTGGAAAAATTTTTGCGGAAAACGTATTTTCTTATGATAGGAAGTATGCAGAAAAAATTACCAAAGCAAAAATCAAACCAAATGATGTATTGGTTTACCACCATTCGATTCATAGCGAAGTTTTAGATTTTATTTTAAAATATCCAAACAGAAAAATCCTAATTTATCACAATGTCACACCGGAAGATTTTTTTAGTGGGTATGATCTTAAGTTTTCTTATTTATTGCGAAAGGGAAGAGAAGATTTAGAAATTATTAAGAACCACTTCCATCATTCGTTTGCCGTTTCTCATTTTAACTTAAGCGAATTACGAGAGATAGGATTTGAACATGTTCGCCTGCTCCCACTTCACCTAAACTTTCAAAAATGGAAAGACGTTCCACGTGATCTCAAACTAAAATCATTTACAAACCCTTCCTTTTTGTTTGTTGGTCGTATTGCACCGAACAAACGCCAAGATGATTTAATACGTTTTGCAAGAACATGGAAATCAAAAATGGGAAATCAGTTCTCTTTGCGCATGCTTGGTTTTTGTAACCCGAACCAACAATCTTACTTGGACGAACTTAATTTTATGATCCATCACTTAGATCTTACAGAGGAAGTAAAAATTATTTCTTATGTTGATGAAACAATGTTAAAAAAGATTTACTCAGAAAGTAACATGTTTTTATCGATGAGTGAACATGAAGGTTTTTGTGTTCCGCTTATGGAAGCAATGTATTTCCACCTACCTGTGGTTGCTTTTGCCGCAGGAGCCATCCCGGAAACCTTAAATCAATCTGGCATTCTTTTTGCATCGAAAGATTTCGATTCGCTTGTTCCTCTCGTTGATTCCATTTTCAAAAAGTCAGAGCTTCGAAATTCAATCATTGGTTCTCAAAACATTAGATTAAATGAATATTTACAATCCACTAGCATTCTGCCTCTACTTGAAGTAGTGAGAGATTAACTATGGCAAAAATTTTAATAATCACAGCGCGTTTTTTGGAAAATGCTTCTGGTGGTGCTGAAAAATTAGCTTATGACTACGCATCAATTCTAGCGGAATCCAATGATGTTACAGTTTGTACTTCTTGTGCCAAAGATTATGTAAGTTGGAAAAATGAATTTTCCAAAGGAGAAACTAGAGAAAATTCCATTCGAATCCTTCGATTTCCAGTATCCCAAACTCGGAATATGGTGAAGATGAATCGCATTCTAGACCAATGTTTAAAAAAAGGAGATTCTGTTTCTGAAAAAGAACAGTTCGAGTTTCTAAAAGAACAGGGACCTTTTTGTCCAGACTTAGTAAACTACGTTATCAAAGATCAGAATTCTTATGACATTGCGATTCTTATCGGATATCTTTATTATCCTGTTGTCACAAGTATTCCTAATTTAAAAATTCCCTTTGTCATCGTACCCACATTTCATGATGAACCTCCATTTCGTCTTCCCATGTATAGGAAAACCTATGCAAAGGAGTATGTATATAGTTTCAATGCACCGGAGGAAATCTCTGTTTATGAAACCTATGCGAAACAAAAAACAGAGTCTTATTTTTTGATTGGAACTTATATCAATGATACTTTCACGAATGTTAATCCAACAGATTTAGATTCAAATCAACTAATTACAATTGGTCGAATTGAACCCGCCAAGGGATATCCGGAACTATTTGAATACTTTCAAAATTGGAAGTTATATTCTAGCAGAACAGATATTACCATCAAATGTTTGGGCTCAATCTCTTCCATGGAAACTCCGAAGGATCCTTTGATTACTTTTACTGGTTTTGTCAGTGAAGAAGAAAAAATTTCAGAAATCCAAAAGTCATTTCTTTTGCTCAATCCGTCAGCATTTGAAAGTTTTTCTATTTCGATTATGGAAGCATGGATTCAAAAAAAAGCTGTCCTAGTAAATGCAAAATCCTCTGTCATGCAAGGGCATTGTTTACGAAGTCAAGGTGGGCTTTATTATGCGGATTCTCTTTCTTTCCAAAGAACTTTGGATTTTTTGTTGGAAAATCGAGACATCGCCACTAGACTCGGGCAGAACGGCAGGGAGTATGTTTTGGCAAACTTTAGTAAGGAGGTGGTCCGGAAAAAACTAAACCAGATGGTTAGTATGCTACTCGATTGATCTGTCCCTCAAATTCAGCTAACAAGTATTCATGTACAAGACCATTAGTTGCAAGTAAACTCGGAATCATAATAGAAAAATCGTTACCATCCATAGAAGTAATTTTTCCATTCGCTTCAAGAACAATGAGACCTGCCGCTGCCATATCCCAAGGTTTTAACCCAAGTTCATAGTATCCTTCAAACTTACCTTCAGCTAACCAACATAAATCGAGGGTTGCAGCTCCTGTTCTACGGATGCCACGGGATTTTTGCAAAATAGATTTATAATACTGCATGAGCGTATCCAAAGATAGATTCCTATCATACGGAAATCCCGTTACAAAAAGTGAGTCTTTAAGAGAACTTGTTTTGGAAACTTGAATAGGAGTTTTTTCTCGAAAAGCACCTTGTCCTTTGATCGCATGATAATAGGTATTTAACTCCGGAAAAAAAACCATTCCGATGATGGGTGTCATTGTTTCCGTTTCCACAACGCCAACAGAAATACCGTATAACGGCAATCCATGAGTGTAGTTGGTAGTTCCGTCCAAAGGATCAACTACCCAAGTATAACCTGATTTACCTTCGATCTTTCCGCGTTCTTCGGAAAGAATCCCATCCGTTGGATAGTTTTTTTGGATCTCATCCAAAATCATAGATTCCGCTTTTAAATCAGCTTCTGTAACCAGGTTGTATAAACCTTTTTCATCTACCTTCAGTCCCGATTCTTTGTGTTTTTGAACAAGGAAGTTCGCAACCACCGGAAGGAAATTTAAAAAATGATAAGACCTATCCAGTAACTCAGATTGCATCAATACCCACCAAATTCGATGTTTTTCTTCATAGCGGTGATCTCAACATCTAAATTTAGGGTTTCATCTGCTTTCAGTTTATTTCTTACCTGTTCAGTAGTTTTGATCACTTCACTGAGTAAAGAGTTAAGTTCCGTTTTTCTTTTTTCCGTTTCCGAAGAACCAGCATCGGCACTCACCTTATTGTACTGACTTAATATCTTAGATACAGTTTCAGGAAAGTAATTCAGAAATTGTTTTGCCTTTCGATAATACAAAGGATCCTCGGCAAGTCGAACTCGCAAATCAGATAAGGAATGTAAATATTCATTACTCAATCCTTGGAGTGTTGGATCAGTAAGTAATTTAGATTCTTTTTCTGTTAAAATTCGAAATCCATCCAATCGTTCCATTTGCGATTTGTATTCAGTAAATTCGACTTTATCTTCAAATTTTTTCTTTAGTTCATTCCAATTCTCTTTGGTTTGGTTGGATGAAAAAAGAAGTGGGAAAAAGCTAAACGGATAGTGGTGAGCTTTTCCAATGGTAGTTCTATAAATTGCAATTCCCAATAAAATAACATGAAGGAACGCCATAAACACATAAGAAAACACAAGCAAAACCCGATCATCACCAAACTTAGCTCCAAATCCAAAAAACCCAAGCGATAACATAGCCTGCAAATACATAGCCTCTAGCGATTGTTTAGCGGAATAGGAAGACTTATTTCTCGAAAGCCACATGACAAATGGATAAACCATTGCACCAAGCGAGGAAATAAAAAAGGGAAAAGGCAATAAAGCCATTGGATAGGTTAGGATTGTAGAAAGATGGGCACGCCTTGCCCATTTCTTTTCTTCTTGATTTTGTTCCAATTGCACTTCGATCATTCTATTTTGATTCCAATAGTTTTTGTTTGATTTCTGATTCGATTTTAATCATTTCTTGTTCTGCAGATTTTCTTTTTTGACGACCGTCTTCTTGGATTTTTAAAGTTTCAGTAATGGTTTCAATCAACTGTTGGTTTACAGTTTTTAATGTTTCGATTTCAATGATTCCTTTTTCAGATTCTCTTGCGATCTCAATAGTTCCTGTTTTCAACATTTCTGCATTTTTTTGAATCAGGTCATTGGTAGTTTTGGAAACTTGTTTTTGTGCTTCCAAAGCCTTTCTTTGGCGTAACAAACCTAATGCGATGACAATTTGATTTTTCCAAAGAGGAATTGTGTTTAGAATTGAACTTTGAATTTTTTCCACCAAGACTTGGTTTCCATTTTGAATGAGGCGGATCTGTGGTCCCGTCTGTAAAGAGAGAATTCGAGTGAGTTTGAGATCGTGGATTTTTTTCTCAAATCGATCCACCATTTGTACCATATCTTGGTATTGTTGGGAGGCCAAAGTATCTCCTTGGGCTTTTGCTTTTGCCAACATCTCGGGTAAGATTTTGTCTCTTAACTCCTTAACTTTTTGGTCCCCCGCAGCAATGTACACTTGGATTTCTTTGAAATATTCCAAGTTTTTCTCATATAACGCCTGTAACAATGTTATGTCTTTTGTGAGATTGGTACGTGCAGAATGTAATTCTTCCACAATCTTTTCGATCTGCGATTGTAGGTCTTCAAATTTGGCTAAGAATTTTCGCGAGGCATCAAAAAGACCACCAATGAGTGGGATTTTCGATAAAGTTCCACCCTCACCTGCAAAACTGTCCAAATTCAAATCCTTGATTTTGAACAAAAGGTTATTTAAAAGTTCACCAGCATATCCCGAATCCTTTGTTTTGATTTCAGAAAGAACTTTGTCAGCAAATTCGGAAACCTTGGCTTGTGCTGAGGCTCCATAGGAGACAACATCATTCGGATTGTTGAGTTTAATTTGTCCTGTAAGTTCCTCAACTTTCAGTAAATCTTCCTTTGTCAGTTGTAGTTCCGGGTCATTCGTTTTCAGTTCCAAAGAGTCCATTGAGTGTCTTTCCTTTATCGTTTCTCCCAAAGATAGGATCGTTTTTGAAATATGAATCAAGCAGAAAATAGGAAGGTGCAAAAACATGAACAAGTAAATTTATTTCTTACAGAATTTAGATCCAAAACTCCAGTTTGGTGACAAATTGATTGCATAGATTGTTATAACTGTTACATTCCTGCGAGAAAAAATTATGCTAAATAAAGATTTGAAATTACCGGCCCTCCTCCCACAAGTTTTGACCGTTGATGTCATGACACTTGACAATCGTTTGATAGACCAATCCGAAGTCCGAACTCTTCTGTTCCGGCTACGCGATCGAAACTACCTTCATTACTTAATCATCAAGTTTTTGGTATGCACTGGCCTATCGCTCCCAGAACTCATCCATCTCAAAATCTCAGACTTCAATCCCGAAAGGACTCTCTTCAAATTAAAGAACGGTGGTCGTTTGCGCAGGAGAAAGATCTTCATTGAACCTAACTTAGCATTGGAACTCTATCGCTATTCATCCGAGTTCTCACCCACGGATTATCTCTTTCCCGGTCGTTATGGAAAATTACGGACGAGGACCATTCAAAAAATTCTGAAGAATGCAAGTAACCTTATCTCAAAAGAAATCCATATCCCCTTCCTTCGCGATGTGATCGCCTTGGATCTTTTCAAAAAAGGTTTTCCCGTTTGGGAAATCCAAGAGTTTTTGGGACATAGATCTACTCGTTCTACCAAACAAAGAATATTATTGCACATTCCGGTCGAAGAACGAACAGATCCGCGACTTTTTAATCGAAACAAAAACCAAGCAGCCTAAAAATTTCTTGAACCTTTGGTGTTTTCAGAGATTCTAGTCTTCAAGTAGGCTCGCTTTGGAAATTAAGACCAAAAAAATCGGAAAGCACACACTCGTTCACCTTAACGGTCGTTTGGACATTACCCATTCGGATGAAGTGGAGGCCAAATTGGCCGACGACGTGCAAAACGGCGAGGGCGACATCATCATCAACCTTGAGCTTATTTCTTACATCTCTTCCTCTGGAATTCGCATCTTTGTGGGAATGGTTCGTGAGTTGGACAAACAAGGTAGAAAGCTGAAACTCTGCTGTATCACACCTCCTGTCAAAAAGGTGTTCGATGTAGTGGAACTTTTGGACTTGTTTGAAGTCTTTGAGACGGAACAAGAAGCCGTTAATTCTCTCTCCAAATAATAACCACGTGGCTTACGCCTCGTTTTTCATTATCTCTGCACTCTTTTTCTTTCAGGTCTGGATCAACTTGGATATTTTCCCTGTAGTCTGGCCAGATGAAGTTTTATTTTTTTCCCCCGCATTGTCTTTTGCAAAAAATGGCCATTTACAAACCGATGTTTTGAATGGTCTTATCCCCGGTATGGAATCCAAAACCCTCTGGATGCCGCCCCTGTATTTACTTTTTTCTGGCCTTTCTTTATCTATTTTTCCTGACACACTAACAACGGTTCGTATTGCAAACGTAGTGATAGTGTTTCTCACAGCCATAGGTTTTTATTGGTTATTGAGAAGAGAATCTATATCCGAATTTGCCTGCCAAATTGCTTTTGTTAGTATCTTATGGGAACCTCTTCTTTTCCGTTTTGGGACTGCTGCCAGAATGGAAGGTCTCACTGCTTTTTTCTTTATCGCAAGTTTACTTTTTGCAACTAACAAAGAAAAATCGAAGCAATGGAATGTTTTTTTAGCAGGTGTTACACTCTCGCTTTCTTTTTTATCCCATCCCATCGGTGCTTCCTTTGGACTTGTTACCGTTTTTTTGGTCTGGAGAAATTTCGGCTTAAAGTCCCTTTCTTGGTTTCTCCTCGGAGGAATTCTTCCGATTTTGTGTTGGTTGTATTACATCCACCCAAATTGGGATTGGTTTGAAATTCAATTCGGAGCACAGCTCACACGCAAAAAAAATCTTCTCGAAACCTTCACGCTGATAGACAAGGTAAAAGTATTTTCTTTCGGGTTTGGATTTCCAAAATTACGATTGGCCGTCATCCTAACAGAGTTCGCGGTTTTGGCTTTTATTTCCTATAAACACTTCAAACAGTTTGGGAAACTAGATCAGAAATGGATATTATTTTGGATTTGGATTCTATCGATCCTAATCACTTTATACACTTCTTCGGAAGGATGGTATGTTTTCCATATCCTCTTTCCACTAGCTTTCGGAATGGCTTTGTTATGCGAATCTAAAATATATCATTCGAAATTACCATTTGTTGGTGTTTTATTATCTCTCTTTGCCTTACTCTATACAAATCACATTCATTGGTTTCAAACAGATTCAAAACAAATTTTAGAATCACATTTCCAACACTTAGAAAGGAGTTTGGCAAATTCTAAATCAGTGTATTTACAAACACTTCCTGATCCCTATTTCGAATTACGAAAGAACCGTTCCGATCTGAATATTTTGGAATTTATCCCAGGAGAATTAGACATTCCTTCGGAAGCATACATCCAAACCATCAAGTCGCGAGACAGTTTTGTTTTCTATGATGACCAATTGATGAATCATGTGATAAAAGATTATTTAAAAACTTCATCATGGAAAAAAGAGGAATGGGAAATTCCTGTTTCAGGCAATCATTGGTTACACTATAAAACTATTGTATATACAAAAAAATGAAAGCTTGGGTTCTCTATAAAACCTACTTAGTCTCAATAATTTCTATCGTGACATTTATTGGCTGTTACCATTCGGATAAACCAACAAACCAATATCTCTCACTCTTAGGAGGAATTTCATTGAACCGTAAGATTACAATCGTGGGAGATTCGTTGGGGCAATGGTCAGATGGTTTTGGGCTAAAAACAAAACTACCTGCTGAATTCAAAGTAACAGATATTTCCGTTGCCGGTTACACTACAGAAGATTGGTTACAAAATAAAAATCGTTTGAATACAATTCCAACGGATCTTTGGATCTTGGAACTAGGCACTAATGATGCCATGGTATATGGTACTAGTGGATTTGAATCTAGAACAAGAGAGCTAATTTCTTTTTTGGAATCTTCGCAAGTATCCAAGGTGATACTCACGACAATCCCCTTGACCAATATGGCTTCCATTCGAGAAACCATTCGAACCAATAACCATACCATCCGCGAGCTTAAAGAAAACAAACCGAGTATCGATTATGTCGAAATTGAGGCGATATTTGAATCGAATCCAGATGGTCTTCCTTTGTATCCCGTTTCGGACCCCATCCATCCCAACCAAACTGGTTATGAAATTATGGGTGAGGCCTATCGGAAAAAAATATTAGGAATTTAAATCCGCTAAAATTTTCAAACCCTTCAAAGTCATCATAGGATCAATTTCATCAAACACCTGGTTATGCGAAGCATGTATGGTAGTGACAAGTCCTCCCGTTCCTACGACTACATAATCTCCAGGATGTTCTTCCTTGATGGCTCTGACGATCTCTTTTAACAAACCAATCCAACCAAAGAAAAACCCCGCCTGAATAGACTCGACAGTAGATTCGCCTAACACTCGTTTTGGAGATCCAAAAACAATCGGTGGGAGTTGGGCTGTATTTCGAGTTAAGGCGTCCATGGAGATTTTTAGACCGGGTGCAATCACACCACCCACATATTCTGGTTTTTCGTTGATCACACAAAAGGTAGTCGCAGTTCCCAAATCCACAAGGATGGCTTTTTTCCCAGGATAGGTTTTTGCACAGTAGGCAGCATTTACCAGTCGGTCTGCACCAATTTCGAAAGGACGAGGATAACTAATTCCAAAATTGAGTTTCATTTGATAATGTACACGCAGTGGATTTACATTAAACCAATCCTCTAACATGCGTTCTACGATTGGATTCAAAGAGGGAACTACACTTGAGTAGATCGCTGTTTTTACTCGATCAGCCTTTACGTTTTCCTGAGTTAAAAACCCTTTTAAAAAAAGTCCTAATTCATCAGAAGTTCTGTCTCTTCTTGTCACAGTTCTTTTGTGAAAGTCGGGTGTGTCTTGCCCTTCACGAAACACACCAAATACTGTGTTTGTATTTCCCACATCGATAACTAATAATAATGGTGATTCTGACATTTATATAATCCGAAATTTTGGTGAAGTATCCATCAGCTCAATCTTTTCGCCGGTTTCGGTCATGATGAGAAGGAATCCTAATTCATCAATTCCCAAAACGCGTCCACGAACTATCCTGGATTGCCATTCCGTTTCAATTACTTTGTGTTTCAATAACGAATGGTCCTCAATCCAAACTAAATCTTTAAGAACTTGCCCCTGGTCTAATAACGAAATCACAGATTGGTTTAAATCTACTACCAATTGGTTCACAAATCGTTCTAAGACTCCTTCCTCCAAAGCTACATCGCATAAAAAGGTAGCCTTTTCTTTCAATGGATCAGGGATGGTATTTCCGAAAAAATTTAGCCCAATTCCGATCACCACATCAAAAATTCCATTTGTGAATTCGGATTGAACCAAAATTCCTCCCACTTTTTTATCGCTGCGATAGATATCATTTGGCCACTTGACCGTTGTATCATTTTCACGCTCGGGAAAAAAATGAAAGATAGATCTTAAAACTGCAGAAGAAACAAAAATAGATAACAAGGGAAGAGAAATTTCGGCTGCTGAGATTCTGATTTTTCCTGAAAAAATCAGAGGATCTTCACCTAACGATTGCCAAACATTTTGTCCACGACCTTTACCAGCAGTTTGTTCATCGGCAATCACCCACGAACCAAAGGGAATTTTGACGTCACGAATCCACTCATTTGTAGACTCAACAGTAGAAAGTCTGTGGCCCAGTTCCGATTTTAACAATCTATATTCCATGCGTCTATTTCTCAGTCGATTCGGATTGACGAAAGTAAAAAATGTATTAGATTTAAAGTATGAAACTATCGGGAAATACAATACTTGTCACTGGATGTGGTATGGGAATCGGAGCTTTAACAGCGGAACGATTAGCTAAAGAAGGAAATGATATCATAGGCGTTGATATTAAGTTGCCCTTATTAAAAGAAATTCAAACCAAAGTGGAATCGTTTGGAAGGAGATTTTACGGCTTTGCCTGCGACCTTTCGAAAGAACCAGACATTGACTCCCTTATCAAACAAATCAAAAAGAAAAATCTGATCTTCCAAATCCTTATCAACAACGCAGGGATTGCACCGAGTGGTGCTTATGATGGAAAGGATTTTTCCATTTGGAACAAAGCCATCCAAATCAACGTCGCCGGTCCAATGAAATTGGTGTATCTCTCCCTTCCCCTTCTCAAATTACAAAAAGAAGCAGCTATCATTAATTTAGCAAGTATTGCCGGTAAATTTGGAACGGAAGGAACAGTAACCTATTCAGCAACAAAACATGCTATGGTTGGCTTTTCCCAAGCTTTAAAAATGGAACTCTATGAGACACAAATTGGCGTTAGTTGGATCTGTCCGACAATGGTCAATACCAGAATGATCGATGGCGTCAAACCTTCGATTTTTACCCCGATCATCGAACCCTCACAGGTGGCTGATGCGATTCTGTACGCCATTAAAAAAAATCCTGGTGAAGTTTTGGTTCCCTCTTATTTACGGGCCTCCATTGTTATCCTCCCTGCTTTGTTTCCGAAATTTGCACTTTGGTTGGCAGTGAAAACAAAAGCGTCAAAAGGTTGGCTATTGGCTAACAAGGGGCTTGAGAAAAATATTCCTGTTTAGAGGATAGGTTTTATGCACATTTCTCAGGTTCTCGGTAAAAAACAAACAACCATCAGCTTCGAATTTTTCCCTCCCAAAAATCAAGAAGCATCGGAGGATTTGTTCCGAAACATCCAAGAATTGTCCCAAATGAATCCTGCCTACGTAAGTGTCACTTATGGGGCCGGAGGATCCACGAGGGACCTCACGCACGATTTAGTCGTAAAACTCCAGGAACAAACTGGCTTAACAATCGTTAGCCATTTAACTTGCGTAGGTTCTACCAAAGATGAAATCCGAGAGATCCTAAAACGTTACGAAAAAAGTGGAATCCACAATATCATGGCACTTCGCGGGGATCCTCCGAAAGGACAAACTGAATTCCAAAAAACGGAAAACGGTTTTGCATACGCTGGCGAATTAGTTTCATTCATAAAAAAAGAAATTCCGCAAATGGGAATTGGTGTTGCTGGTTTTCCTGAAGGACACCCTTCTACTCCCAACCGCTTAAAAGAAATTGAATTTTTAAAATGGAAAGTGGACCAAGGAGCTGATTACATTTGCACCCAAATGTTTTTTAACAATAACTACTTTTACGATTTTGTAGAACGCTGTGAAATTGCAGGAATCAAAGTTCCTATCATCGCGGGAATTATGCCGGTCACTTCCAGAAAAGGAATGGCGAGAATGGCAGAATTGTCTTTAGGAACAAACTTCCCGGCAAAATTATTAAAATCACTTTCACGTGCTGAAGACGATTCCTATGCAGAAAACGTTGGGATCCACTGGGCAACGGAACAAGTGAGAGATCTATTGGATCATAAAATTGCTGGTATTCACATGTACACGCTTAACAAGTCTAAGGCGACGAGAAAAATTTACGAATCACTCGGGATTCGAAATTTCGATAGCATTGTTTGATGAAGATGTCGGTGAGATACCCATCCACCGACCATCCGTCCAGATTCCTTCCAATACCAAACTTCCTTTAGCATTTACTATTCTTGCATGACCCTGCAAGTAGTTATTTTCCCAGTAACCTTCTAAAATTAATCCATCAGCATATATATATTTTCCTACACCTTGTCGCTTTCCTTTGGCATACAAACCGATATATTTGTCTCCATTCGCATATCGATACACTCCTGAACCTTCTTTATAACCGAATTGGTATTCACCTTCGAAAACATCACCATTAGAATAATAGTAAATCCCAGAACCATGTTTGATATCTTCGAAAAAATCACCTTCAAAACGATCGCCATTTTCATAGGTAACCTGGAATTTTCCATTCCTGCAATTTTCACCCTCACAAATTTTTTGGTTCGACTTACAAAGGGAGAAAAGGTAAAAAAATAATAATAAAAAGTATTTGGATCTCATGTATGGCTGGAGAGATTGTTTTTTTTCCGTCAATTATTAGGTGCAATCTCATATATAAACTAGTTCGAAATTAAGGCAATACATATGTCACCAAAAAAAGCGCTGATCGTCGATGATAGCACAGTTACTCGTTTAATGATCCGAAAGATTATTTTAGAGAAATACCCTGATTGGGAAATTTTAGAAGCTAGTTCAGCAGATGATGCCAAATCAATTTTAACGGACCATCAAGACATCGATTTTTTCAGTTTGGATCAAAACATGCCAGGAACCTTATCTGGATTGGATTTGGCAGAAGATCTCAAAAAAAATTACAAATTATCAAAAATTGTTTTAATCACAGCTAACATTCAAGATGCGATTAAAAATAGAGCAAAATCTATCGGCATTGATTTTGTAGAAAAACCGGTCACAGCTGATAAAATTATCCCACACTTGGATTAAATATGAATTTTCTAACTGAAATAGAGCGAGATTCGTTGTGCGAATTATTTAATATTAGTTTGGGCGGTGCGGCTAAACTGATGAGCGAGATGATTTCTGATGAAATTTTACTCACAGTTCCCAGTTTAAAACTAATTAGCACGGAAGAAGCTAAGAATATAGAATATCTTGCAGATCAAGATGTATGCACCATAGAACAAAAGTTTGTTGGTGGAATAGGAGAAGGGTCAGCCTTTCTTTTATTTCATAAAAGTGCAAGTTTGGAAATAGTCAAAATGATGATGAAAGACTATGTTGCTTTAAATGAAGTTTCACAATTTGAAAAAGATGCTCTGAGTGAAATCGGGAACATTATCTTAAATGCTATCCTTTCAAACTTAGCAAAAATGTCTGACTATAAAATTGAAACACATGTTCCTGAATTCTTTGCTGGAAAATACGAAGACTTGCTTTTAAGGCGAAATCCAAAGAAAGACAACTCTATTCTCTTAGTATTTATAGACTATCAGCTAAGTGGAAAGGATATTAAAGGTTATATTTTTTTCATTCTTAACTTTGATAGTATAAAAAATCTTTCCAGAGTACTCATTGAAAAGTTGAAGTAGTGAACTCTCTCAGTGAAAAGCATTTACTAGCGATTATTAAAAAATCTGGAATAGGAATTCTGATTCTAGACCAAAACCTGAATATTGTTTTAGCGAATAGTTGGTTTCTTAAAAGTTCCGGGTTCAAAGAAAAAGATTTAAACGGTGTTTCTTTTTTATCAGTATTTCCAGAACTAAAGAATTCACGTACGTTCAAATCCATTGAACTTTGTTTGGAATATTCGCAATATTCAATATTGACACATACTTTAAATCCTTTTCCATTTCCTCTTTTTGATAATGAAAAAAATAGGGAAACAGAAGAGAGGATTTATCAGTATTTACATATAATACCGATCTCTATCGATGATGAGACTGATCATTTTTGTATGATTCAAATTTCGGATGTTTCCCAACAAGTAGTCCGTGAAAAACTTTTGCGCGAAAAAATGACTTTAGCCAATCAAAGAGAGATTGAGGCACAAAAAGCATCTCAAGCAAAAACAGATTTTTTGGCATCAATGAGTCATGAAATTCGAACTCCATTGAATGCAATCTTGGGAATGACAGAAACATTAAATGAAACAGATCTATCTGAAGAACAACATGAGTATTTGACAGTCCTTCGAAATTCGGGCAAAGCACTCTTTAGTATTATTAATGATATTTTAGATTTATCTAGGATCGAATCAGGTAAGTTAGAAATTGAACATATCCATTTTTCGATAAGAGACCTCATGAGTGAGACTGTTTCTTTATTTTATATGAAAGCAAAAGCAAAAGGTATTGAACTACAATTTCATGTGGATGACGAAATATCGGAAAGTATTGCTGGTGACTCAACAAGATTGCAACAGGTCCTAATCAACCTTTTGGGTAATGCGATGAAATTTACTGATAAAGGTAAAATAATCGTAAATGCACTATTAAGCGGAAATAAAAAAATTTTGGGAATCAGTGTGGAAGATACCGGAATCGGCATTCCCTCCGAAAAATTAACTTCAATTTTCGAAAGTTTTACGCAAGTGGATAGTTCAACAACTAGGAAATATGGCGGAACAGGGTTAGGTTTAACCATTACAAAAAAATTAATTCAATTAATGGGTGGAGGTATCTCCGTAGTAAGTGAAGTTGGAGTCGGATCTAAATTTTCTTTTGAAATACCTTATGAAGGGTTTATCAACCGAATCTCAGGAATCCACCAACACTGGCTCAATTTAGAACTTCCTGACCCAGAACATTTTCCTAATTGTAAAGTACTGTTGGCAGAAGATTCAGAAGAGAATATATTCATAATAAAAACTTTTTTTCGCAAATATCCAATAGAAATTAGTACTGCTTATAATGGACTGGAAGCTCTATCGAAATTCAAGTCCCAAAGGTTCGATATCATTCTGATGGATATGCAAATGCCTGAGATGGACGGATTGGAGGCCACGAGAGAAATAAGAAAAATTGAAATGGCAAACCAAATAAGAGCCAGCGACTCCGTTCCTATCATTGCTATTTCCGCAAATGTTCAAAAAGAAGATATTAGTAAAAGTTTTCTAGCAGGAATCACGTCTTATCTTCCAAAACCAGTGAGAAAACAAGAGATTTTAAAATTGATGTATTTTTATCTTGCAATGTAGACAGCTGATCTTTGTTATGCGAAAATTACTTTAGACTTTTTTCCACTGCCGTATCAGGATATGCTTCTAGGACATTCGGCTCGGCAAGAATCTCATTTGCCTTTTCTACGGATAAATATCCTGGTTCGGTTTTAAAACTTACCAAACGGGGGGAAAGTTGATTTAGAACTTGGATCCCGTATTTTTTTGAAATTCGATCTAGAGAAACTTGCGATTGGTCACTAGAAAAAGTAATAATTAATACACCAGGTAAAACTATGTTTGGCCCCATACCTACTGCCGTTGAATAAACTTCTGTTACTTGGGGGTTTGGTGCTGATTTGGAGGAATTCGGAAACAAAATTTTACCAGGTGGTCGAACATTCCAACCAGATTTAATTCCTTGTTTGTTCTGGTGGTTTTGTTTGTTGATAGAAATTTTTGCGAGGTCTACGTATTCAGCCACAACATTCGGATTTCTATAAAAAGTTTTGGTAACTCCACCTTCAACAAAACTAATGGAATTTGGTGGCTCTTTGGATTCCGCATTCAAGGTTACAAATGAAACCAATTCGACAATCACTACTGAGGATAACCAAAAAAATAAATTCAATCGTAGGTGCCGTGTCATAAATTTACCTGCCATAAATCCGTAATTGAACTGAGTTGATTTGTCCCGTGTCTGTGACACTAGCATCAAAAACTCTAATCACCCAAGTTCCATTCGGGTTTTCTCCTAAATGACGGGCTAAACCAAAACGATAAGTTGAGGAACCAGTCATAGATGCTATTGATGTATTTCCTGAAGAACATAAACTACTGTTATACGGATTTACGCAAGCATGAGGTTCTGTGAGTGTACTTGTTGTACCATTGGGGGAAGTGATCTGAATCAGAAGTTCAGGAAAGTAAGTGTGGTTTGAAGTGAACTCAACGTCCATATATTCGATATAATTAATACCAGCTGAAACTGGATAATTCAGAGTAGCCCCGGTCACTAAATCATTATCGGGAATAGGAGTATTTGGTGATATTGCGAGCATGGTGTAGGTAACTTGTGGTGCCGCAATGGGAGTCCAAGAACTTCCGTAGTTTAACAAACTAACTGCATCCACAGCACCAAATCCATATTTATGATTGATGTTTAATCCTGCTGCATTCATAGTCCAATCGGAATCTACAGGATCATTTTTCCTTGCTGAATAAGCAACTAACTCACGTATATCGCGCCAACTCAACTCAGGACGTTGACTTAATAACAAGGCAATAACCCCCGCAGCCAAAGGTGTCGCAGAAGATGTCCCATTGAATTTTTTTGTGTAGTTGCCTAGAGAATAATCACCGGATGAGCCACCAACATTCAATCCAAAAGCTCCTGTAGCATCTGTTGTTGAGATAGCAGTGGTATAGGCTGTTGCACTATTTCCTTGCGTATGGGCTACCGCCCATACGTTGGAGCCTGATTCCGAATAATTTGCCTTCTTACCATCCTGCCCAATTCCACCAATAGCCATAACGCCATAATAATTGGCCTGTCCATCATAGTTAGCGTTATCTACAAGGATGGGAGAAACTATACTCCCACCATTGGCGCCGTTTCCGGCTGCCCATACGTATACAGTTCCTTTCCCAGATTTTCCTAAGCGAATGCCTTCATTGACGCCTTGTTGCCAAAGAGCACTGGAAGGCCAAAGCCAACCATATCCATCAGGAGATCCCCAACTATTATTGGATATAGAAACCCGTGAAGACTCATTTACCATAGCTCTGTATTCATCAGATGTATAAATTGTGGATTTTTCTAAAATGTTAACACCAACTAACTTGGAACAAGGTGCTGCACCACGAACACCAATATTATTTCCACCCCGAGCAGCAATCACTCCACCCACTGCAGAGCCGTGGAAGCTGTTCGAATAAGAATGAGTTGGATAAATTGTGTTATTAAGAAGATTTAAACCTCTAGCTGTTACTGAAATATTCTGAGTAAGATCTTCATGCCTAATATCTAGACCATCATCCACCACACTCACAATTACTTGGTTTCCAGAAATATTCTGGTTCCACACAGAACTGACATTTGCATCCTCACCTATGGTACCTCCCAGTTGGCCTAAATTTTGTAAATGCCATTGGTCGCTATAGAATGAGTCGGTAGAGCTCGCGGAAAAAGTACAATTTTCCTCGGACGCATTTGCTAGCGTTTGAAAAAGAAGATAATACAAAAACAGATCACTAATTTTATCATTGTCATTTATAGGATTACAATTCCCAAACGACAAACTGAGGAATGTGAGGACAGAGAGTATAGTTTTCGCTCGATTCATCTAATCAAAATCCCTGACATACTTCTTATAACATCCAAACGGTCCGAATCAACCGAATTCCCAAGAAATTTGGAATCTTTTTTAAGCTTTTGCTTCCGCCAATCGTTTGGATCTGTCTTCTTGGACTAAAGCATCAATCAATTCATCCAGATCACCTTCCATAATGGCCGGAAGATTATGACTAGTAAAACCAATTCGGTGGTCAGTACAACGCCCTTGAGGAAAGTTATAAGTTCGAATTCGTTCTGACCTATCACCAGACCCGACTTGTGCCTTTTTCAATGCATCTGCGCTCTGTTTTGCGGCATCTGCTGCTTGGTCAACGATCCGAGCACGTAAAACTCGCATCGCTTTATCGCGGTTTTTAATCTGAGAACGTTCTTCCTGAGAAGCGACCACAATTCCGGTAGGAATATGAGTGATTCGAACAGCAGAGTCAGTTGTGTTAACGTGCTGTCCACCAGCGCCTGACGAACGATATACATCAATTCGCAAGTCACTTTCTTTGATTTCCACTTCTTTTTCTTCCGCTTCAGGAAGAATAGCAACTGTTACTGCAGAGGTATGAATTCTTCCACCTGATTCGGTTTCCGGAATTCTTTGTACGCGATGAGTACCAGATTCAAATTTAAATAAATCGTATGCCTTATCATCATCTAAGGAAAATACAATCTCTTTAAAACCGCCGATCCCTGTAGGACTTGCATCAATAATTTCAGCTCTGATACCTTGTTTGTCCGCATACTTATTGTACATACGAAATAAATCCGCACAAAACAACCCGGACTCTTCTCCACCTGTTCCTGCACGAATTTCCACAAGGATACTTTTTCCAGAATTTGGATCCGGAGGTAATAACATGATTTCGAGTTCTTTCGCTAACTCTTCTAACTTTTTTTCACCTTCTTCGATCTCTGATTTCAGCATCGAGTGCATGTCCGCATCATTTTCCGATTCGAGAAGTGACTTTGCATCTTGGCAATCTTTCGTTATTTTTAAATACTCATCTGCCTTTGTATATACTGGCGTTAGGCGAGATCTTTCTTTCGATAGATTCTTCAAAGTATCGGATGAAGTGGCTTTTGCGAGCTCATCCTCGATACGCAGGTATTTTTCTTGAATTTTTTTCAATCTATCTATCATGTCTATGGAAAGGATACAGAATGCCTATTTTTGATAAACCAAAATCTAGGCAGGAATTAAGAAACCCGTGAACGAAACACCATCCAAGGCCCAATCCGAAGGTTTTTTAGACGGCCTAGTCGAATTATTTGCAGGTCTAGAGGATTACAGAAGTCCTTATGCGCCCACAATCCAACCTCCAGACAATCTCATACAGGAATTGGTTCAAAATGCGTCCTTCAAATCAGGGCTCGTTAGTGCTACCTGCTCCCTCCCCCCGGGGCCTCTTGGGATACTCAGTATCCTCCCAGAATTACTCTTTGTTTACCGAATCCAAGGTCATTTGATTTTGGATATTGCCGCCCTTTACGGAAAAGAAGTTCAGGTCACAAGAGAATTGTTATTATATTGTCTTTTCAAACATGGTGGTGCACACGTGTTCCGCAAAATTATTGAAGAATCTTCTCTGAAAATTTTAATTCGCCCAACAACCGTTAGAGTATTTCAAACAATGTTAGAAAAATTAGGAATACTGATTTCTAAGTCTATCATTCGAAAACAATTTGCTCGTTGGATTCCTATTGGAGGGGCAGTAGTGACTGGAACCTTTGCCTATTATGACACAAAACGTGTTGGCCAAACAGCGATGGACCTCTTTTCTAAAGAAATACACGCTGAAGAAATCAGAGAGTTATTGGAGTCTCAGTGAAATTATTTTCTTTCTTAATCCCTGTTGTTGTCTTATTCCTTCTTTCTTGCCAATCAAAACATGAATCTTTAGTTTCCGAAATAGAAGACTTAATCTCAAAAGAAAAATATGAAAAAGCCTTGGTTCTATTACAAGATAGACTTTCCGCAAATCGTTCAACATCAGAAATACTTTCTAAAAATAAACCGAACCAACCAAGGTTATTTGCACTTTCAGAAGATAGAACAAAAATAGTTTGGACAGAAAACAAAACTCTCTTTTTTAAAGATTTAGTAAATGACAATAGAAATTCTATTGAATTGAAACTACGACCTGACTCAATACAAGTTTCAGCTAACGGAAATTACGTGGCCATCCAATACCCATTAAAACAGTATGGTGGTTGTGCTTTATTTGGTTACTCGACATCGGACTCCTCATTGGAGCATGAGTCTATTGTTCATATACCATGCAAAACTGGAATGACGATCTCTAATTCAGGAGATGTGTTACTATATTTTTTTGAAAACCAACTCTTTGTTGAAAAAACAGGCAACAATTCTAAACCGGAAAAATTTATTTCTGGAGACCTTTTTCCTACCCCTTATCCAAAATTAAAAACTCACTATCATATAACTTCCATAGGAAATGAGTTTTTGGTTTGGTCGGGAATTGGCGGATCTTACAACTTATTCTTTTTAAATTTGGAATCTAAAAGAGTGGTGCTTCTTTCAAAAGACATTGTGCTACCGAGATTCTATTACAACAACGGAAATTCAGGATATGTTGTTGGAGGAAAAATCGGTGACCTTTATTTAAAGGAAGTGGTCTACCATCAAGGCAAAACTCCCTCCATCAATCGAGGAATCCCGATCGTAGCTCGCGAAGCGTTCTCCTGGCGAATGAGTGGAAAAGACGAATTTATTACCACTAACCAAAATGATCCTAACCAACCCATGAAATGGAAAGTGTCCGGCAAAAAAGAACATTTTCCCTTCTTTCTTGAAAGATTATGGGGAGTTGCTGGAGACAGAATTGTTTACGAAAGCAAAAGAGGAGAATTGGTGTTAGATGATCTTATTTTTTCAGAAGATGATTGGATGATTTATGAATATTTCAAAAAAGTGAGAAAAATGAACGATGGCTAAGCCGCTTGTTCTTTTTCTTTTTTTGCTGAGAAGATATCACAAGCTTTGTAAGTATCCGTGATACAATGGGAAGTCAGTCTTTCCAAATCCTCAGTTTGTAAACGGTCTCTGGAACTAGGACAAACTGAAAGTCCTTTAGTATACAAAGGGCATTTTACATAAAACTCATTTTTCGGAAGGGACTTCTGTGCCATAACTCTGAAAATTTTTTGTGGAAAGGTATCCCCTGTCAAATCGATTTTGGCTCTGCTCCCAAAATTAACGGTTCAAAAAACTCTATTATCCCAAAAAATTAAAAGTACAAGTTTAAGATCCTTGGACTCTCAACCGATTCCACCTGATCCTCATTAGAAAAGTCTCGAAGGTTAAAAGTTTTTCCATTCCAATTTTTGCCAAATAAATGCCCAGTCATAAACACTTGCACAAGATCTTGAGCTTTAGTTGATTTGATAAACTTTGGAAGGCCTTCCTGTTTCCAAACATTCGCATTCTCTAAATCTAAAGATTGCCATTTCATATCAGGATAAGACGCAGATGGAGAAATCAACCCGTCGATGGGTTTACCAACAAGTCGATTGTAAATGTTAACATCAAAAACTTCCTGTCCGATAAATACTGCCACTTTCCAACCAGGAACAATCCAAACTCTGTCTTGAGTGGTTTCACCTGGAGAAAGAAATTTTATTTCGTCTTCTGTTAATAAAGTTTTTTTAACAAGAGGATCCATTAATTTTCCATCTGCGGAGAATGGAACAGCAACGTTGTACAATGGACCTTTCGGATCAAGAACAAGACTCCCCTTAACGATCTTGGGGTTTGGTAAAATAATCGTTCCAGCTAATATCGGTACGTTGTATTGTTTTGCTAATTCGGAAAACGTTCTGACATAAACTTCTGCCATTTTTTCCGCTTTTAAATAAAACAAATCGGAAACTGTAAAGGTTTCTCCTTTGGTTTTTAAGGCAGATTCAAAAGAATCCGCATTTAAAAATCTGGATTTTTCATCTAGAAACAACAACCCTGTTCCGGTATGTTCAGGAAGAATAACAATTGTTTTTCGATCAAAAATTCCAGAAGATTTCCCTTTAGTCAAAGTCTCTTCGATTCGTTCTCTCCACCACTCTTCTTTGACAAAGTCTTCCGGTTGCAGAACTAACTGAATTCCTACTAAATTTCCGTATTTTCGATCTGTTCCATTAGTTTGAATGAATACATCATTCCAGGGTTTTGTAGGTTTCGCAATATCTTCATCCACTTCAGGTTTGCTAAAATTAAAATCGAAATTGAAATCAAAACTAATATCTGGTTTTGGAATATCAATTTTTGGTAATGTGGTGTGATCATCTTTTAGAAGTGATGCAGAAAAAAAACCGAAACAAAACAAAAGGATAAAGAGAAGAATTTTATAAGGTGGAACATATAAATTATGCATATTTTTTTAAATAGAGTTGGACTGCATCCAACATATACTCCGAAAAAAGTTTGGATGGATCAAAAGTTGAAATATCAACCCAGTCCATATAGTCGTGTTCATCTGATAACTGAATTTTTCCGTCCAAAAGTTTGGCCGAATAAGCAATGATGATACAAGGGAAGTTTCCTTCATTAACCCTATGTTTATGAATAAAAATTGGTTCAGGATTTACATCAATTTTAATTTGGTCTCCCAATTCTTCAGAAATTTCCCGAAAGATACTCTCAGACCAGTCAGAAAAAAATTCATCTTCGTTCATCCGACCGCCAGGAAGATCTCCATGACCAGACTTTCTATCTCGTAAAACCAACAATTGGTCCCCATTGCGTAGAAATAACTTTTGCGTAATTTGAAAAAAACCGTGGTTACTCACAAAAAATTTCCCCAAACATCGATTTGGTGGTCTACTGCATATAAATCTGGGTTCGGAAGTTTTTGGGATTTATAATCATTCACCATACCTAGGGATACACTAGCAAGTTGTGAAATAATTGGATCCATTGATTCCGTCGGAACGCCAAAAAACAAAAAGTTCACTGGACTACCGTCACTGATAAGAAACACTTCTTTTTCGATTTGTTTTTTCTCTATCTTAAAAAGAATCCTAGAACCTAAGTCCATTTGCGTTTGTGGATCTAAAATCCTATGAAAAGATACAATCAAATCTTCTCCACCTAACCTTGGCATATCGGAAAGATTTAATTCATTAATCCATTTGATAAAATCAGCAAATTCTACTGTTTTTGTAGAACCAGAAGCAATAAACAATTGTTTGTGTTTGCTATTTAGTATCCAAGATTCCCAAGCATTGGGTAAAATAATGGATTCACCAGTTACACCGATAATGAGATCAATTTCTGCAAATTCAGAATCAGACAAATGAGAGAAGGTTGATTTTAAATATCTCGACTCTGATTCAAATTTTCGATCTACTTCTAGGATATCTAAATTATTTTCATGAAGGAAACCGCCAATTAGGTATCGTTTTAAGAAACCTCCGATGTTGCCTTTCGATCCGAGTAATAAAACTTTTCTTTTTGATAGTACCTTTCCGATTCCATGCAAAGTGTTGTCCAAAGCATTCAAAATAGAACGAGCAACTTCCTTAGATTCTTCTTGTGTTTTTTCATTAGAGATAGCAATCGAAAAGGCGGGCAGAAATAATGATTTTTTCTCTTCTTTCACTTTAACCAAACGATCGTAACCATTTCGAGTGTGTTCAATCGTTCCAATGACATAGGTCTTTAAAATTTCACTGAATGATTTTTCTTTTATGGAACTATCTTTTGTTTCTACCCAAAATTCATCTAAAACAGCTCCAAACGAAATCCCATCTAATGCACGTTCGTTCAGAATGGGAGCAACATAACCACCATCTTCGATCAAAATTAATTTCTCATTTTTGGGAATTACAGACAATAATTTGTTTAAGAACAAAAATACTGCCAATCTTCTCATTGCATCAAAAAAACCTAATTTAGCATCCTCTAATTTATGACGGAATGTGGAATGAATTTCAAAATCACTATACAGTGGTGATACGCCATAATAGGGAGTATTGTTTTTTGTAAGTTTAAATTCAAGACCCGCCATAAAGAACATTTCTGTTGGAATATCCAACAAAATATCTAAATACACGGGAGGAATGTTTCCACCATATTTAACAAAAGCAACATCTAGAGAATTCACTTTTAATCTTCTAAAGGCTTCTATAAGGGAAATGATTTCAGAGGTAATGTGATGAATTAAAAAAACATTGATTCCTTCAAAACTAAAATTGTGGCAATTGGAATTTGCGATTTGTTCCAATAGAGGCATTCGTTTTAAATAAAAGGAAGAGTCGAGTAAGGTTCTCTTCTGATTGATACTAAAATTCAGAACACGATCTAAACGGGAAAGGTCAACGTAAACCGAAACCTTTCCAATCAGGGCACGAATGGTATTCCCCTCTTTGATTTTTTTTGAGGCAGAAGAATCTTCCAATAAAAGAAAAAGTTTTTTTAAAATCGTTAGTGAAACACTCGGGTCCGAACTCAAAATCAAGTTTCGGTATTGTTCTTCCCAATAGAAATTGATGTTTGTGAGTTTTCCAAGAGGGGTTTTTTCAATTTGCGAAAATACCTTACTAAAATGGCTATTTTCTTCTTCGTAAAAAGTTTCCCCTTTTTGTGCAACATTGATCATTCCATTACTGAGTGATTCGCTGATTTTCGAAGCTCCCGCAATGTAAGTTCTTGTATGAGCATCACTGATAATTTCATGTTTGATATTTGCTAAATTCAAACATCCATCTTCTTGTGTATCTATTGTTATGCGAAGAAAAAAATCACCAATCCTATATTGGCTTGCGACTCTTTCCATCAGTATGTAATATCCAGAAGGATGTACAAAATCTGCTTCAAAAGGAAATAATAATGCAACCGAAGAATTACGGTTGGGATCTTCTCCGTAAAATTCTGGATGAATTTTTTTTGCAACCGATTGTTGTTGGAAAGATCCAAATACAAAACGCAAATTCTCTTCAAATTGTTCCCGAAACAAAACCCAATCTTTTAAAATTCCTGCTCTTGCAAAAACCTGAACATGTTGGATATGCATATCCACTAACTCATGATTGATATTCGGATTTATTTTATAAGTGAAAGATAAATCCCCAGGAAGGGAATGTAATTGGTTCCCAATTTCTTCCCCGATGGTCCGAGAAAGAATCGAAAGCCCGAAAAATATTCTTAAATTTGTAAGGTCTATCTCCCAAAGGCCATCTTCCACAGGAAGAAGGACTGGCCCAAGAGATGTATGTATTTGATTCTGTTTGGTCATAAGGCTATTGAAAATCAACCACTACCTTTACACTAGAGGGATCTTTTGCAGTCGCATAAGCGAGTTCCAATTGGTCTGATGAAAACCGATGGGAAATTAAATTTGTCTCTAGAGCATGAGTGATCTCAGGATTATCGCGGAGTAAAGAGATTGCCATATGAAAATCTCCGCAACGCGAACTATGGATTTCTTTTCCATCGGCAAAAAAATTGGCCACCAAACTAGAGTTATCAGGCCAATTTTTGGAATGACTGGAGTCTACAAGGATTGCTCCCCTTGGGCGAACCAAAGAATTTTCATGATTGGGATTGGGGCGGATGGCGAGACTCAACTCTTCGGGATTCGATACAACAACAAAGTCAAAACGAGGAAGTTTATTGGAGAACAGCTCCGAGTTCAAAGTGTTTTCTGCATCCGAAGAACTTCCTTCAAATACTGTGAATTGTTTTTTAAGATTCTCTTTGACGGTTTTCGATACACCATGAAACACAAAAACATTCTGGTTTTTGCGGGTTTCCTTTTTCCAATGAAACAGTGTATTAGATTCTGAATAGGGAAGGATGGAAAGTTCATCTACGACAAGTTCTGTTAAGTGAGCAATGCCTGCCATCATCTGTCCATTAGTTGTTTTAAGATGGACTTCGCGTTTGGCGATTTGTAAGGCAGATTCAAATCCAGAAGCTGTGGAGGTTGTGTCATAAACAATATCAAATTGATTTTTCAAATTACCTAGCTCTGTGTTTCGAAGATCCACTACTTCATCGGCACCCATTGCTTTAGACAAAGTCACCAAATGATCATGACGAGTGATTGCTGTTATGCGAAAGTTAGCCTTATTTGTTTTTCTATAGGAAGCAAGTGCAGCTAAAATGAGACTCCCCAAACGACGTGGCCCAAGTACTGCCACATGATCCCCAGGTTTGGGAGGAGAAGCAAGGATTGCTTGTAAAGCAGCTGCAAAAGGTTCCATAAGAACCGCAGCTTTCGGAGAAACCCCTTCCAAGGAAATGGCTGCATGGATCGGTGCTAAAATATAAGGACCAAAACCTCCGGGAAGTCGGTCAATCCCAAGCACCCTTCGTTCTGGGGAATGAGTGGGAATTCCTTCTTTACAAAAGGCATCCAGATTTTTGTCTCCGCGAGCCTCAAAGGTGTCGTTGATCTCGACTACAAACTGTTTGCCTTGGTTCTCGCCAAGACCTTCTGCCAGGACTTCATGCCCAATAATTTGAGGGAGAGGGAAGGGTAAAAAACGTCGATCAATGTCGGTGGAACAAACACCGCAAGAAATGGTTTTAAGAGGGATATAACCAGGTCCTAAATGGAGGTAGGGACTGCCATTTCGTTTGATCTCCCAACCTTCCCTTTCATTGCCAAAATACTCGTATTCTGCTGATTCAAACGAGTCATCGGATTTGTAATCCTTCGCTCGGAATTTTAAGTTCATTACCTATTGTTGATAAAAAAAAGAAGAATGATAGTCAATGTAAAAAAGGTAAAGTTCAAAAGAAAGCCCTGTCTGATTTCTCGCCTCTCTTTATCACCGAGTAAATAACTCGTTACAAAGACAGAGAAAAAACCTCCAAGATGAGCCCAGTGCGCTACTTGGTCACGTGCAAACAAATTAGTAACATCAGAATAAACCATCATCCAACCAAATAGAAAAACTGGAAAGGGAATGGACTTTGTTTTTGATATGGGAAAACGAAAAGGCGAAAGTAAAGTGGCCGCAGATGCCAAACCAGAAATAGCCCCACTCGCCCCTACAATGGGCGTTCTATCACCCAATATTAGTCCCCTAACAATTCCATCACCTAACACGGACAGTATGCCTGCCATAAAATAAAAAAGGAGCCACTTACTTTTACCTACTCGATTTTCTACCACTCTTCCGAGAAGTAGAAGAAAAAATAAATTAGACAGAAGGTGAGCTCCCGATCCATGGAAGAAGGTAGATAGAATCCAATTGATTGGCTCCAATTCTCCTGGTGTTGCGATAAAATACGGTCCAATCAAATCTGGGAAAAAAATGGAGACAATCGGGTATAACAAAAATAGAAATAATGAAAAACCTGCAGTGAGTGGAAATTCCCAAATAAATGATCGCATAACTATTGAAATGTGGGTGGAACAGGTTCTTCGGGGTTTCTTACATATGATGGATCGAAGCCGGGAATTCCTGCCGCCAATTCATGTAAGTCTGGTTGTTTCCAAATGAGTTCATAATAATCAAGAGTCCCATAAGAATCAAAATGGCTATCGTACAACAATCGTAAATACTTTTCGCGGTCGGTAAGGATGATTCGGTTCACTTCATGAACCAGATCTGCGAAACTGCGACTTTCTTTATCAAATTCGTCTATAGAATCATGTAAAAGCCCAAGAAGTACGATATACTTTTCCGCTTGTTTGAGGGATTTCAAGGAATAAGCCAACTCTTGGAGTTTCATCAAATACAAATAAGGTCGAATGTTCTTTCCTACGAGTAATTTTTGTTTTGCAACGGCGATTTCACGATACCCTAAACGAAGGTAAGATTTGGTTTCTGTTTTTTCTTTGCCATTGGCAAGCCTCGCAAGCCGACCTAATTCAAATTCCAATTCTTCAATTTCGTCTTCTAAAACATGGATATAAAGTTGGATGAGTAAACCTTGTGTCCTCCTGAGTTCTGCATAGGAACGTCCCAAATCCATTTGTAAATGGAGAATTTCCGATTCTATATGGTGTTGTACGCAACGTTTGAAGTATTTTTTTTGATCCTCTGTTCCCCGGTTGCTAATTGTTGAATTTAAAATGCGTAGAAACTCGTAGTTGTCCTTAAGTCCATAGCTAACACGGATTAACTGGGTAGCTTTGGAGCTAGACTGGTCCGGTGTCATCTCTCCGATTACAGTCAGAAAGAGCAGTATGATTACCGAAAAACGTTTCATCTATGAAAATAGTTTCGGTCGTATGCAGAAAACATTAGCATGATAAAAAAGAAAAGACTTATACGTCTCATATTCTAGTATTATGTCGAGAGAGGAACCTGTGCAAAAGTTAGGATCACTACCAACTTCCCCTTTGGAAGCCATTGACCTTCTTAAATCCGAGATGGACCAACCGGTCTGGGAATCTCGTCTTTTGGATTTGATGAAATTAGCTGCAGATGGTGATAAAAACACCTGGACAATGATCTACCAAATCATTCGAGAAGCCGACTCGGGTCGACTGAGCTGGGGATACCATAAATCATTATTGTCTGGTATGGTTTATCTTCTCTCCTATGTGGGTGATTCTAAAAGTTACCGAGTTTTACTGAATTATGTCAAATCCCTCGACCGAGCCATTCCTATTGGTGCCATGGAACTCATTTCCGATTTACTCCCGACATTTGCTGAGTTAGACATTCGCGAACTCTTTACGATTGCCTCTAATTCTGATGAATTAAAATCTGCTTTCGCAGTTCTTGCCTTATGCAAACTCAATATGGAAAACCGACTTTCCGATGATGAAAAAGAGAAGCTAAAAACTTTTTTATCCACATATAAAAATTATAAATACTACCTCACTGATACAATCGAAGTAACGTTAGAACAACTGAATGAAACGGATGCAAACGACATGTTGACGGAGTTAGATGGAATCTTTCAATGAAAGCAGCAGTTCTACCCGCAGGATCGAAATCCCTTGAAATTCAAGAATTGGATCTTCCGACTCTCCTTCCCAACCAAGTAAAAATTAAAGTCAAAGCCTGCGGAATTTGTGGTTCAGACATCCACTTAGTTCTCCATGGAAAAATGAAAGCCACTTATGGCCCCTGTGTCCCCGGACATGAAACGTCTGGCGTTGTGGATGAAATTGGAGAACAAGTCACCAAGTTCAAAAAAGGAGACCGAGTGGTAGTCAGCGCCGGTACTTCTTGTGGAAAATGTAAACACTGTTTGGCGAATCGGGAAAATCTTTGTGAAGAGATTGGAGTCCTTGGATTCAACCAACGGGGTGGATTTGCCGAATACTTACAAATCGAAGAACGTTATCTACATCAGTTACCGGACGAAATTCCGTTTACAGAAGGAGCCATTCTTGCTGACGCAGTTTCCACTCCTTACCATGCAGTGAAATACCAAGGCGAAATCAAACCAGGAGATACAGTAGCCATCATTGGTTGCGGAGGACTCGGAATCCATGCTGTCGCGATTGCAAAAGCTTTGGGAGCAGGCCGCATCTTTGCTGTCGATATTGATAGTGGATCTCTAGAAAATGCAAAAGCTTACGGGGCCGACGAACTCATATTAGTTGAAAAAAACATGCAAGTAGGCAAAGTTTTAAAAGAAAAATCGGGCGGAATCGATCTGTTATGCGACTTTTCAGGATATATGCCCAATATAGAAAATTCTGTGCGGGCGATGAGTCGCGGCGGACGAATTGTTCTCGTTGGAATCGGCCGTAACAAATTAGAAATTCCCATGCCATTTTTTCTCATCGAACGGCAAATCAGAATCACTGGTTCCTATGGTTCGGACAGAAGGGCAATCCCTGAGCTCATCCAACTTTATAAAGATAAAAAATTAAGCCTAACTAAGTCCATAAGTGGAGTTCATAAGTTAGAAGAAACCAATGAGTTCTTACATGCTTTGGAAGAGAAAAAAGGAAACCCCATTCGATTTATCATCAATCCAGAATTATAAATTCTGGATTTCAGTTTGATGGTATATGGCTCAAAGTTTTGGATTCAATATTCATGATATCAAGTTTTGAATTTAGAATTCATTTTATTTAATCTCTACTAATAGAAAACTCAAATCATCCATTTGGTATTTCCATCCTGAAGAAAACCGAAACAGGGAGTCTTGCACTATTGTTGCCAGTTCTTGAAATTTTTGGTATCGATTGTCCCATAACAATGATTTGAGTCTTTCTTCCCCGAAACTTTCACCATCCTCATTCAGTAGGTCAAAAATCCCATCAGTGTAGAGTAAAATCCTATCTCCAGGTTTTAGTTTCACCATTTCCTCTGCAAAAGGCAGATGAGAAAATAAACCTAAAGGTTTCCCTTTAACATTCAAATGAATGGCATCCGATTCGGAATTTCGAATCAGAAAAAACCCTGGGTGGCCTGCATTACTGAATGTAGCTGTATAAGATTCCGTATCAATAAACACATAAGAGGCAGTAATAAAAAGATTTTTTGTTTTCCCAACCAAATGCCTGTTCATCAAATGAAACACTCTAGAAGGAAATTGTAAATAAGGTCCAGCACCCACAAAAGCCATCTTTGACATTGCAGCGACCATTGCAGAAGAAATCCCATGCCCAGAAACATCTGCCATGAGTATGGCCCAATTTCCCATACTATCTTTGGTATGGTCAAAATAATCACCACCAACCGACTCTAAGTTTTGCGAAAATCCAATGATGCGAATTTTTTCATCTTCGTTGTACTTCGGTGATAACAATGATTTTTGTAATGCGTGAGCCAATGCTAAATCCTTATCAATTTGGATTAATCTTTGTAACTCTTTATTTTTCGTACGCAATTCGGCATTCATTCTATTAATTGAATGTAATAACTGCCAATAATGTTTGAAAACATAAAATCCAAACAAAACTAACATTAAAAAAAATCCATAATGAATGATTCGGTGTCCATACCGAAACAATTCAAGGTCCACCAAAATATCATGTAGTCCAGCAAAAACAATAATGAGGAGTCCCAAAGTGATTGTTCGTAGATTCTTATTACCTTTGATCAGAACATAAACAGAAGAAAAAATAGCTCCAATCGCTTCTAAAACAATCACCCAATTGTAATCGTCTTCACTATTGAGAAAAGAAATTCCATCTTCATAATTACTGACAATAGATATGAAAAAAACAATGAGATGAATACTCGCGAGTATTTTAAATAAATTGCGAAAGAATGGAGGAAAGATTCCAATCAAAAAAAGCAAAAGGGCAAAGGGGAAAAAAGCAAAATTTAGATAAGTAAGAGGAACAACAAGATAAGAAAACTGAGTCAGTGAAAAACCAACAAAACCATTTAAAGCCTCAATGAGCGAAGCAGAAAACAAAAGAATAGAGAAATTCAAAAAGATATTTTCTCTTTTTCTAAGAAAATAGAAACCAAGAAAAATGGTGGAAAGCACAAGTAAAATTGGAGCAAAGAAGGTTTCGGATAAATTATCCAAAAACAAATCCACTAAGGCCATCGAATGGTCTTTCAAATATACGTCTCGATCCATTCCGATATAACCGCGATACCTTGATTGGAATTGGATGATGAGTGAACCTGATGGATTTTGATTTAATGGAATGATATATGGAAAAAAATGATCTTGTAGTTTCGACTCAAAAACCTGTTCGTTCCCTTGAAAGATTTTAAATTGTTCCAACGCGATTTCTGCATAGAGAACAGGACTTTTGAGTTGCCTTACAAACTGATCACTAAACTTAACATATAAATATTGTTTTTCTAATGATTCAAAACCCAACCGATTAGGTTCCATTTTTTTCCAAAGATTGTCTGGAACCAAATGCGGGTCTTTTAATTCCTCACTCGACCAATAATAATATCGATCCAAAAGGTAAACGGACTGCTGGAACTGGCGATCAGGTGTTACTTCAGAATGTAAATCCAAACACCCGCAGAATAAAATAACAAACCCTAAATAAAGAACAAACTGGAAGAGAGTATGGATCGATTTATATGATTTGACTTCTTTCAAATTTTTATTCCTATAGGATAAGCAGGATACGTTTAATGAATCGCAATCGATTCCTATCATTTTTTTACCTACTCCCCCTACTATTATTGTCTCTTACCACAGTTGTGGCCCAAGAAGAGAAAACCGCCAAAGAACGATTCGTAGAAGACAAAATGGAATGTTATTCCATCGCCACGGAAATTGACGGACAAGAATACCAGAAATCACTCAAATGTATTTCTCAAGATTCCATCTGTTACATTATCCAAGGTTTTGCGATGAGCTGTATCCCTCGTTCCGGAAGATATTCCGCTGAATTGCCCAATCTAATTCCAAAACCGACTCAACCATAATCGTATAACAGGAGATTTATGAAAATCAAAACAAAAATCAGTGAAATGTTGAAAATTGATCTACCGATCATCGCAGCCCCTATGTTCCTCGTCTCCTATCCGGAGTTAGTGGTGGCGGTTTCGGAAGCCGGGGGAATTGGATGTTTTCCCTCTTTAAACTATAGAACCCCGGAACAGTTACGTGAAGGAATCCTAGAAATTCGTTCTAAAACCAAAAAACCCATCGGGGTCAATTTGATTCTTCACAAAGAACATAACCCCAATTGGGCAAAACAATTTGAAGTGGTTATGGATTTAAAAGTAGAACTTATCATTACAAGTTTGGGGACACCTCGAACGATTGCAAAAGAAATCAAAGCCAACGGCTCAATTTTGTTTTGTGATGTGACCACCTTAAAACATGCAAACATTGTGGCAAAGTCAGGGGCGGATGCACTCATTGCCGTTTCCCAAGGTGCTGGTGGACATGCGGGTGCGATCACTCCTTTTGCTCTGATTCCTTATCTAAAAAAAGAAGTTGGTTTGCCAGTCATTGCTGCAGGAGCTATTTCTACTGGATCCCAAATGGCGGCTGCATTGTCTTTAGGGGCAGATGCTGTATATATCGGGACTCGTTTTATTGCAACACCAGAGTCTAGGGCACAAAATGAATACAAACAAATGTTAATTGATTCAAGCCCAGATGAAATTGTTTATACAGAAAAAATTTCAGGAATTCCAGCCAACTGGTTAGCAAAATCAGTGGAACGTTCCCCAGACATTTTAGAAGACGGCCCTAAAAAAATTGCTGCCGGTCATGCTGGAGGAGAAAAAGCCATCGAACAAGAATACAAACGGTGGCGAGACATTTGGTCAGCGGGCCAAGGTGTGGCTCAAATCCACGAAGTGAAACCAGCAGGTGAGATCGTAAAAGAAATCGCAAACGAATACTTGGCAACAGTAAACAACCTTCCTCGCTAAACAAATATAATGCGAATCGGTTATTATTGTCGATTCGCATTACAAAAAAATTATAGAGATACCTATTAGCTTTTCTTCTGTTAACAATTCCACTTCCAAGAATCAATTAAAAACTTAAATTTTTAGGATCGCGTTGATCATTCCTTTTGTATCTAAATAATCATTCGATTTATAAATCATCTTTCCTTCTGGGTTTAGGATGAGAAAGAACGGTAAACCAATTTTCAATTCAGGATAGTTCGGATCGTTTGCAAATTCTTCAAAGATGGGATCCGTATCATAAACTTTCCAAAGAATCGCTTTATTTTTGAACGTTTCATTCCATTCTTTATGACTTAAAGTAAGTTTTTGAAACTCCTTACAGTTTGTACACCAGTCTGCATAAAAATCGATGAATATCGGTTTGCCTGTTTCTTTGACGATCCGATACACTTCCGCCTTTGACCGGTGCCATTCTAGATTCCCATGAACTTCTGCTGGAATTGAGTTTCCTCCGGCACTTGTTTCCCCTAACGTAAGTGGAAATTTAAAAATAGCAGATTGTATAAGTAGAACCAGAACAAGAATTGAGGTATAGGCACCTAATTGTAATAGTGCGAGTTTCATCTTTTCGTAAGGAAGACCCTCTTTCTTTTGTAAATAGAGGAAAAATAAAGCCAAACTCCAAATGAGAAATACTTTTGCTGACAAACCCGAATCCAAACCCCAGAGGACGAATGCTTTTTCTAGATAGGTATAAGAAAAGTAAAGAATGAGTAAAGAAAGAACCCACTGAACCGACTTCATCCATTTACCAGATTTAGGTAGGGCAAATCCAAAAACTCCAATTAACAAAAAAGGAATTCCTAACCCCAGACCGAAAACAAACATTTTTAAAGAGGTAAAAAAGATCGGTATGAAGCTAATCCCTTCGGTTTGATAGGTAATGAGTTGTACAAGGATAGAAACTACAACCGGCCCGACACAAGGTGAGGAAAGAAGTCCTGCACCAACACCGAGAAAGAATGTATTCGCATAACTAACATTTGCCGAGTTTCTCAAATCCCCGGCGAAAAAAGGAAAGTATAAAAACTCTGCGACACTTAGTCCCAATATAAAAAGTAAAATCGAAAGAACCACTTGGGTTTCTGGGTAACGTAAAAAGGAATTGAACGCCCCTCCACTAAAACCTGCAATCAACCCAAATACGGCATACATGGTTGCAAGACCAATATAATAAACCAGTGGATGGGACCATTTGTGTTTGGAAACTCGGGATTTTAAAATTCCAGCGGTGATGGGATACAACGGATAAACACAGGGCAAAAGCCCTGCCAGAAGTCCCCCTAAAGCTAAAAAGAAAAAACTTACGATAGAAAAAGAACCGGAAGACAACTGGGACTCAATAAAGGCTTGGATTTCAGATACCATACACTCTGTCTTAGAACGTAGCTGTGGCTTTCAAAACAATACTTCGATCGAGTCTTCCGTATTCGGAAATCGGATGCGAAACAGGTTTTGAAAACTGTTCTATATATTCGACACGATTTGCCGCCTCCCCGGTACTGTCTACATACCATTTATTTGGTTCTCCTCTCGTATCGAAGGAACGAACCTCAGTGTAACCCAGTGCCAATCGTGCAGACGGAGTTAAAAACCATTCTCCAAAAATTTGGCGAGTGATGTAGTAAGACTGATCGGAATAAGCAGGATCAGTAGTACCTGGTTTGAATCGGAGCCAAGGTTCCCTTTCCACTGTTTCTGTGGCTCGCAAACCCGGTGTTGGTCCACCAGTGGCAATTTCTCCCCGAACGACAAGGCGCAGGGTTCCATTGCCGAGACCGGCCCAAACATAAGCTCCTCTCCCAATGGATTCAGGAACCATGATGGATGGTTGGTAAGGTGCCAAACGATCCACGATACGACCGCCGAGTTGTTTTTTGGCCATGCCCCCCAATCCTAAATTGAGTGTTTCTTTCCAAACCAAATGGGATTCGACTGCAATGACTTGTTCTTGGTTTAGAGAAACACTTCCTTGTTTTCTGGTGGTTGGATTTCCATCACTGGCAAGACAACTTGTTTTTCCTTCTTTACATTCATCGCTCGCATAACCAAAAGCATTCGAAGCTCTACCTAAAACATGGATTCCTGTTTTTAGATTTTCTGACCAAGTAGGTTCCCAACCTAGTTTTCCGATGACGTCATAACCAGTGTTGGTAGTGTTCTGGGTATTACGGTATCCTTCTCCGTTTACGACAGCCGTCTGGACAGAAAAGGATTTCCATCGAAGTATATAATTGATTCCGAGATCCACTGGATCTTTTGCAAAACCCATAGACTCTAATGGAGATTTATCAAAATAACGCCAATCATAGTTTCCTGACCAAACGGAAAACATATGAGGTAGTTCAAACATCCCAAACTGAATTTGGTGTTTTGTATTTCCTAGCTCAAAAGTTTTGACCAAGTTTGCTCGCCTAACGAGAAATACATAAGGATTGGATTTATTGCCAGTACCGGCTAACGTATCATTGGTAAGAGCATCGTTACGGAGGATTTCTCCCCAAAATTCTGCCTTTAGTCCTGTGTTTTCCCATTCTTTGGATATTGTAACCATAGTCCATGGGAGAGAAAAACCCGCTTTGTCAGAGGGGGAAAGGTCGGTTGTTCCAGAAGCTTTGTCTCGAATGCGGTAAGAAGCTGTGGGAGTTAAGATGGCACCTAGTTTGAGTCCATAGTAGCCATCTGGTTCGTCTTTTTTGGTAGTAACAACTTCTTCACCAAAGATAGGATAGGTGAAGAAGCAAAAAAGTACAATGAATCGGAAATATAATTTCACTTTTTACCGTAAGTTTCGTCCGGAGTAAAACTAGTATCTTCCCAACCTACTGGTTTGTGGCAAGGAAGGCATCGAGACAACATCGGCATCTCTTTTCGTTTTTCTCTAAACTTGATGGTAGCACCTTCCTTAGTGATAATATCTTTGTAATCATTTTTTTCTAAATCTGTAGCTCCCATTTTTAAGGCCCCACCACTTCCTTTCGCAAAATCAGATCCATTGATGTTTACAAGGCCTTCGCAAACGCAAGTGTAACCTTTCTTTTCTTTTTCTTCGTAAAACACACCGAAGGCTGTTCCACGTACGCCGGCTGTGGTTGTTGGAGTAGATACTTCAAAACTTCCTTTTTTAAAGTTACTGACCCGAAACCATGCTGCCCCTTTTTCCACATAGGCATTTGCGACCTTTTTGTCAGAATTCCATTCTTTTAATGTAAAGTCAGTGTTAGGTTGGATTCGAATTTCGGTTTCCTTGTAAAGGAAATCTACCTTGGAACCATTGCCTGTTTTAATTCGGTCACCAGGTTTTAGGACGTCGTTTACTTTGAGAGTTTTCCAAAGTTTAGAAGAGTCAGAAGAAGAAAGAAAACTCACCTTCCCACGGGTAAAAGTTGCGACTGCAAATTCTTCCGCAGAAAGGGAGACACTGACCAGGATTAAAGAAAAGAGGGTTGGAAAGATTCTGAGGCTCATAATCTCTCTAACAAACATATGGAAAAAAATTATCAACCGAATTTACAAATTCGGTTTTAATGCAAACTACCAGGGAATAGAAAAACCCATATCCTTCAATTTGTACTCCAATTCCTCACGTTCTCGACTTTTTTTAGCGATTGATCCTTGTTCATCTAGTAACCCCAGTTCTATGGCTTTTTTCTTAGCCCCTTCTTTTCCTGCTGTATTGAGGGCATGAATGATTTGAGTATCATATTTAGTAAGGTTTAGCGCATTCAAACGATAGTCTACAAATGCTTCCCATGCATTTGGAACCCATTTTTGTACAATTTGTTCTCCGATGGTTTTTGCAAAAAGACGTATTTCTAATTGTGCATGGTCATCCATTCGGAGTGCCAAAAAATGCAGTAAATTGTGAAGATCCACCTTCCAGTATGCTTCTGTATAGGTTGCCAGTGGTAAGTCTTTTCTTGCTTGTTCTCTTGCCACACCCATTTCTAGTCTTTCGTTATAAATTTCAGTAGCAAACTTCTGATATTCTGTTTCTCTTTTTGTTAGGTGGTCACCTTTGGATAATTCTAAATATCCATCACTTCCTTGTTTGTTCCCAATGGATTGGACTCGCCATTCACCAGGGAGAGTGGTTTGCGCTGAATCAATGGCTACGGAGTAACGCGTAGAGTATTCATTGACATTTGCCATACGGTGGCGAATCCACTGACGCCAAGTGTCCATAGGAACGCGAACATGTAGCTTTAGTTCGCACATTTCGAAAGGAGTGCTGTGACGGTGACGCATTAAATAGCGAATGAGACCTCGGTCTTCATTTACCTTTTTTGTTCCTTTTCCGTACGAAACGCGTGCTGCCTGAACGATCGATTCATCAGAACCCATGTAATCAACGAGTCTGACAAACCCATCATCCAAAATCGGGAATGGTTTTCCTAGAATGGAGTCTAATTCGGGAACGGATACTCTTGAAATGGATTCGAAATCAGATTGTTGCATATTAGCTTTATTTTTTAGTTCACAGGCATATGAAAAGTCGAAAATAGAGTTATAGCGTACCGTATCGCCATCATAAATAGAAAGGATGCTAAATGGCTCTTGAAGAAAATTCGCTGGAAGATCGTTTGATCAAAATTTCCACCAGGGACAGTAATAAAAGTCTCATGGTGAGCCCGGACAAAATCTATATTTTTCCGGTTCCGAAAACTACCTTCCAGTTTTTGGAAAATATTTGGCAATCCTTCACAAATAAAATGGTTTCTTTAGTTGACTTCAACGATGATCCCATTTTCAACTTTTCGATTTTTGAAGTCATCGACCAAGATGAAATGAAAATTGTGGCTACAGCCACTCACTTCAAATTAAAGGAAATTGCGGAACGACGTAGAATTCCTGGCATCGAAGAATACATCAAAAAATCTCGCCCCATCCACTTAGGTGATCCTCGGAACGAGTCTGCTGGATTCATTCGTAAGTCCATTATCGATTTTAATAAAGGCCTAAGACCAGAAGTCATCTTTATTAATTTGAAAGAGGAAGAAATCCATCCTGAGAAAAAAGTTTTACTCTCAGAAACCATGAACCATGCAATTGGAATTCCTCTCTTTGTGAACGAAAACCCAATTGGGATTTTGTGGGGGATTACGAAAGATCCAATTCCCGAAGACAAAATCCGTCCGCTTACTCTCCAACTTTATTCTTTGTTTGATGTGATTGAGTTTGTTGTGGCAAAAGAAATGGAATCGGGAAACGACCATTACATTGCGCAAAAAAATATCGAAAAGGCAGATACTGTTTCTAATTCTAGAAACTTATTTTACACAACCACAAAAGACCAAAAAGAACCAGTCACTTCCATTATCTTCAAATCCCATCAGTATAATATTGAATATAGGATGGATGCATCTTTTATCATACCCACTACCGATGGTTATGCGGTTTCCCTAAAAAGTTTTACTCCTGAGAAACTAAATAATACAGGTAAAAATCTTTTGCTGATTCCTGGTTTTTTCTGCCGGCGTTCTGTCATGGACAAACTGGCAAAAGAACTTGCCTTAAAATATGGATACCGAGTTTTCCTTATGGATATGCGTGGTAGGTCTAGGCAAACCATGCCAAAACACGGCAAAAAAGAAGGATGGACCGTTGATAATTACATCCAAGATGATTTTCCTGAAATTTTGCGTTGGATTCGTTGGCACTATCCCAGCGAAAGAACCGTCGTACTCGGTCACAGTATGGGGGGAATGATTCCTCGTTTTTATGTATCTTCGTATGAAAAAATCAAAGAACTAAAAGAAGAATTCAATTTACCGCAACCAGAAGAATACATTGCGGGAATTGTTTCCATCACTTCGCCAAACTACATTAGTCTGAAATCCAATTTCATTGGCCTAGATACTTTGAAACGGGGTTTTAGTTTGCTTCCCCATAAAATGATTTCCGATATGATTTTGAGTATGGCTAGTTTTTCGATGCAAGCCACAATCCAGACCATTGACCTAAAGAAGTTTTTCAAATTGATTTTGAACCTTCATTCCAGTTTAAGAAGTTTTAGTTATAATATTGGAACAAAAGTTTTAACGATCAAAGACTTTGTGGGTTATAAAGAAATCACTCCACCAGAATGGTATTTTCTCATGGAAGATGTGTTTTGCGAAGAATCGGTATCAGTGATTATGCAATTTTTCCAAAGCCAAATCTCCAATGAAAGGAGTTTCTGGTCAAACGATGGACGCATCAATTATACCGAAAACTTTCTAAATAATTTTAATATGCCAATCTATAGTGTTGTCGGAACGGTAGATAAAATTGTACCCGAAGAAAGTCTCACGGAGCTGAAAGATCTCAAATCAGAAAACAAGGTGATTACTTATTATGAACAAGGCCACCTTGGGATTATTTTTCATGGGGAAACGGTTAGAAAAATTTGTAGAGGGATTGATGAGTGGATCCAAGGATTAAAATAGATCCAATGTTCCCCTAACGCCCGCTAAACCGGTTATGAATGAGTTCCATTTCTTTTTGAAGGGTGGCATCACGACCGGCAAGGAAATAGGCTCCTCTGACAGGAATACTTGTGATTTCGGAATCTTCTGTGATGGTCACAACAGTTCCTGGAATCTTTGGTTCCAAAATGTAAGTCCAAGACCCCCGCATTTTAAAACTCGCATCGGTTAACTCAATTTTCCAACGTTTGTTGGGAATGGATTCGCGCAGTTCAAAGATCATGTATCCACCCATATCCGGTGTTTCTTCCCACTTAGTCACCGTCCCATCAGGTTTGGTTTCTAAAACTTTGATAGCAACTACCTCCTTTCTGCGATTGGGAAGATCTTTGATATCGGTAACATAGTTCCAAATATCTTCTGGTTCCGCCTTCAGCCATTCACTGGTTTCCGAGTGGAATTTGGGCTCTTGAAAGTATCCCACCGCTAAAAAAAGAACCACAAGCCCAATCAGCAGAAAACTAGTTCCAAAGGAGAAGAGAAGAATTCGTTTCATAACTTTTTTTCTTGCTAAGACGGGGATAAATCAATCATAATCTTTCCCACAATGCATGCAAACGAACAGTTGATCCAAAAGTTTTACACAGCCTTCCAAAATAAAGACGGGCAAACCATGGTGGGTTGTTATCATCCCGATATTGAATTCCAAGATCCCGCCTTTGGTTCCCTCAAAGGAAAGGAAGCGGGGGCAATGTGGCTTATGTTAATCGAACGAAGCCAAAATCTTACCATTCGTTTTTCTAATATCACAGCGGATGATTCCAAAGGATCTGCAGATTGGGAAGCGGACTATAGCTTCAGTAAAACAGGCAGAATGGTTCAAAATAAAATCCATGCGAACTTTACTTTTAAAGACGGTAAGATTCTAGTCCATAAAGATCATTTTTCTATGTGGAAGTGGTTGGGAATGGCCATGGGTCCTGTTGGTTATCTACTCGGTTGGTGGCCGGCTCTTGGAAACAAAGTAAAGAAAGAAGCAATAACGGGATTACAACTATATATGAAACGAAAACGAATGTAGTTTTGTTTTTATAGGGAAGGGAGGTCTCTTCCCTATAAAAAAATTCGAAGCCTTTCTAGAGAAAAGGATTCTTTTAAGGGTTCGGCATATTGGAAAGTCCACCAGCATTGATTACGTCGGTAAATCCAACAGATTCCAAAAAGGATTTAGCACTTCCACTGCGACCACCAGAAGCACAATAGACAACAACCGAACGGTTTTTATCACCAAACTCATCCAAACGTTTAGAAACTTGGTCTACAGGAATATTGATGGCTCCAGGAAAATGTCCTGATTGATATTCTGCGGTAGTTCGAACGTCTACCACGAGAGCACCACCATCAATTTTTTCTTTTAATTGGGTCTGGTTTGCACCTAACGAAGATTTCAATTTATAAACAATAAAGATTACACAAACGACAACTAAAACGATTAGAACAATTCGATTCAAAACTAAACTCCTACTTTATTAGAATAGACGAATGAAATAGAATCATTCGGACCAAGCTCACGAAAAAAACAGGAATAATATCCTGTATGGCAAGCAGCACCAATTTGATTAGTAACATATTGGATAAAAAATGGATTCGAATGTACATAGATCGCAGATAAATTCTGCAAGTGACCCGACTCTTCACCTTTCACCCACTTTCCATTCCGTGACCGACTGTAATAGGTTCCAAGACCTGATTCCACTGCCGCAATCAGACTTTCCTTTTTTCCCCAAGCCAACATCAAATCCTTACCTGTTAGATCTTGGGCAAGAAACGGAGAAAGCGGAGGGATGGTTTCTAAAAATGATTTCCATTCTTCATCCGAAAATTTTAATTTTCCAGATTCCCATAACAGACGTTTGGTACCTATTTCCAGTTTTGAATCTATTTCCAATAATGCATCTTCATCACAATCGACAAACAATCGTTTTTTGCCGAATTCAAAATGATCCACAAAATCTTGTGCTAGTTTGGAACCAACAACTCGCAAACAAACCTCTTTTGAATCCATAGAAGGTTTGGAAATGATTGTAATTTCTTTTCCTGTGGGAAGTTGGATCATAAACTTGTCTCCACAGATAAAATTTCTGTCGATTTTGTTTTTCCGCGAAGGGAAAGAGTGCCCATGGATTTTGTCCTTAAATGTTGGCGATATTCAAGAGAAATTTGGTCATACAATTCTTTTGAGATAAGGAAGTTCCTTTTTAAATCCTTTCCCAAAGATTCCAGTCGACTGGCCGCATTGACTGTATCACCAATGACTGTATATTCTAGTCGTTTTTCCACACCCACATTTCCGACAATGACAGGCCCATAATGAATCCCAATTCGAACGGAAATTGGTTTTTCACCCGTTTTTTCGCGCTTCTGATTCCATAGAGATAAGGCTTGCAACATCGCGACTCCTGCCCTAGCTGCATTCGTTGCATCTTCTTTGGTAGGAAGGGGAGTTCCAAAAGTAACCATCATCCCATCACCGATAAACTTATCGAGTGTTCCTCCATGTTCAAAGACCACATCTAACATAAAACTATGGTATTCGGAAAGTAAGGCCATGGTTTTTTCGGGCCCAAGGGTTTCCGAAATGCCTGTGAAATTTACTATATCACAGAATAATACGGCGACTGTTGATTCCTTTCCGCCAGGTTTAAAAAAATCATCTCCCGCTTGGCCCATTTGGTTGGCAACATTGGGAGAAAAGTAACGGGAAAGTTGAGTCATTTTAATTTCGTTAGTGACTGCCGTAAGAACCGTTCGCCTAACACGGTACGTGAGGTATGCTAAAAAAAATCCGAGAACCCCGATGATCCCCATAGACATTATGTAATTATTGACATGTGCCGCAGGCCCCAGGAAGGCTTCTTTGAAACTTTCTGTGCTAACGAACCTAGGATCTTGTTGTGCATAAACCAAAATCCCTGCCTGGCTAATGACAACTCCCAATGCATAAATCATTGGGTAGATAGGTTGAATGCTAAACGCATTCATTACCAGAGTTCCAGCAATGATAAAATGTAAGTATGTTTTGATTAAATAGGTTCTTGGAACTTGTGCTTCTCCACCCACAGCATTGTACCAAATAAACGGAAGAATCGTGATGATAAATAAATCAATCACAACACAAAACAATCCAACAAAGGAAACAAACTTCCCTTGTTTCAAAAACTTGGACAGAATATAAAGAACTACATTTAAAGCTAACGATATTGAAGTGATGGTTAATATTTCAAATAAAGTCTGAGCAACAAAGAAGGTCCCAATGGTAAGAAGCGAAAAGATTAAAATTTTTCCATATAGGCTAAATTTAATCCCTTCGATTTCTTTTTCCCGTAAGATTTGTTCCGACTTTGTTGCCATTAGTTTATTTTAAAAGGTCACCTGGATTTGCATCACGATCAGGAACAAATAAAGATAATGTTTTGTCTTTTCCTGAGGCAAGTAACATCGCCTCCGATAGGCCGAATTTCATTTGGCGTGGTTTTAAGTTGGCAACCACTACCACTTTTTTTCCGACCAACTCTTCGGCTGTATAACTGGCTTTGATTCCAGCAAATACATTTTTGATTCCCTTTTCTCCCAAGTTTACTCTCACAAACAAGAGTTTGTCGGCCCCTTCCACTGGATTTGCTTCCACTATGTGACCCACCCGGAGTTCTACCTTGGAAAGTTCATCAATAGTGATGTATCCGTCTTCCGATACAGTCGCGGAATTAGAATCAGAACCCGATGTTTTTCCCTGTTCTGGTTTAGACTTTTCTGGATTTGCCTTTTCAAAAGCTTCTTTCGTTTCTTCTATCATAAGTGAAATATTTTTTTCCTCAACACGTTTTGATAACATTTGGTATGGCCCAAGGACTTTGTTTTCCAAAGTCTCGGTAAGATTTAAAAAACTTAAAGTTGGAACTTGGAACAAAGAGGCCAAAGAACTCGTTATGTTCGGTGTCACCGGCGCTAAATAAGTAAACAGAATCTTAGCACAATTAAGGGAAGTGGTCACGACCTCTCTTGCTTTTTCCACATCGGTTTTAACGAGGTTCCACGGAGCATAATCGTTTACATATTTATTTACTTTATCCCCGAGTCCGGTAATTTCTCGCATCACCTTAGAATAATTACGCGAATCATAGGCTTCTCGAATTTCTGCATCTTTCGAAAGAAGTTCCTGGACGAGCGATTTTCCTTCTGGCGAAAGAACACCTAACTTCCGATCCATTTTGTCTAAAATAGAAGTGGAAACACGAGATACCAAATTCACCAAGTTTCCAATCAGGTCGGAATTGACTCTGGATACAAAATCATCAAAAGAAATATCGACATCTTCCATTCCAGAACCCAATCGACAGGCAAGGTAGAACCGAAAATGTTCTACATCCAAAAACTTAGCAAAGGTTGAGGCATTGATAAATGTCCCTCTTGATTTGGACATCTTCTCCCCGTTAACAGTTAAAAATCCATGAACATTGAGTTGTGCTGGTGTTTTATAACCAGATCCCATAAGCATCGCAGGCCAAAAAAGACCATGAAAGTATAAAATGTCCTTCCCTATGAAGTGAACAATTTCTCCTTTTCCATCCTTCCAAAATTCATTAAACTTCTTTTCTTCTTTGAAAAAGTTGAATGAAGATGCCATGTATCCAACGGGTGCATCGAGCCATACATAAAAATATTTGTTTTCTTCTTCTGGAATTGCAAATCCAAAGTAAGGGCCATCCCGACTGATATCCCATTCTTGTAACCCAGAGGTAAACCATTCTTTTAGTTTTTTCTGGGCACCTTCATTCAATCGATTCCCTTCTTCCATCCAAGATTGTAACTGGGATTGAAAGTCTTGGAGTTTGAAAAATAAATGTTTGGATTCTTTCAGAACTGGTGTTGTTCCACAAATAGAACAATAAGAATCTTTTAAATCTTTGGGAGAGTAACTTGTTCCGCAAACCTCACAAGAATCTCCATATTGGTCTTTGGCACCGCATTTCGGACAGGTTCCTTTGATGAATCTATCGGGAAGGAACATTTGATCATGTTCACAATACGACTGTTCGATGTTACGAGCTACAATATGGCCATTTTTCTTTAAGGTAAGATAGATAGACTCAGAGAATTTTTTATTCTCTTCCGAATTTGTCGTATAATAGTTATCATACGAAACTCCAAAGGCGGATAGATCTTTATAGTGTTCCTTCTTTACCTCTTCAATCATGGACTCTGGAGTTTTGCCAGCTTTTTTTGCGGCAATCATGATCGGAGTTCCATGTGTGTCATCGGCACAGAAAAAATAACAATTGTTTCCTACTAACTTTTGGAAACGTACCCAGATATCTGTTTGGACTGCTTCCAAAACATGGCCTAAGTGGATGGAACCGTTGGCATAGGGAAGAGCACTTGTAACTAGTATGTTTTTCGACATAGATTAATTCCAGTTTCCTGATTCGAAGTTCCAATTCAGCCCATTTTTGGGAAAAATCAAGAAAAGAGTAAAAAAATGAAGTTGAACGGAGAATCCGAGGCAATAAAATTCCTGTTTGTTATGGCAAAGAAAATCGTTCAAAATTTGAAACAAGTCAAGGGCAACAAAAACAAACATCCGGAATCGATCCAGTCGACTCTGGACATAGAAAGTGACCTTCATATTGAATATGCCAAAGTCCTTCTTAGTTTGTGGTCGTATGCTTGCAATGCAGATGGTCAGTTCAAAAAAAAAGAAGGGGATATCGTAGGGGAACTAGTCAACGTACTATTTGAACCGGATTGCCTTCTCAGTGGATTCCAAGCCCAGAAAAAACCAGTTTTAGAAATTCTTTCAAAGACTTTTGAAAATCCTCTCCCAATGAAAACAATCACCAAAGTAGTTTCCGATAACGATGAATACGCATTGAACTTTTTTGAAGATGCGGTTTGTATCGTTGCTTCTGATGGGGCTCTCAATGCGAAAGAAATGCATTTTTTGGAGGACTTAGCGACGGAGCTAAATATAAGCCACATGGATAAAGTTAGAGTCGAACAGAAATACCTAACCTAAAGGTTTCTATTTCATCCTACTTGGAAGTTTAATTTCGATATCCCTTGAGTTAGACCTGGGATGAGTGAATGCTATCGATCCACCTATGGATCTGCAACCGTAAAAGAATCTTTCATTATTTTATCAAATCAACCCAAATTAAGGATCACTACCTTGGTTTGGAATAACAAATCCAATGTCTGTCTGTAACTGGTTCTAAATTCAATTTTGAATCCAACCGAATTATCTCTAACATTTCTTTCACTTCTTCGATTCGATAAGCCGCAAGTAAACTATTATAAAAATCTTTTTTTAAAATCTCTGTTGCATCATTCGCATAACGATCGATTAGTTGATTCGCACTGGCTCGAGAGTCAGGTCTCATCAAATCAGAAATAAAGATAAAACTATCTTGATGGATTGATCTTTGCACAGCAGCCCAAAATTCGAATGGGTCATGTAAATGGTGTAATAATGAATTCGAAAATACTAAATCATAGAGGGATTCGGGAACGAAGTCCTGAATGAGTTCTTTTTTAAAATCTATTTTATTGTATCTTTTTTTTGACACAAGTGTGTCGATACGCTTCTTACAAAGATCTATCATGAATTCGGAACCATCCAGAAATGTAAAATTCGCCATCGGAAATTGTGAATACAACCGAGATGACATATCCCCAGGCCCACAACCTAAATCCAAAACGGATTCTGGTGCAAACCCTTGAGGAAGTCTATCTTGAAATTTACGAATGAGAAAGGAATGTGCAGTTTCAAAATCAGCTTTAGCATAAGATTCTACTTGGGTAGGATCTTCCATAAGTTCTGTTTCAGGAATCCGAACCATATAGTGAAAGGAAAAGTTTACAGATCGTTTCATTCTCTATTAAGGATAAAAATCTCATGAAACAAGTGTTTCTATCCATTCTTTTCTTTGTCTTTCTGACAAATTGTATACTTACAGAAGGAATTGGAATTCCTACTTATGGAGCCATCAAAGGTTCGGAAGCAAAAAAAAGAATCTCCGAGGCGATTTTCGAGGCCGAATCAACCGCTTCTGGTTACTGGTTGGCTCAATCAGGAATGAAAGGGGGGCAAGGCCCGATCTCTCCCCTTCTACTCATCAATGGTGTTTTGGCTAAAACCGTCTATTCCTATCTTGCGGATATAGACGATGATGAATCCTTTATGGAATCATCTGTTTTACAATGTGAATCCGATATCCGTACCAAAGGAGCTTTGGTTTTGGGAAGTATCTATGATGGTTTAACAACTGTTGGGGGAGTCACTCGTGATGCCGTTCTCCTACCAGAGTTTGCCTCCTGTGACTTAGAAAATACAGGCAAAATCATTACGATAGAGCCAATTCGTTTTTAAATGAGGAGCCTTATGAAATCTAATACCTATATAATCTTAGTATCTATCTTATCGTTAAGTTTTTTTGTAAATTGTCTAAAATCTGTTGAGACGGACAAAGAGGCCAGGTCGATGCTTTTGGCGGGAATCGCCGGTTCCTGTTTCAGCATCGATACATGTTTTGATCAATATGCAAAAACAACCGATGAAGGTGCTAGTTTTCAAGTTTATAATGAAACAGGTACCCGGATTTACGCAAGGCAATCAGTATTGAATTACAACACTTATAGACCCATTGCATCCGGATCCAAATGGGTGACTGCGATTACCGCCATGCGGGCAATAGATTGTAATACCGCCAGTGGAACTTATGCAGGCTGTGGCTCTGTGACAACGGGAACCTGTGTTACAGGTGGAGCACTCTCACTTAGCAGGACCACAGGTGAAATTCTTGGTTGGACAGGAACCAAAGGAACAATCACTCTTCGCCAATTATTATCCTTTACCTCAGGCCTGAACGCTGGTGGTGGGAATGGATCGGGCCAAGTCACTTGTATTTCCACATTGCCAGTGGGGGCAACTGGAACGCAGAAAGATACTTGTGTTAACGAAATCCGTGACCAATCCACAGGAACACCAGGCGCTCTATTTCAATACAATTCCAATCATATGGCAGTCGCACAACGTATGTTAGAGGTCTCTTGTGCTAAAACTTGGGATACTTTGTTTACTCAACTGATTGTAAATCCTTTAGGATGGGACGCAAGCCAAGCCGTTTGGAGTGGCAACATTCGCTCAACCGAAGCCACGGATGGAAGTTTATCCGGTGCCTATGGACTTTCGATCTCACCTGAACACTATGCTCGAATGCTAAATGCCCTACTCACCAATGGAACTGCGAAAAATTCCTCGGGTGCCAATATCGCTAATTTTCTCTCCACAACATCGGTGACAGAAATTTTAGCAGACCAATACAATGGAGCAAAGATTGGATACTCTCAATTTTCAGCCTTTGGATATCGATGGCAATATGGATTAGGTAACTGGAGATTTTGTACGACTACGGATATTCCCGCAGAATGCGATCGTGACCTTATCTCTCACAGTATAGGAATCAACGGATTCTATCCTTGGGTGGATAAAAATCGAAATTATATGGCGATCCTTGCTGTAAATAATATAGGAAGAAAAAATGGATTGAGTTTGTTACCAGCTTCATCAACCTCATTATTCTTTGCAGAAACAGTGAGACCACTCATTCACTTACAAATAGGCAGGTAACCCATGATAAAAAAACAAATCCTTATACTGACATTGATAGGAGTATCCCTGCTATCGACTGTATCCTCTCTTGTAGCCCAATCCCCCGAATGGTCGGAATCTAAACGAAAAAAAGGAATCCAAGTTTTGACACGTCCTTTTGCAGGTTCTAACCTTGATGAATTTTTAGGCCGAACGGAAGTAGATGCCTCTATCTCTCAAATTGTTGCACTACTTACTGATTCTGCATCCTGTAAAAATCTTTACCACCAATGTAAGGAACTCACCGTTCTTTCAGGAACAGAAAAAAAATCTATTGTTTATCTTAGAAATGGTGCTCCTTGGCCGGTCAATGATCGCGATTTGATTATGGACAGAGGATTTGAACAAAATGAAAAAACATTAGCAACTGTAATGAAGATCAAACGGTTGGATTCTAATGCTCGTCCCGTTCCCTCCGGTGTCACTCGTATGGAAAACTTTGAAGGTGTTTGGCGAATCATTCCTCTTGCCAATGGAAAACTAAAAATTGAATACCAAGCACATTTTGAACCAGGTGGGTCAGTACCACAATCCGTAATCAATTTGGTTTTAACAGACACCCCCTATGAATCGCTTCTCAACATTCATAAATTAGTCGAAGAAGGAAAACATAAAGATACAAAATTTGATTGGATCAAAGAACCAACAAAAACTAATCCTAACTAGTAATCCTTGTTAAATCAATGAATTGATTCTGCAGTGTAATGTTCAGCCATTTTGCTGCAGAATCAAAAAGATGTTCGTAACCCATAACTCACAAAATTGGATCCACAATTCGGATCGGGTGGACAATACAATCCAAAAATACCGGACCTATGATGCACTCGTAAAAATAGTTCTGTTTTTCTTTCGAATGGCAAATAAGAACTAATCTCTACCATCATATAGTTAAGTAGTGCTCTAGATTCAATCGCATCTTTTTGTATTCCATCTAAGTAATATCCTTTTGCTTTATTTTCTAGTTTTGGATTTTCCGATGCGAGCGATAAACCTTCACCTAACGAAAAACTAATTGGAGAACCATACATTCGGTCTATTTTGACAATGTAAAAACCGTTTGCTTCCCAATGATTCATTTCTCCAAAATGTTTGGTCAGATTTCCTTCCCATAAAAAATCAAACCATCGGATACGATAATCAAGAGGTCTTGAGACTCCCAGACTGCCTATATAAGATTCCTTATAATCTGTTTTTTGACGAAACACAATGGGAATCAAATCGGTAGTCGTGAAGATACCTCCATAAAGTACGAGATTCCAATTTTCTTTTGGGATAGAAATCGAGTTTAGATCCTTTAGCGGAATTACCGTAGAAAACAATACAAAGGAAACAAGAACAACGAGTTTACGCGGAAATCGATAAAAATGTTTTTGATTCTGAATCAAATCGAATATTTCCTTTGTTACGGTTGAAACCAATCTTGGTTTCGTTTTTCCCATTCTTTCAGTTGAGAATGGATGGAATCATAATTTTGTAAGAACAAGCGCCTTAAAAAGGTTTCATATTCTTTACAGTTTTCCGTATGAGATTGTTCCAAGGACTCTCGAAGTTTACTTGGTTTTTCTAACGTACAATATTTTTGTAAACTGGATGGGTAGCGATTCGAATTGAAAGCAGGAGCAACAATCGTGGAACCGGTTCCAATATAAAATGGCATGGGGGCCCAAATAGTTTCATGAGTAGATAAAAATGAAATTCTATGGAGGTAGGTTTCGCCTGAAGTCCATACAAGTTCCGCTTCTGATTCCATTGTCCCATAGTATAACATAGTCAATGCAAGAAGACTCATACCGACACTATAGAATGGTCTTTGGCTTTCTTTTCGAATGACTAATGTTAGATTGTCGATATTTGATAATTCAAAGCCGCGGTCCCATCGAGGTAATTCATTTGGATTTATAGGTTTTTCTATTTTTGGTTTCGGAGCATGGTCAGGATTTGGATCAGGAAGAGGGATCGTTGTCAGATCAGCCACATTAGCATTTTCATCCAAAAGGATGGCCGGTGGAACCGGAAACACTTCATTAAATACTTTTGCCAAAACTGGATCGGTAGTTGTCCATCGAATGGAAATCATTTTTCCTTTGGATAATTTTGCTTCTGAACTTAACTCAGGCATGGAAGTTTTGCAAGTGAGATGAAAACTCAAAGTAATCAATGGAATTGAAAGGAAAAATAATATTCGATTTATTTTCACTGAATCTCCAAACTCCTATTTGATAATATTCCCAGTCCCAGACAGAATTAACAATACATAGTCAGACAAAAACAAACTTGCATTTAACACAAATAAGTTTCCATTACTCGAATTAGACATTCGAATTTTAAATTTCTATCTAGTTATTTTTCTATAACCTGTCCAAACTTCAATAAATTGCCATCCAAATCCATAACATAGAATTCCCTCATCCCCCAAGGTTTATCCATCAATTCCGCATTTTTATGGACAATTCCTTTGTTTTTGTAACCCAAATACATGGAATCAATACTATCGACATGGTAATAGACACTGGAGTTTTGAGGAATGGACGGATCATCGCATAACCATAAATGTAACTCGAACCCATCCTTCCCCAATAGAAGAATATCATCATATTGTTTTAGAGTTTTAAATCCCAGATTCTTTTCATAGAATTCCTTTGATCGCAAAAGATCCAAAGATGGTAGTTGTGGGATTGATTTTTTGATCATATGGTATCGGTTAATATTATTTGAATCATTTCTATTTCATACTTTTAAATCGATAACTCAATGTTCAGTAAGACAATAGTTCATTGAAAAGGTATAAAAAAAGCCCGAGGATTCGGGCCTTTTTCAATTTCTCCTTTGCCGTCAGGCCTAAACCCTTTCGACAAAGGTAAAATTTTGTTTCTAATTAAGAAGCGAGTGCTTGGTCAAGGAGGTCCTTCGCAACAACGCGAAGAGCCATCACTTCTTCTGCACCTTCAAAGATAGAGAATACGCGAGCATCCACAAAGTAACGTGATACTGGATACTCTTCCGCATAACCCATACCACCGTGAATTTGCATTGCTTCTCGAGTGACCCACTCAGCAATTTTGGAAGCATACAATTTTACAAGTGTTGCTTCCATTTGACCTTTGTGGTTATCGAGTAGAGTTGCTACATAGTTAGTGTACTGGCGAGTTGCTTGGACAATCATAGCCATCTTCGCAATTTTGAACTTAGTTAAAGTGTAATCGTAAATTGGTTTTGCGAATACTTTACGTTCTTGAGAATAACGAAGTGCTGCCTCTAATGCTGCTTGCATCACACCATTGGCACGAGCTGCTGTTTGGATCCGTCCACCAGCAAATCCTTCCATTTGGAAATAGAATCCTTTGCCACGTCCTGCATCTCCCCCAAGAAGGTTTTCTTTAGGAACAAAGTAATCTTCAAAAGATACTTCGTAGGAGTGCATTCCTCGATAACCAATGGTTCCGATTGCTTTTCCTTGGATGGTTCCGCCACCGTCTTGTTTGTAGCTGAACTCATGTCCGTCAAACGAAGGTTTTTCGGCAAGTAGGATAGAAAGGCCTCTGTGTTTGAGACTTGGATCCGATTCAGTTCTACAAAGGATGAGAAGAAGATTCGCATAACCTGCAAACGTACACCAAGTTTTTACACCGTTGATGACAAATCCGCCCTCTACTTCTTTTGCCGTAACAGAAACTCCTGCAACGTCCGAACCGTAGTTAGGTTCTGTTACCATGATTCCAGCAAATTTATCGCCAGATGCAAGGAGAGGTAACCATTTGTTTTTTTGTTCTTCGGTTCCCCCTTTGAGAAGAGCCTTGGACATAATTTCTGGTCTTGTGATGAGAGATCCAGCAGCACCGAGTGATCCACGGGAAAGTTCTTCAGTTACCACAAGCATTGAGATGTTGTCTGGACGGTCATCTGGTTGGATTCCACCAAACTGTTCCGGAATACAAAGCCCGAAACAACCCATGTCTTTTAATCCATTGATGATTTCTTGTGGGATGAGGTCGTCATGTCTGTGGACATGTTCTGCATGAGGAACCACTACGTTTTCAGCAAAATCTTTGAAGATTCCGCGGAAGTTTTCGTGGTCTTCCGAAAGGCCATAAGCACCGAAGTGTCCCAGGTCTACGATCTTATCAACGATTGCTTCGTAGTTTTCCATTTTGGAAGCTGCTTCTACGAAAGTGTTGATCTCATCAGAAAAAAGTTTAGAGAATAGTTCTTGGTAAGTTAGTTCATACTCCGCGGGGCGAGCTGCGAGTTCAGAACGAATGTTAGAAACAGTTTCAGCCGCAAAAGTAAGGGCCATTTTCTGTTCCATTTCGCCCGTTCCCTTGGAAGCATCCCAAGCATAAACGATAAAGTTCTCAGCAACACGTTGTTGAGCTGTCATCCAAGCCAATTGGTAAAACACATGTTGCGTTTTGTCCATTTTGCTTACAGAAACTTTGCCGTTGTCGGAATTTTTCAGAGCGAGTCGTTTGGTTATATCATTGAGGAGGGCGGCTTGAGCACTAAGAGCCTTCTCCGCCTGGGATTTTTCGAGTTTCACTGCCGTTGCGGTCATGTGTTTAACGTTCCTGCGGGTGGTTTTCTTCCACTATACGGAAGGAAAGTACCCTGTCATTTTCATTTTTAGACTAGGTTTTGGGTTCAGGAGGTGAAAACTGGGCAAAAGTACGGGACTAGGAAAGAAATTATTGAAAATCATAGGAATTGATCCTGGATCCCATCGAGTTGGATATGCCATTTTGTCCTTTCCCGAAGGTCTTCGTCGCAATCCAACGCTCTTAACTTACGGAACGATTGAAGTCGCACCCAAAACCCCGTCGCCGGACAATTTGCTCCAAATCCGGACGGAACTTATGGACATCCTCACCGAATTCCAACCGGAAGCGGCGGCTGTAGAAGAATTATTTTTTGTTCAAAATACCACCACGGGAATGAAAGTCGCCGAATCGCGCGGTGTCATCCTACTTTCTCTAGGCGAAAAACAAATCCCCGTAGTTTCATTAACGGCCACCCAAATCAAAAAAGGAATCTCCACAAAAGGAAACGCTACCAAAAAAGAAGTTCGGGCAGCGATCCAAATGATTTTAGGATTTAAGGATCTCAAAGGCCACGATGACTCTTGGGATGCCATCGCTTGTGCCTTTGTGGGTCGGTCTTTAGTTTGATCCACTCCGAGCCTGGTTCATAGACAAAAAGATTTCATCCTTCTTCTCTCGACTGGCATTGGCTGAGATTGTAGAAAAACCTGTTGTGATTTCCAGATCTCCCTTTTCTAATCCGCTGATCACAGTATCCGCATATTCATCTAAGTTCAGTCCCGCCGTATGTGTGTTAGGGATACCTAAATCCGTATCTACCATAGGAGGAGATACCTCGATGATTTTGATTGGTTCGTTGCGAAATTGAAACCTAAGTGTCATTGTAAAAGAGTGTAATGCTGCCTTGGTGGCACTATACACAGGGGCATAAGCCAGAGGAATGTGCGACAAACCGGAAGTCGTATTTAAAATCGCTGCATTCTTTCTTGCAAACAGATGTTTGGCGAATAACGTAGAGAGGTGAATCGGAGCACCCAAGTTGATATCAATTTCTTTCCCAAGATCCGACCAAGGTTCGACTTCGTTTAATTTGGGGTATCTTTGGATTCCCGCATTATTGAATAAAACATTGAGTTCAGGATAATCCTTTGTTGTTGCAAGGAACAATCGTTCCCTTTCCTCGGGGCGAGAAACATCACAGAGATAGGTTCCCCAATCAGAATGAGTCTTCTTAATCTCCTCCAGTTTCTTTTCGCTCGTACCGCAAACTAAAATTCGGTTTCCAAGACCCGAGAGTCGTTTGGCCAAAGCCAATCCAATTCCACTCGTTCCGCCCGTGATCAAAATTGTATTTCCATTCCATTGCATCTGATTGCCATCCATTTTGTAACTTACATTTATAATATTATGTAAGTTACAAAATGTCAAGTCCGTAAGTTTCAAAACTAACGTTTTTTTCATTTTGTAATTTCGAATTGACCAGAAAGGTTTAAATCCGAGAATTTCCCTATGCCTCGGACTGGTCTCACCCCTGCGGAAATTCAAGATAAAGCGGTAGAAATTGCCATCGACCAAATGCGGGCCAAAGGATTTGAAAAGGTTCGTCTGGTAGATGTGGCCAAAGAAATGGGAATCAGCCACGCGGCTCTCTACTCCCATTTTCAAGACAAAACGGCCCTTTTCGATGCGGTATCAGAGCGATGGCTTGTGAATCTGGACAAAAAGCAAGATTTGTTGGTTCTGGAAAAACGAGATCCCCTACAAAAGATTCTTACATGGTTTCAAAATTTACACCGTATGAAGTTGGAGAAAGTAAAACTGGATCCCGAATTGTATAAGGCCTTTGATATGGCTGCAGCCGAGTCCAAACCATTCATCCAAACTCATTTGTTAAACATGCGTAAGCAGATGTCGACTCTTGTCACAGAAGCCATGGACCAAAAGAAGTTAAAAAAGAAAGAAGTCAACATGGTCACAGAAATCCTAATTACCGCCGGCACGGCTTTCACTCATCCAAAACTTGTGGCCCAATACTGCGAAGAGGATCGCGAACCTTTGTTAGTGCAGACGATAGAAGCGGTGCTGAAAGGATTGGCTTGAAATGATTCGAGGCGTTGTTTTACCCATTATTTCCTGAAAATGGATCTAAGCATGAATTAGTTTCAGAATTACATTTAACTTAATTTATGCGAAAGCAAATAATTGACTTTATCATACTTCCTGGATTAATACATTCTATTTATTTTTCATCCAATAACAGTTGAAATCGATTTTCTTCCTACGTTTTATATCCTACCAAAAACCTAGCTGTATTTACATTTCGGATCGTCATAGACTTGTACAATTTATGACTGATTAATTTAGCTAGTTGGCTTTTGTTCACATTTTCTTTTTTAATATTCCAAAAGATGGCACCTTTGACATAACGAACATCTACGAAATCTTTTTTGAAAGGTAATTCCTCAATTGTCTTTTTGGAATCTACATCAGGAAATAAGTAAGCAATGTCCGTTCTTTGTGTTGGATCATTTTGCCAATCAATTGGGATAGCATCTGCAATTTTTTTCATTTCCTTTTCTGTCTTAACGAGAGTTGGAATTTCAAAATCGAAATTCTTTTCTAAGCCGGTTGTTATTGCTAATAGAACCGTTTTTGGATCATGGTTTGATTCAAAAATAACATTCCCTGAATTGATATAAGTGGAAACTTCTGTAAATCCTAAGGACTCAAAAATGGTCTTTAGTTTTTTCATCTCCACTTTTCGGTTCCCACCTACATTGATTCCTCTAAACAATGCGATGTATTTCATATTGATTTTTATCCTTTAAATAGATGCAGAAAATTCAGTCTTCAAACGAAAAGTTAATGTTATGCGAAGTAGGCTATTGCCGGATAAATTTATTTTTTGAAAGGATTTATAATCTCTAAACTTTCGATTTTCTGATTCGCTTGAAGGTCTTCAGAAAATAATTTTGTACATTTTAACTCCAGAGCTGCAGCAATAATTAATGTATCATAATAAGTATACCTGTATTTCTCTTTAAGTTTAAGGGAATCAATATAGAAACTAGGTCCTGGATAAAATTTACACAAAGGCATAAGGATATCTTTGATATAGGTTTTTAATTCGTTGGTTGAAAAATATCCTTTGTTTTTGTTAAGAGCAACGTTCGAAAATTCCTGAATCACTTGATAACTGATCGTATATTTACTAGACTTTGTGGCCTCGTCTAGGATATCAATGGCTCTATTTTTTTTGGATGTATCATTGCTAAACTGGTAAAGAATGATATTGGTATCTAAAAAAACTTTATCTTTCATTCATTTCGTCACGTGAGAATTTTTTTTCAATTTTGATGTGTTTGAACTTGGCGAGATATTTTTTATAATCAAAATCATCATTATTATCATTCGAAAAGTTTTTTAACCACTCAACAAACAAATCATTTAATGACCGATTTATGGACATCGCTTTTAATTTTGCTTTTTCAACAAGCCTGTCATCCTCTACTCTAAACGTAACATTTTTCATAGATTTCTATTTTGCACAGTATTTGTGCAAATGTCAATTTTTTTAATACTGATTATAAATAAATTGTAGAACGATCTGCGTAACGATGAAGATTCGATGCCGCACAAGAAACTGCCGCTATTTGTATTACAAACAATCAAAGATCCTTAAACCATTCTTTGTTGATTTCAATTTTTTCAACAATTTCAATCTCTAAACCTAACTGAAGTTCCTTTAATTTATCTATTAATGCATCTCCATCAATCAAATCAATCGGCGGAGCCCCGTCTCGAGTTGCTTCCCTAATAGCATCTCTGGTAAAAGAACTTGTAGTTACGAACAAACCTTTATCAGCTCGCCCCTGTAAAGCTCCTCTAAAATCACGAACATCAGAAGCAGTGACTGATTTATCTCTATATCTTTTACATTGAAATAACACATTAAAACTTATAAATCCAGCAATTCTAAATATACCTTTCCCATCGATTCCACCATCACCACTCTTGCCTGTTACTTCTACTTGGTGAAAACCAGATTCTCTAAGGATTCTTTTGAATAATCTTTCAAATGCATCAGGTTTGATTTCAAAAAGAATGTTTTTTAAATCATTTCTCCAATTTCTGAATTCTTCGGGAGCATCAAGATCATTAATATCAAAATCCTCGTTTTCTGTTTTTTCTTTTCTCTCTGCTTTACTGAGTGACCTTACTAAATTTACAATATCTTTGGTATTTAATTGATCGGCATTCTTACTTTCACTTGTAAGTGACCAAACACCTCTTGATGAATTCTCCAACAATCCGGAACGTTTAAGGTAAGTCCTTGTCCAAGCTAGGCGATACTCAACCTCACTACGAGATCCTTTATCACCATGCGGAATTTCAAGAATGTCATTTGGTAATTCCATTATGCCAAATACTTTCTCGTTTATTTCATCAATAGTTCCAGAGCCTCCTAATTCTTTTAATGCAGAGATAAGAGGATTCATCATTTCATCATAAGTTGGAATTTTCATTTCATTATTACTTTAATTTTAATAGTGATTAGGTATAACATCGGCTTAACGTTATACCTCAAATCTTAGTCCTTAATTTGCTATCAATCAGATGGCTTCTTTCGAAACCAACTGATCCATAAACGCTAAAAGATCTTTATCCTTATGGCCTTGGGCAAACCAAAAGAAAATCCTCAAACACTTGGGAAATCAAAAGTTTATTTTTGAAAACAAGGCCAGTGCTTCCTGCTGAAATTTCTGCACCTTCATTGGCATACACTTCCGTTACTTCTTTGTTATCTGGATTGATTTTGAAAACACGAGTGGGTGCTAAATTGTTTTTGTTCATAACATGACGAATGAATTTATAAGTAGAATCATGGGCCGCAAGCCAAAGCATTCCCTTCTCATCTTCCATAATGTTATCTGGTCCCGCACCAATGGCTATGGATTCCAAATACTTTAAATTAATCTTTCCCGCAGTGCGATCCACTTGGTAGACGCGGATGGCTTTTTCTGCAAACACAGATCGATACAATACTTCCTCGTTTCCTTTTTTACGAACATAAATTCCATTTCCAAGGAGGACGGGAACTTCCAATGCTTGGAAAGATTTTCCATCATAATAGGCGATGTCGGCACGAGCACTGCGGATGATCATATCCCAATACTTACGTAAGGCATTGCTTGTTCCATTGTCATTGGATGCAAAAATTTCACCCTCTTCGTTCATAAAGATATCGTTCGGACTTGTGAGAGTGGGATCACTTAATGTTTTTGTATGGGACCATTTGCCGACTTTAGATCGTTCAAAAATTTCAATGGTATGAGGAATTTCATCCTCTAAGGTATGTGAGATTACGGCTAATGTATCCACACCGTTCACTTTCGCATAACTAATTCCATGCGGACGAAAGTTGTTTGGATAATTGGTTTCTATTTTTTTGGATTCTAATTTTTGATTGGTATCTTGAAGCGAAACTTCGAATAAAGCTCCAATATCTTTCAGACCATTGCGACGTTCATGGGAAGAAACAATGACAGTAGACGTTTCTCGAATGAGATCTAAATCTTCAGGGCCGGGAGTTCCAGAAATTCGTTCACAGCCGGCGATCGGCTTTTCCTGGATTTGGCCACCGCAATCCAAAACTAGGAAAACGAGGGTGGAAATGGAAAGGAGAGTCCATAGGGTTTTTACGCGCATCCGACCATTTTGGTTCAGGAATTCAGATTCCTCCAGAAAAATCTTTCTGGACATTATTGTGCACTGCAAAATAATGGAAGCATAAGGAGTAACATCCGATGAGCAATGTGGAAAACAAGCTTCAAGATATCGTAAATGCTGGAATTGGTGCCGTAAAGACTTCCAAAGAAGTTTGGGAGAAACTTGTCGTGGACCTAAACGAGAAAAAAAGCAAATTCGAAACCAACTTTCAAAAGTTAAAGGAACAAGGCGAAAGCGACACCAGTGACAATGCCTTAAAAGTAAAAATGGGTATTGCTTGGGGAATTGTTCGTTTTGACGAACTCAAAGACAATGTAGTTAAGTATTTAGACAAAGTGAAAGAAGGTAACGAAACTAAACCTTCTTAAGTTTTATTTTGTATATCACCATCCTGAATTTTCTACCGGCAGGTTTGTTCGCAGGCCTGCTGGGTTTTTTAGGAATTGAACTTCGGAGTGACCGGATTTGAACCGGCGACCCCTTGCCCCCCAGACAAGTGCGCTACCGCTGCGCTACACCCCGTGTTCTGAAATCCAAAAACCTTACGATCCAAAACGGGTCAAGCCTTACTAATAAGAATTTAAATTCCTAGATTGTCCGGAGAAATAGCCCAGATAATTTGACCATGCGCAAATTTTTCCCGAGCCACATTGATGGCGATGGTGGAACCTGGTTGGAAAATTAAGTTCTCAGCTACGCTCGAATTTCCAAGCAGTCTTGCTGCAAAGTAGGTAATGTCTGGATTGTGACCGACTAACAATACTGTATCGGAATTGGAAAAATTTACTAAACAAGAGATAATATCGGAGCAACCTTTACCGGCAGCTAGATCATCAGATGCCAACATTTCCCCACCATATTTTAATTCTTCTGAAAGGATTTCTGCTGTGTGTTTGGTTCGAAGATAAGGACTGTAATAAACTTGTTTTACTGCTAGTGCAGAGTTTTTAATGAACCTTCCGATTTTATGAATATCACTTACACCTTTGTCTGTTAGTTCCCGCTGGGTATCGGAAATGGTAGGAGTTGCATTTTCAGCCTCACCGTGACGAACCAAAATGATCTTCATAGTCTCTCCTAATCCCAAGATTGGAACCACGGACTTACGGAGAAACAAAAAATTAAGGAATTTCTTGCGAAAATGAATGATAGAGACATTCTAAGGAATATGACAGACAAACCCTACCGCAAAAACGTAGGCATGGTGGTTTTTAATTCTTTAGGAAAAGTAATCGTTGGGGAACGAGTACAATTCCCAGGTTCTTGGCAGTTCCCTCAAGGTGGCATCGATGAAGATGAAGATTATTTAGATGCCGCTAAACGAGAATTATATGAGGAACTAGGTATCAAAAAGGCAACTTATGTAACGGAATATCCTGATTGGATTCCCTACGACTTTCCGAATTCCCTTGGCCTCAATGCCCACCTCCAAAAATTTCGTGGCCAACTACAAAGATGGATTTTATTTCATTGGGATGGGACCTTAGAAGAATGTGATTTGGTCCATCACGAACAAGAGTTTTTGACCATCCAATTTATGGAAATTGAAGATACTATCGAGTCGGTTGTGGAATTCAAACGATCCGTCTATGAAAAGTTTGTTCCTCTTTTTAAATCGGCCATCCAAAATTACATTGCCGAGAAATCAAAATCCAAGTAAGTTCTAGAAAGGAGACAATCTTTGGCAAAATCAGAAGAAGCAAGAGCGCGAATTGTAATACGGGGTACGGTACAAGGGGTCGGATTTCGTTATTACATCCTCCAAAAAGCCCAAGAGATGAGACTCAAAGGTTATACTCAAAATTTACCCAATGGAGAAGTAGAAGCCGTTGCGGAAGGTGATAAACTTTTTATCGAAGATTTGTATAGAGCCATGCAACGAGGCCCAACCAAAGCAAAGGTAAAAGATCATGTCATCGAATGGAGTGATCCCAAAAACCAATTCAGAACATTTTTAATTAAAAAATAACATGAAAAAACGAAGACTTGGCAAAACAGGAATGGTGGTATCCGAAATTTGTATGGGTACCATGACCTTTGGTTCCTCATGTAATGAAGACGAGGCGTTTCGAATTTTAGATCGTGCTTATGATTCCGGAATCGATTTTTATGATACCGCAGAAATTTACCCAGTCCCCCCTCAAAAATCTTGGGTTCATAGAACTGAAGAAATTTTTGGAAAATGGTTAAAAACAAAACCTCGTGATGGAATCATTATCGCCACCAAAGTGGCAGGCCCAGGTCACGGCTGGTTTAGTCCTCCCCTACGTGAGGGAAAAACAGCTTTAGATAAATACCATATCCGTCGTGCCATCGAAGGTTCCTTACAAAGATTAGGTGTAGAAACAATTGATTTGTACCAAACTCATTGGCCAGATCATGATGTAGCTTATGACGAAACCATGGAAGCCCTAACGGAATTAAAAGACGAAGGGAAAATTCGATACGCAGGTTGTTCCAATGAAACCTCTTTCGGACTCATGAAAAGTCTTTGGACTTCAGACAAACACAATCTCATTCGTTATGATTCGATTCAAAATAATTTTTCAATTCTTAATCGTCGTTTTGAAGATGAGTTAGCACAAGTTTGTCGAAAGGAAGGAGTCTCCCTACTTCCTTATTCTCCCCTTGCTGGTGGTGTACTCACAGGAAAATATAACGGACCTGTTCCGCCAGAAGGTTCTCGGTTTGTTCGTTATATGGCCGAAGGAGAAAGGCAAAAACGAATGGCAAATCGATTCCTAAATGAAAACACTTTAGCATCCACGGTAGAACTTATGGCCATCGCTGAAAAATATGGAATGAGTTCCACCGTCCTTTCCGTTGCTTGGAGTAAACAACATGACTATGTTGCTTCCACCATCATAGGTGCCAATACTGTGGCCCAACTAGAAGAATCTTTAAAGGCAACAGATGTGATTTTGTCAGAAGAAATCCTATCAGAAATCAATCTTGTTTCCAAAAAGATTCAATACCCTATGGGTTAAGGTAATACAAACCAATGAGTTCCCACCCCAATGACAATCATTTAGAGAAACAAGCCGATGGAGAACTAAATTCATCGGAGAAAAAAATTTCAAAATTCGAAAAGATTACTTCGGGAATCTTTCGGAAGTTTTTAATTTTGTTTTTAATCACATATCTTTTCCCAGAATGTTCTAGTTTTGGTCCAAAAAATGCGCAAAGTAGCCTCATCATCGTTCACATGACAATTGTTAAAGATGAAATGATTTTAGATGAATTGATTGATCCGCGATTTCAAAAAGTAACTCTAAAAAAAGGTGAAAAAACTTTTGAATTCAATGAAAGTTCAGAACACTATTATTACTTCCAAAATTTAAAAGAAGGTCAATACGAAATTCACGATGCAGTCCACCTTTTAAACCGTGGTGCTTCAGATTTTGCATTTGGCAGTACAAAACAACCAAACAAAATTGATATCGATTTTGAACATGCTGATATAACAAAATCTCGAGTGGATTTACAACCAGGAACGGTTGTATTTTTGGGAAGTTTTCATGTATCGGTAGATTTTAAATTTCAAGAAGAACCAAAAATTACGATTCGTTACAGTAAATCCAACGAAGAAGAGTTAGCTGCTATGGAACATCTATATAAAAATTTTCCAAGAACAGGTTGGGGACAAAAAGCAAAAAATAGACTCAAACTCCTCTCTTCTTTTGCCCAATGACAAAACTAGTTGGTTGGTTCTCATATAATCAAAAACGGATCTATTAACTTCAATTTGCAGTTTCGATATTTAAACTAAGGTTACCAAATCCGGATCCTGTAAGTGAGGAGTGTTGTTCCAACTCACAGGCTCCCAATGGTCTTTGTCTCTACGAAAGATACTGAGAGATGAGTTGGTGATCGACTTCATAAATACAGGAAATTCGACAGGAGACATTTTGCAAGAAAGTCCCATCATGATCGCAATGGGAGTACTGGAAGAAACCACGAGAGTGCTTTTCATATTTTCAGGAATTTCCTTCGGGCCAGAAGAAACTTTATCTACGTATTCTTTAAAAGTATAGGGTTCCACAGGATCCCAAACTCCATGAACCCAATCATTTAAAACTATTTGAATGAGTTCTTGGAAGTAGTCTCTGGTTTCTTCTTTTCCTTCTTCCCAGGCTTTTTTGTAAGATTCATATATTTTAGCAAAATCAATGTTCGCATGACGAATCTTAGCTGCAAGACCGAGCCACATTTTTGAATCGAATTCGTCCCAAGCGGAATTTTCAATTGGTTCGGGGATACAAAATCGATCGTTAGTAAAACTTTCGATGATCCCTTGGGCCGTTTGTTTTTGCCTTTTGAGTGTCCCTGTATAAACGGAATCAAATTCGATTCGTTGGCTTTTGAAATAATCACCAAGTAGTTTAGCTTGTTTCCAACCATGTTCTGTCAACTGGTCATAATTTTTTCCGAGTCTGTCTGCCTGACCGTGACGCACCAAATATAATAAAGACATTTAGGTTTGGAACCTCGGATTGGAAACAGCGAGTGCTTCTTTCAGTTGGTTTTTTGTAAAATTCCAAACGGAACTACCCGGTTTCAAATCTAAAGCTGTATTATCCTTTGTTTGATTACGAATTTCTTTAGCAAAGGTTTTGTTCCAATCCAATAAAAGGTTGTATTTTTCCTTACGACTTAAGTTTGAAAACTGATCCCGATTGTAATCTTCTTCCAATTTAGAAATTTTTAAATTTAAATTTAGGATACGGTTCCAATCAGATTCTAATTCAGATGATTCCGTTTCTCTTGCAATCACACCCAACATATTCCAAGAAACTAAAGTCTTATAAGATAATAAATCATCACCTTCCAATTTTGGAAGAAGGTCTTTCATTAAAAATTCCTGAATGGCTGAAATGAGTTCTTTTGTTTCTGGTCTATACTGCATGTTCTAATTCCTCTATGAGTCGCATTGCTTCCCATTCCATTTCTGCTGTGCGCCGACCAATGGCTGCCAGTTCGATCCCTTTGTCTTTACCAGAAAGATGTCTTTCTGTCTGTTGTGCACTCCCGATGGCCCAACGAACATTTCCCATAATTTCCCAAAAAGTTACCTTAAACGGATCGACTGGGATACTCGAAGTTTTTTCGTAAGCTTCGTAAAAATCTTTGCGATCTCCAAAACCACCAACCTCTTTGTTGAGTCGCCCAAATCGCCAATCACGCATACACAACCAAGCAATGTCTTCATGGCGATCCCCAAAGTGGGCAAATTCATAATCTAAAATTCCTTGGAGTCCCTCAACATTCATCATAAAGTTTCCTGTTCGGAAATCTCCATGAACAAGAACAATCTCATCAATGGAGGGAGCATGGTTTTCTAACCAAGAGAGACAGAGTTCGATGGCAGGATGGGCTTCTGGAAGTTCGTCTAACGATTGTCTTAGATCAGCGATGGCAATCGCAATATAATTGTCTGTAGTTACTAACTTTAATTTTTGTTTTAGTTCTTCATCCAAAACTATACTTGGTTTTACTGTGTGAAGTTTGGCTAAATTTTTTGCCAAATCCGACACCATATTAGTTTTACGATAAGAATCTAATTCCTTGTCTTTGGTGATGTAACGGCCAGTTGCCTTACCACCAATTTTTTCCATAAGATAGAAGGGAGCACCAATCACCTCTGGAGTTTCTTCGAGAAAAACTGGCTTCGGAGTTTTGACACCTGCTTTGTAAACAAGTTCGGCCACTTTGAACTCATCTCGTTTGGAAAGAGAAGAAAGTAAACTTCCTCCCTTGTCCGTACGCAAAACTAATGATTGTTTACCGGATTCAGTCGCCAAGTCCAAAGCATAATTGTCTTGGCAAGCTCCCCCACTTAAATGATGGATATGAGAGACCTTTACGTTCTCCCTCCAAACGGCTGATAAGTGAAGTTCTACTTTTTCCTGTAATTCCTTAATTTCCATACTCCTTAAAAATCCCATTTTTCGGATACATAGTTTCGACCAATCACCATTTTATGAACCTCAGATGGTCCATCCGCAATCCTTGCTGCCCTAGCATCGCGGTAAAATAACTCAAGCGGTAGGTCACGAGAATATCCTTTTCCACCACAGATTTGGATCGCCATATCGATGGTGTTACACAAAGATTCACTCACCTTCCATTTTGCCATCGAGGTTTCTTGGCGTGCATCTTTTCCAGTTTTTAATAACCAAGCGGCTTTCAAGGTAAGAAGGAAGGCCATTTCAATTTCTGTAGCACGTTCCGCAAACATCCATTGGATTCCTTGGTGGTCTGCAATCCGAGAACTAAAGACTTGCCTTTCTTTCGCATAACTTCGTGCAATCGATAATGCTCGCCTCGCCATCCCTGTCCAACGCATACAATGAGTCAATCGAGCAGGACCAAGCCTTTCTTGAGAAAGTCGAAATCCCTCGCCGATACGACCGAGGATCATATCTTCTGGAACTTCTACATTCTCAAAATTGAGTTCGCAGTGTCCGCCGGGACCATGAGAACCCATAAGTTCAATTTCTCGAACCATCGTATAACCCTTGGCATCTGTTGGCACAAGAAACATGGTGGTTTTTCGAAAACTTCCATTTACCTTTGCCATCACAATCAAATACTTCGCGCCATTGGCTCCAGTGCAGTACCATTTACGGCCGTTGAGAATGTATTTATCCCCGTGTTTTTCCGCATTAGTTTGTAGCGTGGTTGGATCGGAACCAGCACCAGGGGCAGGTTCTGTCATAGCAAAACCAGTTCGTAAGTTCCCTTTGATTAAAGGATGTAAGATGAGTTCTTTTTGTTTTTCCGTTGCGGCAAGAGAAAGCAAATGCATGTTACCTTCATCAGGTGCATCACAATTAAATATATAAGGAGCAATGGGTGAACGACCCAGTTCACTAAATATAATACAAGTTCCAATTAAATCTAAACCCAGCCCACCCTCTGATTTAGGAAGGTGCGGAGTCCAATAACCCAATGCCTTTACTTTAGCACGTGCTTGCTGGTTGATATCTTCTGGCATTCGACCTTTTTCATAATCGTAATGTTTTTCCAGAGGAATGATTTCATTTGTGATGAAGTCTTGGATGTTTTTGCGAAGTGTTTCCACTTCTTGGGGAATTTCAAAGTCCATTGATTCCCAGAATTAAAGGAATCGATACGAGTCGTAAAATCTTTTTTTAATGAGATCGAAAAATAGGTCTTTCACGTTTTGAATTTCTTCTAATTTCAAAATGCAAATGTGGACCGGTCGCTCTACCTGTTTGTCCTACTTCTCCAATTTTTTGTCCCTTTTTTACTTTCTGACCTAGGTTTATATTAAAATCAAAAAGATGTCCGTAACGAGTTTCATATCCCAAACTATGTTTTATAATGATTAAGTTTCCGTAACCACCTTGTTTACCTTTAAAAATAATTTCACCATCCATAGAAGCAAAAACATCTGATCCTTGTTCGGCGGCCAAATCGATTCCACCATGAAAGGTATCCTTTTTAGTGAATGGATCTAATCGTTTACCAAAACCGGATGAGATTCTAGCTTCCGTTAATGGAAACTGAAATCCAAATCCATAGAAGAAAGATTTTTCAGATTTCCCCATAGAGATTCCTGGTAAAAACCATTTTTCTCGCTCTGAATCGTATTGTAATTTATTGGGATCGATATCATACTTTTCGACTAATATTCGTTTGGTTTTCTCATCCCCTAAAGTTTCTTCGGGATGAAAGGTTCCACGCATATTGGGGATTTCTAAAACCATACCTGGTGTTAAGTCATGAGGAGAACTGAGCTCATTGACAGAAGATAAAGTTTCCAAATCCATTCCCGTTCGAGCCATAATTTTGAAAAAGTTATCCTCTTTCCGGACCTTGTATTGATAGTATTTTAGGGGAATGAGTTCTTCCCTTTTTGTTCCCGATTTTGAGATTCGTAAGTTTTCTTTGATTTCTGAGCGAAGATTTTTGAGCGAGGGATTGGAATATTCCAAATTCGCTAAGCTAAGTGGTCCGGAAATGAGGGGTAGAAATCCACTGATAGTGGCCAGAAACAGGACCCATTTTAGAAAATCGACGGTTTTAGACATAATCTTCTGATTTGAATATCGACCATTTCCCAAAAAAACGATGACGATTCTTGCCGAAATTGAGGAACTGTAAGGCAGATGCAGAATCGTTTTTTTGAGATCTTTCGGCTCACAGCCTATTCATTAGGTCTCGTTTATGTTTGTTCCTTCTTCTATTCCGTTATTTTTTTAGCCTTCGTGAACAATACGGTGCTTGGAGACAGGATTCCCGAAGACCAGATTCTCCCCCTCTATGAAGAGTATTGGGAAGGTAAGATGGATTTTTCCGCAATGCTTACTGAGTATGAAAAAATTGTGACACCTATCAAAGAACAATTCCAAAAGGAAATGACTGAGAATCCAAGTTTACTCTTGTCTCAGTTTTATGATAAGGTGTTTTCAGAAAAACCTCATTATTTATTAGGACATTCGATTCCGTGGTTCTTATGTTATGTGGGCTTGGGATACCTGCTTTATAAAAAGGTATTACAAATTCCTGTTACAAACCTACAAGATGAACTTTCAGTCCCCATATTACTTCGAGGAATCGCAAACGGGTTTATTTGTTTCATCGTAGTCGTCATCTTTGGTTTGATCCTGGAAAAACTGTCAGTTCCAGTTGAGTCGGGAGTGTTTGCAAAAAAACTTTATGATGCCCTTCATGGAAATGGATATCTACTCGCGTGGGGAATTTATGTTGTCGGTATCATTACAGGAATTCTGGAAGAAATCTTTTTTAGAGGTTTTTTATTAAAAGCATTTATCGATAAGAATCTCGCGCAAGAAGGTTTATTCATCGTGTCTTTACTTTTTGGGTGGCTCCATTATGGAGAAGGAACTTCCATCGCCATTCCATTTATTATTTGTGGTGTGGGTATGTTCTTTGGATATATTTATATTAAAACTGGAAATATTTGGATCGCTATGGCCTGTCATGCGACATACAATTCGTTAGGTTTAATCAATGCATACTTGCAACTTCCTGGAGTCCAATCATGAAATCGGTTAAAGGATTCCGATCATTTGCCTTTTGTTTTTGTTTCATTCTAATACTTTCAGCGAGCTCAACGGGTTCTCTTTTTGCAGGGGAAACAGTGGAGATTTTAGGTGGCCCAGAAGATGTTAATCTTCGTTTGGTGGCACTACTAAGTAAACTTGATCCTGATTTTTATGCAGATGAAAAAACACAAGGGTTCGTTTACCGATATAAACATCGATGGAAAAACCCTTACGATTTTAATATCTATGTGGGAAAAGTAGGAAAAACATCACCAGATTCCATAATTCGTATTGAATCTCCGAGGAGAGGACAGGAGAGAATGTGGAAACAAATCATGGAGCAAGAATTACTACAAAAACCTCCTCATGAATCGGCGGTTCCCTTATCTGAAAAATACCATGTAGTTTCGCAAGGATTGAATTTAATCACACCAATTGCCTCTGTTGGTTACAACTCTTGGAATTCTCCTTTGTTTACCAATCGAGATACTTTTGTGAGTATGAGTATTTATCTATTATGTGATTTGATTTTGGCAGGTGGGGCCTATATGTATGCCCAAGAAAATCTCCCCAAAAAAAATATTTGGGACAATATGGCTAATGTGAAAGGCCCAGGGAATGTTTGGGAATCACCCAATGCTGTTGGCGTATTTGCAGCGTTAGCCGTTTCTAGAGCGGTTCGTGCCTTTGACGCATGGGAAGATACATCAGCACATAACAAAACTGCACAATTTGGTTGGTCGTTTAAGTTCTAATCTTTTTTACCACCAACCACATCTTGAATTTTTATCTATGATTTGAATAGGTCCCTTGCAGCATCAGAAGCACTGGATCTTTCGAAGTCTTCCCTTTCAATTAAGGTTAAATCCAAACCTTCTTTATCGATTCGGCTTAGAATCTTTGCAATATCTGCCACCTTACTCAATTTAGTTGCTAAATATTTGAAAGTAACTCCGCAATCGGGACATTTTTTATCTTTTAGATAGTTAAGCCCCAATTTTTTACAATTTCCACAAGTTCCATAAAGGTCATCGATATAGAGTAGTTGTTTTTTTACATCCTCTACATTGAGTTGTCGCCAAACTCTAACAAATTTAGTATTCTTTCTGGATGTATCTGAAGTCATAGGCAATAGGAAGTATCGTTTATGAATCTTGTCAAGAAGCAATCCTCTGCGGTTTTAGTCCTATTGATTTGCCTTTCCGGTTTTTTAGCAGTTGCCATCGGAGCCTTTGGTGCCCATGGATTAAAAAAATTTGTGAGCCCCGAACTCATGGTGATATTTGAAACGGGAAACCGGTATCATTTTTATCATACGTTGGCAGCACTAATATCCTTTCTTTTTTTGCAACAGTCACTGGTTTTGGAATCGTCAAACAAAAGTAAAAGTTACTTAAAGCTGGCAACTTGGATGTTCCTTTTGGGAATTTTGATTTTTTCTTTCAGTTTGTATGCTCTTGCTATTACGGGAATCCGAATTCTTGGAGCCATCACTCCCATTGGCGGAGTGAGTTTTTTAATTGGCTGGATCAGTTTAGGTTTTGGTTCTTATTATTTCTTTGTCCCAAAGAAATAATGTCCTTGTTTACTGATTAAATTTCTAGAAATCAAACCGTCAGCGATGAGTAACAACCCGTTGGCGGCGGCTTTTTTTGCTTCATCCGGACTGTCTTTTTGTAGAGCCATTAGCTCGTGGACATATTTTCTTTTTTGTACATCCAAAACTCCGAGCATAGAACCAGCAATTTTTTCATCCATTTGCATAAATGCTAATGCAAGTGTTTGTGGAGGTGTTTCAATACATAAATAATATAATGCGAGATTATCAAAGTATGATAATTGGCTTAGTTTTTCGAGTGTGGGTTCTGATCCTGACATATAATTCCTTTTTATAATTTAATCATCTGAAAAATAGTTATTTTGTTACTTCTTTGATTTTTCCATTCAAATAGGAAATCAAATGTTTGGCATTTGGAGATTCACCGGTAGCTTGTTGCATTAGAGTATCCACATCATAGGTTTTTCCTTTGGAGTGGATATTTTTTCGTAACCAGCCCAAAAGGTCAGAAAAATCGCCATTCGCAGAAAATTTGTTATGCGAATCGGGAAATTCTTCTGTAAACTTTTTAAAAAGCTGAGAACTAAAAATATTTCCGAGAGTATAAGTCGGAAAATAACCAAAAGCTCCCATCGACCAATGGATGTCTTGTAAAACACCTTCAGCATCATTTTCAATTTTGAGTCCAAAACTTTCCTTCATTTTTGTATTCCAAATCTCAGGTAAATCTTTGACTTGAATTTTTCCATTGATGAGATCTCTTTCGATTTCAAATCTAAGAATGATATGAAGGTTGTAAGTGACTTGGTCGGCTTCTACTCGAACCTTTGTTTTTTCTGTACTGTTGATGTATTGGTAGAGTTGTTGGAACGGAAGTTCCTTATCTGTTAATCCAAAATCAGATAACAGGATGGGATAAACAAATTCCCAAAATGGTAAGGAACGTCCTACTTGGTTTTCCCACAAACGACTTTGGGATTCATGAATTCCTAAACTTAGGAATTCCGTAATCGGTGTGGGCCAATTGGGCATTGCCGATAGTCCAGATTCATAAAGGGAATGACCAGTCTCATGTAACACACCAAAGATGGAAGAAAGCGGATCGGTTTCAGAGTATCTAGTTGTGATTCGTTTATCCCCCTTTCCTAAACTTGTCGAAAACGGATGGTTACTTGTATCCAATCTAGATTCTTTTGTTGTGAGACCAAGGAGTGCAGGCAAACGATTACAAAATTTAGTTTGTTTTTCTAAAGATATAGGTCCAGGAAAAGGATTTTTGAATTTTGGGGCAGTGACAACAATGGGAACTAAAGATTCTTTCAAATCAGAAAATAAAAGTTGGATTTGGTTTGCTTTAGCACCTTTTTCGTAACTGTCGAGTAATGCATCATAAGGTTCTGTCGTATAACCAAAGTAATCTGCTTGTTTTTTAGATAACTGAACAAGCTCCTCTAATCGTTTCGAAAATGATTGGAAGTTTTTTCCTTTTTTTGCTTCCGCCCATTCCGCATGAGCAAGGTTGGTTACCTTTGCAAATTCAGAAACAAATTCCGAAGGTAATTTATCAGCTTTCTCTTTTTCTTCCATAAGGACTTCCAACTCACGATTCCATAGGGATCGTTCTGATTCAGGAAGTTCACTGATAGATTGTTTTGCCATTTGGATTTGGTTTAAGAAAGATTTGTCTGTCATCCAATCGTGGGTGAGTTCTGCTACGGCTGCGATCTGTGCCGATCGGTATTCCCGACCTTCCTCTGGCATCATCACTTCGGAATCCCAATGGAGGACGGATGCGACGTCTTGGAATAATTTGATTTTACGATATTGTTTGCGGTAATTTTCGAGTGCTTGGGGCAGAGCCATAGACTCATTTTCTTTGTCCCACACTTTCTGGAACCAAAAATCGTTGACCCGTTACCCCCAGCCAAAACTATGTATTTACTGTCGCGGGTGTGGTGTAACGGTAGCACAGCAGCCTTCCAAGCTTCTGGCGAGGGTTCGAGCCCCTTCGCCCGCAAAAGACAGACTCTAACTTTCCCAAAAAAAAACATCAATATCTAAGAACCAATCCGAAGGGATCGAACAGTGGCGCGACCTGGAACAAGAGTGACCCATAGGGAACGACTGTTACAGCAAGAAAGCCACGATGGCGAATCAAGAGCGACGCGTGCCTCGGAGCGTTGTGCGGACAGGAGGTCCGAACAGCGGAGAGGTCGAGCCCCTTCGCCCGCAAAAGGTGCGCGGTACAGATTGGATACAGGTATCCCCGCCCGATTCAGGGTGGGGAACTAGACCCGCCACCCAATGCCTTCCTTCTATCACAACCCCCGTATTCCAGAAACCCAAATCGCAAAAATTCGCAAATTATTTCCAATAAGTTCATATTTTAAAAATCTATTCACTGTCCCCAATCCAAAGCAACTTTTATGAGTAGGTCCTTCCTATTTTCGCTGCCTCCAGTGCTGCGACTGAAATGAGCATCTCCTTCGGCAAGGCATGCAATAATGGGTGGGGGTGGCAAGTCTTACATTCATACAGGTAAGGATGGTAAAACTTCCCGCAGGAGGAAGGCCCAAGAGAATGGAGAGATTTGTCTTGAGTGACATTCCTGCGCCAGGGATACAAAAGGCTTGGTCGCCTGCCATCGTTAGATGGTAGGCGACGGGAGCGAACGCGGACCCTGAAGTAGCCCGGTCAAGGTTACCAAAGAATCCTGATTTTAGTAAAATTTGAGGCGCTAAAGAAACTAAAAAAGAAAAACGATATCTTACATTAATTTCTGTTAGCTTGCAAATGCATAATCACTATACCCTTTTTCACCAGGTGTATAAAGAGTGGTTTGGTCAAAGGAAGCAAGAGTTATGTTCTTTTGAAACCGAGTGACTAGGTCTGGATTGGCAAGGAAAGGTTTGCCAAAAGCAACAAGGTCAGCAAGTCCAGAAGAGAGATCTTTTTCTGCACGTTCCACGTCATACCCGCCACTTAAGATGAGAGTTCCCTGAAAGGCCTTACGAATGTTTTGCACTGTTTCTGGTTCTACGGTCGGTGCCCCCATGGAAGAATGGTCTACCAAATGGATGTAAACAATTCCGATTTCGTTCAACTTTTCAGCTAACAACGAATACTCGTCATGAGTTTCTGGAAATGGGAAGAGATCATTAAAAGCGCCGTAAGGAGACAAACGAATTGCTGTTTTTTCTTTTCCGATGGCAGCACTCACTGCGCTCGCAACTTCTAAAACAAATCGAATTCGATTCTCGATAGAACCACCGTATTCGTCTGTTCGTTGGTTTGAGGATGGATGCAAAAATTGTTCAAGTAAATATCCGTTTGCTGCATGTAATTCCACCCCATCAAAACCCGCTTGGACTGCATTTTTAGATGCATTCACAAATTCTTCTATGGTAGATTTTAATTCTGCTTTGGACATCTCTTGTGGAGTGGGATGATCTTTCATTCCTTCCGCATCTGTCCACATTTGTCCTTTGGCAATAATTGCTGATGGTCCAAGAACTTTTGCCCCTTTTGGTAAGTTCAGTTCGTGTCCAATGCGACCCGTATGCATGAGTTGGACAAAAATTTTGCTACCCTTGGCATGAACTTTATCGGTTACTTTTTTCCATGCTTTGGTTTGTTCTTCTGAAAAAATCCCAGGAATTCTCGCATAACCAAGACCATTCGGTGATGGTGACGTTCCTTCTGTGATGATGAGTCCGGCCTCAGCTCTTTGTTCATAATACGTGGCAACCAGGTCACCGGGTACGTTTCCAAGGGAACGGGAACGGGTCATGGGGGCCATCACCACTTTATTTTTTAAGGAAAGATTTCCTAATTTCGCTTCTGAAAATAATGATTTCACAAGGTTCTCCAATTGATTTGTTATTAAAAAATAGACTATAACTTGAACGATTTGATGTTATAATTATTTAATATTAAACTAATTTCCGAAAAAAAATCAAAAATCGATGCCAAGAATCGTAAGATCGTCCTGGCGATCCTGACCATTTAGAAAATTTTGTAGTGTTTTTAGGAGATGATCCTCCGCCTCTTCCAAGGAGAAATGGCGAGTGGATCGGAAGAGATCATAGAGGGCTTCTTCTCCAAACTCCTCCTCTTTTAGATTGAAGGCTTCAAAAACTCCATCGGTAAATACAAAAAGTCGATCTCCCGAATCCCAGGTGAGATCCGATTGTCCGTAGTGGATTTGTTTTTTGAGACCCATCATCCGACCTGTTTTTTCGAGAAGTTGGATTTGGTTGTTTCGTAAAAGTACTGCAGGAGGGTGGCCTGCGGAGGCAAATTGAATGTTTTTTTTAGCGAAGTCAATATCTATAATCAATGCCGTCAAAAGGCTATTGAGGGATACAAAGTTGTCCATAAACTCTTCGTTAAAAATTTCCATCAACTTTGATGGGGGTAATTCGAAGTTTTTGATATTATCATACAAACCTTTGATTGCCATGGTAATCATAGCTGCATGCACCCCGTGACCCGTTGCATCCGCGATCAGAATTCTATACTTTGATTCTTTCAAAAGACAAATATCAAAATAATCCCCACCAACTTCCGACACCGGAAGATAACGATACACTAGCTTTAATTGTTCGATAAGTTTAGGATCTGTGACGAGAGAATTTTCTTGGATTTTTTTAGCCACAAAAAGGTCTCTTCTCATAGCACTGAGCGTACGATTTAAAGTTTGCGTGCGTTCTTTGACTTTTTCTTCTAAATCAAAATTGGACTTCTCCAAATTAAATTTTACAAGGGCTTCCGCAGTTTCTTTTTCTTTGATGATGGTATTGTAGCGATCTGCCAGAGCAAAGGCAAGTAACATCATTTCAGCTGCGGAACCATATTGTGGTCCATCAATGGTAAAGGAATTGGTAGGAAGGAGGCCTAATGCCCTCAGTGTAGAAACAATGAGAGCTAAAAATAAAAATGCAAAAGCTAATAGAAAGAAATAGGCAATTCTTTCTTTTTTCAAAGAACAAATGCTTCCAACAAATAAAATCCAAAATGCTGTGAAAGCATGGCTAAGAACTATGATTTTAATCATCGAGTCAAAAGAAAAAATATAAAAAATTGGCAAGAGGATCTGTAGGACGATCAAACCGATACTCATTCGATCTAATTTAGGAATCAACAGCTTCGTATTTAATAAACTTCTCATAAATACTAAAAAGAGAATCAAAACGATAGAGATAAATAGATTCACGGAATATTGATCCATCCACGGTGAGTTCTGCCATAGGTATTCCGAAGCAATTCCATTATGCGAAGCGATGGTAAATGCTGTACTAGAAACTACTAAAACATACAGAAAGTAATTAGAATCTTTTAGGATAAAAAATAGAAACAAATTGAATAGAACCATCGCAAAAGCGATTCCAAAGTACATGGCTTGAATGACATGGTCATTGATCTCGTGACGATCATATAAATCTCGATTCCACAATTGGATGGGAAGATTGATTGAGTTTGGTGATTTTACTTTCAAAAAAACCGTAGCATTCGTTTTTTCTGGAAATGAAATTGGAAATACAAAAAACCTACTTTGGTAGGGACGTTCTGCCATTGGAACAGAGTAACCAGATGAAATTTTTTTCATTTCTTTTGAGGTTTGAATATACAAATCCAGAGTTTGTAATCGCGGGTAAGAAATAACAATGGTCATTTCTTTGGAAGTTTGGTTTGTATTTTTTAATTGGATTTTTAGCCAATACGTAGATTTTGAATAGGAAAAATTAAAAGCCTCATCTGAAGAAGGAACGTTTATAAATTTTGATTCATAGATTGGGGAGCGAATGGATTCAAAATCCAAATCATTTGTCGGATCTTCCAAAACTAACATTGATTTAGCAAGATAAATTGGGAATTTATCACTCTCTCGAATATCTATGATTGGAACCTCCGCAGAAATTGGAAATGCACTCAATAATAAATAAATCGAAAGATAAAACCTATGGCTTCGAATCCATTTCATCTGGTATCTTCCGTAACAAATAAATCGAGGGAAAACATTTGGTTGTTTTTTGCAAAGATACAAATCCCATCAAAACTCACCGACAACCCTTGGGGGCCTGGAAGTCTTTTTTCTGTGATTACCTCTCCTTTTGGGGAAAGTAAAAGAAGCGAAGTCTCTTTATCATCACTATAGTCATCATGAAAGTTAAGAAGGACGATTGTATGTTTTCCATCAAACGTAAATACAGATAACACCTCCGATTCGATTGGCTTCTCTAACAAAAGATTTCCCAAAAAATCAATCATATAAATGCCGGAAAAATCACTTGTGATGACGATTCGATCTTCGGTTACAATGACAGGTGTTTTTGCCATTCCAAAGGAATGAGGCCCAAGAGTATCCGTAGCACTGAAGGGAAATTTTTTAATGGTTTCCAATTGGGAATCCAAAAGAAGGGATCCATCCAAAGAAAATGGCAAATAAACTCCGCCAGGAAATTCGATTGGTGGGGAAGCTAACTCTCGAACCAAAGAGATCCCCGAATCGTGCGTTTGTTTGAATTCCTTTTTCTCTCCTGTATTTGCTGATTCCACGATGGCATAATAATAGTAAAATTGATACTGCGAATCGATAAACACGGGATGGTAAGGAGATAAATATTGAAAAATAATTTCATCAGAAGAATTGATTCCTAGAATTCCTTTGAGTGTATGAAAGACGAGATTTCCTGATTCTGTTTCAAAAGCACGACCCGAAAAAATTTCAAATTTTGGTAATAAAATACTTCGGACTAATTTTCCCAATTTTAAATCATAAACTTGGATTTGGGATTTGTGGGGAAGATACAATGTATCGCCAAGTATCGTAAAACAAAAATTATGCGAAATTCTATTTTCTGAGACGTCACGTTCTTCTGTCGAAAGGATTTCGTAACACTTATAAGCAAGTGGTATGGATACAATGAGTTTGCCAAAGAGATCATAAAGACAGAGTGTATCTGGTTTGTTTAGTTTTGAAAAGTATTCTGAACCTTTCTGAAAGCCTTGGTAAGAACAAAGATATCCCGCTTGATAAAAAAGAATGGGGATTTCTAAACCTTCTAAAAACGGCCTCCGAATTTTGACTTTCCAAAGAATTTTCTTTTTGGTTAAATCGAAGGCTTGTAAAAAATATTTTTCATCTTGAGAAGTGATAAAAGCAAATTGATCCTTAGCGATGAATTCAGAAACTATGACGGTTTCATTTTCCTCCAATGAAAAAAGTTGACCGGCAGAAGTTGGGAATCCTTTTTTTTGGATTTCTTGGAATTCGTTCGGATACTTTTTTTGAAACCAGTTTAGCAGCCACCTTTTGATCGTAGAGGGCAAACTGGGATCACGTTGAAAGTATAAAGTCTTTAATGCCTCTCCTTCTGTATGGGATAGGATCTCTAAAATTTCTTCAAAGAATGAATAAGGAAATAAAGAATCTTTATGGGTGATGATTCCCGATACGGAGGGATTCCGAATCAATTCTGAACGCTGATCATCAATTCGCTCGGCCGTTTGTTCGTAAAACTCTGGGTAGGTGGATCTGGGATCACCTGTACCTCGGGTTTTGATCCACCAAAGGCTATGACAATCCTTACATTCATAGATTTCTTGAAATAGATTCACGGCAGTCCCTACGATGTCATCGATAGGAAACGAGTGTGTTTGTTGTTCGTCCCGTACTGGCTCTAATCGGGAAAAACGGGAAGATCCTTTCTGGCAAAATAAACAAGACATATCGTTTTAGGGAGTCTAGATCTATCTAGGAAAACTACTTAAGTCAAGTCCGATTCTAGCCAAACGAAATTAACGCATCCGAACACTTAGTTCTTGGCATTTTATTTCCAAGATTAGATTTTATCATTAAACCATGTCTCTACAACCCAAGACATACGAAGCCCTATTGGCAGATCTAAAACGTTTGGAAGACGAAAACCGAATGTTGAAACAGTCATTTATTGATACTTCATCGAAACATTCGAATCTCATCCATGCTCTCCAATTCACGCAGTTTTCCATTGATACAATTTCAGAAGCGATCGTATGGCTAGATGAAGATGGAAACTATGTTTTTGTAAATGATGCCGCTTGTAAAAACTATGGGTATACGAAAGAGGAATTACTTTCAATGAAAATGTTTCAAGTTGATCCGTTGTTTAGTGTGGATCGTTGGAATGCGCATTGGCAGGAAATTTTAGATCGCAAATCCTTCACTATCGAAACAATCAATAAAAGAAAAGATGGAACTCCTATTCCGATAGAAGTTACCGTAAACTTAGTAGAATACGACGGGAAACAATACAATTGTGCCATCATTCGCGACATAACGGAACAAAAACTTGGAGAGGACAAACTGAAACAATCGGCAATCCGATTGGCTGAGCTCAATTCAACCAAAGATAAGTTCTTTTCTATCATCGCACATGATTTACGCGGCCCTTTAGGAACCCAACGTGAATTTACCAAAATCTTAAGTGAAAAAGATTCCCATTTTTCAGAATCCGAAAGGATACATTATTTAAAGATGTTAGAGGAATCTTCAGATTTAGTTTATTCCTTACTGGAAAACCTATTGGACTGGGCTCGTTCCCAAAGCGGAAATATTACCTTCCAACCAACCTCTATTCTATTTTATGATCTTGTAAAAAGAGTGATCGGGCTTTTAAATCTATCTGCTAACAAAAAGAAAGTGAATATTGCAAACCAAATCCCGAAAGACCTATGTATAGTTGCTGATTTGTTTATGATTGAAACTGTGGTGCGAAATTTAATTTCCAATGCAATCAAATATAGTAACCCCAAGCAGAAAGTTGTGATCGGTATAGAATCACAAGAAACACCGATCCATTCAGGTCCCGTTGTATTTTTTGTCCAAGATGAGGGAGTAGGAATGGAAAACGAACAGATAGAGAATCTATTTCGTCTGGATAAAAAAAATTCAACACTGGGAACAGCTCACGAATCTGGAACTGGTCTTGGACTCATTCTATGTAAAGAATTTTTAGAGAAACATAATGGATCGGTTTGGGTAAAAAGTGAACCTGGAAACGGCTCTGTTTTCTTTTTTCAATTAGGACAAAGCACAAAAAATTGATAATTTCTCTTTTATGATTAAGAAATTTAAGGTTTTTATAAAATTTTTTTTTGATTCAGAATTATAAAATTCGTAAACTGTAACAAATGCGAAATTTCAGTAATAAAGTTTTCTTTTTTTTCTTTTTATTTATTTTCCCTCTTTCTGCTCAAAACGTTACGACAGACAGTGAACCTAGCGCAAGTAATACGAAGAAATCTTCTAACATTTTTGGCTCAGGACTAAAAGTATTGGAACTTGCTGGAGAGTTTATGCAAACTCCATCAGCAGGTGGTCCACAATCAGTATCTAGCATTTTAAATTCTGCTAGGGTGGCCGCAAGTTTTGCCAATTCCAATTCTGCGAACAATCTAAACCCTCCTGGTATCATCACGGAGAGTGCAGAATCTAGACCTACTTCGACTATCTCTCCCCGAATCAAATACTCTCACCAAATCTCTGAAGATTTTTTTATCGGATTGGTTTATGCAAAAGGAGAACATTATAACGACACGCGAACCAGTTTTAGTACGAATGGTCTCTATTTGAATGACAGGGTTCGCTCAGGAATTAATGAAGTTGGATTCAAAATTGGTATAGGTCCATTAAACTATTTAACCAATACAAGTTCCAATGAGTTTAGTTTTTCTTATTCAGAGTTATCATCTAAAGGCCCTTTCCAATCGTTTCAGCTGAAGTTTCCATTTTTAAGAACGGGAGAACAATCTGTCACAGAGGGATATGCTCTTTCCACTGGAACTGTAGAATTTAGAACCAAAAATTATGGAATGAATTTTGGATTTGTAGCTTCTTTAACAGATTGGCTCAACTTATATATGATAGGTGATCTCACCGTTTTTGCAGGACAATTAAAACTTGCTTCCTATGGTCTTGAAACCGCATCCACTGGGACATTAAATTCAAACAACCAAGTGGTGTTTAGTGCACCTGTCAATAAAACAGATTTAACCGTATTTCAATCCAAAGAAGGTTTAACCAGGGGACTTGGCGGTGCAACCGTTTCCTTTGAAATGGGGCTTGTTTGGAAATTCTTTGATACCTTTGGATTAAAGTATGGAGGTTTCTATCAAATGTCTTCTTTTAGTATTTCGGAAGTGAGTGGATACAATTGGGGACCTGGCAAAACGCCAGTGGAACTTAGCTCCGTTCCCAATATCAATTCTTCTCAAAGTTCCAAAGAATTTGGTTCTTATGGTGTGAATGTTTCCGTTGTAAAAAACTTTTAATCGCAATTTCCTGTCTTATTAATAGAGATTTTTATCTCAAAGACAGGATTAAATGAAACATAAATCCATACTATACGCTCAGAAACTCGACTTCCAATGGCCTACATCGGACCCATTTTTGTTTTGTGTTCATCATGAAGATTTTTATCCCAAAGGGAATGGAAAGTTTGGGCCCGACGCTTCCTTACAAGGAAGACAAATCGGTCAAGACTTTGCAGGCAAAGATGGATGGCGGATGTACCACGGAGAAAATATCCCGGGGTTTCCAGGCCACCCCCATCGCGGATTTGAAACGGTTACTGTAGTCCAAAGAGGCCTCATTGATCATGCGGATTCCCAAGGGGCTGCGGGAAGGTATGGCGATGGTGATGTACAGTGGATGACGGCGGGTGCCGGAATCCAACATTCGGAAATGTTTCCTTTGGTAAATGAATCCGGCGACAATACTTTGGAGCTCTTTCAAATTTGGCTGAACCTTCCTGCAAAAAATAAATTTGTAAATCCGCATTTCAAAATGTTTTGGAACGAGGACATTCCTATAAAAACGATAACTGATGGTGGCGGTAAAAAAGTAAAAATCAAAACTGTCGCAGGATCGTTGTTTGGCGAAAAACCATTGGATCCTCCTCCAGATTCTTGGGCAGGAGATCCAAAAAACGAAGTGGGAATTTATATTTTGGATTTAGATCCTGATGTCAGTTTTGTGATTCCTGGAAGTTCCAAAGGAAACAACAGAAACCTATACTACTTCCGAGGAGAAGGTATGATCTTAGATGATGTTGTTGTCCCTGGTAAACATATGTACAATCTCGAATCCAATGTTGAGGTGACATTGAAGAATGGATCAGAGCCTGGTCGGATTTTAATTTTAGAGGGAAAACCCATTGCCGAACCTGTGGTGCAGTACGGACCCTTTGTGATGAACAAACAAGAAGAGATCCAACAAGCGTTTGACGACTATCGCAAAACGCAGTTTGGTGGTTGGCCTTGGGATTCCTATGATCCAGTACATGTTGGCAAAGGTAGGTTTGCCCGACATGCTGATGGAAAAGAAGATTTACCCGCTTAAACGAATAGGAATTTCGATCGAGGGCCTAACGATCTGTTAGGCAACCCGTACTTGCATCTTTTACCATCTGGATGTACTTCCAAAGATATCCAGAGGTAATGCGGTAGGGTGGCTTCACCCATTTGGCTCTACGTTTTTCCAATTCTTCTGGGGAAATTTTGAGTTCGAGTTTGTTTGTCCTGGCATCAATAAGGATAGTATCCCCATCCTGGACGAATGCCAATTCTCCACCTTCCATAGCTTCTGGCGTGATATGACCCACAACAAAGCCATGACTTCCCCCAGAAAACCTGCCGTCGGTAATGAGAGCCACATTATCCCCAAGACCCGCTCCAATGATAGCAGAAGTGGGTTTTAACATCTCGGGCATTCCCGGTCCCCCTTTGGGGCCCACATAACGGATCACAACCACATGACCCGGTTTCACTTTCCCGTCTCGAATTCCGGTGTTGGCTTCCACTTCGGAATCAAAACAGATGGCTTTTCCTTCAAACATTTCACCTTCGTGGCCTGTGATTTTTGCGACGGCCCCTTTTTTGGCGATATTGCCATAGAGAACTTGGATATGGCCTTCTTTTTTAATGGGGTTACTGACAGGGCGAAGTAAGTCTTGGTCATGCGGAAGGTCTGGTAAACCTTCCAAGTTTTCAGCAATGGTTTTCCCTGTCACAGTGAGACAAGATCCATCAATCAAACCTTCGCGTAACATGAATTTCATGATCGCTGGTGTTCCACCGATGGCATGCAGGTCTTCCATGAGATACTTTCCGCTTGGTTTCATATCCGCAAGGAGTGGAGTGGTATCGGTTACTTTTTGAATTTGTTCTAAGTCGAGAGGGATACCCATAGTTCTTGCAATGGCGATCATATGGAGAGCTGCGTTTGTGGATCCACCCAAAATGGTTACCACTCGAAGGGCATTCAAAATGGATTTAGGAGTGATGATGTCGGATGGTTTGATGTCCTTTTCTAAAAGATTGTAGATATACTTTCCAATATTCATACATTCTTTCTTTTTCTCTTCACTGCGTGCGGGAGACGAGGAACTATAAGGCAAACTCATTCCCATGACTTCGATGGCCGTTGCCATTGTGTTTGCAGTATACATTCCGCCGCAAGCACCAGGGCCCGGGCAGGAATTTTTAATCACTTCTTTAAAATCATCTTCTGTGATTTTACCGTTAATTTTTTTTCCATAAGCTTCAAAGGCAGAAACAATATTTAATTTTTCCCCTTTGTAGTTTCCACCGTTGATGGTTCCGCCATACACCATGATCGAGGGTCGATTGAGTCTTGCCATGGCCATAATAGCCCCCGGCATATTTTTATCACAACCTGCGGTAAATAAAATTCCATCATAATAATGAGCACCGGCAATGGTTTCAATGGAATCGGCAATGATCTCCCGAGAAGGTAAGGAATAACGCATTCCATCGTTTCCGTTGGTGATCCCATCACTCACACCTATTGTATTAAAAAGTAAACCCACCATTTCTTTTGTATCCAACACGCTTTTCTTTTGCAGAGCAGAAAGTGTGGTAAGGTGCATATTACAAGGATTTCCATCAAATCCTGTACTTCCAATTCCAATGAATGGTTTATTTAAATCTTCATAAGGTACTCCAGAACCAATGATCATGGCTTGGGAAGCGGGAAGGGATTCGTCTTGGGTAAGAGTGCGGCTATATCGATTCAAAGTCATAATAATTCAATTTCCTTTGGATTAAAGACAAAGTGTAAGATGGCGAGGTTAAGGAAAGCGGATTTTGAAATTATGGATGAATCATTTCGACAAGAATTTTATTTTCATTATTTCCCTGGGCCAGATCCTTTTCCCAATCTTTAAATTCTAAATTCAAACAGCTGTTAGCACGATCACGATTGGTCTGTGGTAAAAAAGTATTGGCAGAGATGGATTTTGCTGCTTTGGCAATTTTACCACGAACCGATTCTAACCATTGGATCTCCGTAAAATTAGCAAATCTTGATCCACTGGTTGGTTGGAATCCTTCTAATTCACAGGATTCAACAACTCGAAATGTATATTGCGATTTGAATGAATCCGTTTCGGTAGTGCTAGTCGCTTTCAAATTTAAAATTCCTGATTGGAGGATGGATTCTTGGCAATCGGTAGTCCTTGATTGAATGGTTCTCATTTCATTTAATTGGACATTTAATTCCGTTTGGGTTAAAATGAGTTGGTTTACGGAACAAACTCCTAAGGGACGACGGCTACAAAATTGATTGTTCGCACCAAGTGCAGTATTGGTTTTGATACAATTCCCAGACTGCCGAACCAAATACAAAGTGGTTAGGTACAAGGATTGTTTGTTTTCTTCTTCTTTTTTCACATCCTCCCCACTCTCAAAACAAGAGGTAAAAAAAAGAACGAGTCCCAAACCATACATAACGAAGATCAATTTTTTCAAAATCGTACCTCCATTCCAATATTAATCAAAGGAATGATCGCCATTTTTCCGTTAGGCGTTTGAGAGATGATAAATGGGGAATTGACTGTATCATAAGTCGGTGCCGGGTTTTGGTTTCTTTGGTAATTTTTAGTATTATCAAATTCAAAACCGGCTTGGTTGCGACGACCATAAAAGTTCACAAATTCGATATAGGTATTGATATAACCCCAGGAATAGTTTTCGATTCGGTCAATCCGCAAATCAAATTGGTGGAAGGGTAAAAACCTGTCACTGTTATAATTGCCTGAATAGTTCGGGAAGTATAGATTTAAGCCAAAAGTGGCCGCTTGGTTAGCTCGTGTAGCACTGGTTATGGGAGTGTATGGAGTTCCCGAAAAATACCGGAACCTTCCTCCTACCATCCATTCTTGATTGAATTTATAACCAAATACTATATTTAAAATATGAGTTCTGTCCAAATCATACAATTGTTCTTTATCGTTATTGTAGATCACTTCTAGGTTGTTATCATCATAATAATTGATATAGTTGGTTCCCACCTTCCCTTGTGCGAGGAGGGTTCTAGATTGATTCAGTAAGGTTCTATTTCTCGTTTCATCACTGTTCATCCGAGACTGGTTATTGATTCGTTTAGTGATGGAGTTGGTGTAAGAGATCCAACCAAATAGTCCTGATTGTTCCCTCGGATCTTTTGTTTTTTTAATAAAAATTTCAATTCCTTCGGAATGCCCATACCCCGCATTGGAATAATTTAGATTTTTCGGTGTAACGGGATTAGCAAAGACTTTGGCCGTTTCATTCACAAAGATCCGCGTATCATTGTTCAAAGCGTAGGGATCTACAATATAGGTATCAGGAACTATGATATTTTGAAAGATATTTCGGAAACCTTCAATTTTGATCTGCCAAAGATTGGCAAACTCCTGACTGATCCCAATGGAATTGTGTTCGGAACGTTCCATATAAAGATTTGGATTTCCTGATTTTGCAGAAAGAGCTTCAATTGAAACTGGAGCATTGTAATGGATTCCGTGCCCCATCATAAAACCTGTTTTTGTCGATTCAAAGAGATACCCACCGGTGATCCTCGGAGCCAAATTAGTTTCCTTACTTCCAGAATAGTGATCCACCCGTGCACCAGGCGTTAGGCGAAATCCGGAATATTTAAAGGGTAATTCGACATACGCAGATTTTTCCTGGTAACGAATTCGATCCCCATCAATCACAGAACGGAAGGCCGCATTGGAATTCAAAAGATCATTAAATACATTGTAAAATAACCGGTTGTAAGAAGAGATGTTCTCACCTTTTAACGTTGTCTCACGAAACCGGCCTTGTACCCCGGCTTCTAGTTTGAGATGTTCTTCCCAGAGTTCCCATTCAAAAGCATTATGAACATAGGTAATCGAATCCGCAGTTCTGTTCTGTAATCCAAAGATATTTTCAGCAGTAAGCGGATTGGTAAACCTGAGTTCAAAAAATTCATTAAACGATGTGCGAGAATAAGATATTGTATTTCGAAAGGTTTTTCCTTTCCAGATATAACGAATGGCATCGGTGCGAAATAGACGATCCAGGCCCGTGGGAGGACGCGGGTCTTCCCCTCCTCGTTCCAAATCAGCTTGAGCTTTGGTATAAGCTTGTCTATCCCTTGTTCCAAAGGTTTGGATGGTCAGTCTGTGTTCCGAATTGATATCCCAAATGAGTTTCCATTGGTAGTCATGGTATTCAGCATATTTGGCATCTTCTGGAATTCCTTGTGGGTAGGCTTGTAATAGAACTAAGTTAGGATAATTTTTCCTTCCCGAACTAATCATGGCAAGGCCTGGAAGGAGTTTACTCTGGTTGTAAACATCGGATAAAAACAAATTGGTATTGATGATTGTTTTATTTTCATCCACACGGTCGGTTCCTTCAATGGCGATGATTCCACCAGTCGCATAACCATATTTAGCCGGAAAAGCTCCAGTAAATACATCGAATGATTTGATTAAATTATTATTTAAAACAGAAGACTGGTTTCCTAAATGGAAGGGATAAGGAAGGGGAAATCCATCAAAGTAGTATTGGTTTTGTCTGGTTCCCCCACCTCGTAAAGAAAGATCCCCTCTTTCACTATTGGAGTAAGGATTTCCTGTGAGTAAATTGGTCCCTATGTTGGTAAAGACCGATGGCAAAATTCCGACAGGTGCGCCAATCACAACACCGGGAATGGTTTGTAGGGCTTTCAAGGAATCACCAGACACACCGGGAAGGCGTTTGATTTCGTCTTGAACTAACCCATAACGTGAGAGTGGGGTTTTGTCTCTTTCCCCACTCACTAAAATTCCTGCTAAATTAGCTTCCGATATAGTGACCAAAATGATTTGGCCTTTGAAACGAACCTCGCGAAACACAGATTCGGTTCTGTCGGCGGTGGATACTTTGATTTCATAGTATCCTGGTTCGGGAAATCGAAGTTTGGCGATCCCTTCTTCGTTGGAAACCGCACTTGTTTTTCCTTTTTTAGAAATGACTACGGCATTTGATACTGGTTTTCCGGAATTGGATTTTACAATTTGAAAAACAATTTCGATATTACCATCTGCAAAGGCTGGCTGATACCCACCTAACAATACGAGAAATATATATAAATGGAAACGCGGATTTTTCATTTAGGAGAGGGGATCAAACTTTCGGCAATTCGATATAATTCGTCCAATGACTTTTTGTCATCAAGCAAACGATACCCTTGTAAAACCCCTTCATAGACAAAGAATAGATGTTTGGCGAGTAAACGACAATCTACTTTAGAATTTAAATAGCCATTTTCTTTCGATCCTTCCAGATACTCAGCTAACAATTCGATTGTCCTATGTGCGATTTCCTCAATTTCTTTCTGAATTTCCACCTCATCCGGTGCAATTTGTGCCCGAAAGTTTGCCATCCCACATCCGAAAAGTTGTGATAACCGAGCCTCCCGAGAAAGAATCCGAACCCAGGCCTTCACAAATTCCAATGGTTTTGGATTTCGTTTCATAAGTGATTTCAGAAGGGTTAGATTTTCATTCGAATACATCCGAATCACTTCTTTTCCTAACATTTCCTTAGAAGCAAAATGTTGGTAGAGGCTCGCTTTGACTGTTTTTGCTTCCTCTACAATTTGATTGAGTCCGGTCCCCGAATACCCTTGTTTTAAAAAGAGCTGGCGACTGACTTGGAGGAGGCGTACGCGTGTGGGTTCTTTTTTCATATCCCTTACAAATTCCGAAAAAAGCAGAAACTATGCAAACAATATACCAACCGGTATGTATGAAATGTTCTTGCAAATACATACCGACTGGTATGTATGTTTAGAATTAGGGAGAATCCAAATGAACACAGAACTCATTTCGTTCCATACTACCGCGGCCTCTGTATCGGAAGCCTTGGAAACTAGACATAGCATTAGAGAATACCTTTCGAAACCAATCCCGGAAGATGTTTTACAAAGGATATTTAGCAGAGCATTACGTACCCCTAGTTGGAAAAATTCCCAACCCTGGAAAGTACATATTGTGAATGGAACGAAACGAGAGGAATTGTCCAAAGAATTGGTCGAAACAGCACGCAAGGCCCCACCGAGACCAGATACAAGTTGGCCGGAATCTTATCCCAGTGATGCCAAAAGACGAATGTTTGATTTGGGAATGAAAATCTATGAAGCAGCAGGAATTGAAAGAAAGGATAAAGACGCTCGGAATGAATTTATGTTGCGTAACTTTACATTCTTTGGCGCACCCACTGCTGTTTTTATTACAAGCAAATTTGAACTTAACTATTATGTAGGAATCGACATGGGTTGTTTTCTCCAATCAGTACTCTTACTTGCAAGAGAAGAAGGATTAGGAACTTGTGCCCAAGCAGCACTTGGATCTTTTCCTGATGTGGTGAGAAGTTCACTCTCGTTACCACAAGAAGAAAAGGTGATTTTGGGATTGAGCATTGGATATCCAAAACCGGATTCGGAACTGAACCGTTACCACACTCCGAGGGAATCAGCCAAAGATTTAATTCATTTCTACTAAAAAATCATTTCTGATTCGGAGAGTTTGGTATATGATAATCCGACTCTAAAAAATACGAGCAGCAGGGGCAATATGGATTCAAAAACTTTTTGGAATGAACGTTATGCGAGTGAAGACTATGTTTATGGGAAGGATCCGAACGATTTTTTACGCACTCGTCTGCCAAATTTAAAAAAAGGAAGGATCCTTTTTCCTTGTGAGGGAGAAGGAAGGAATGCCGTATTTGCTGCGGGTCTAGGTTGGGATGTATTTGCCTTTGACCAATCGGAGGAAGGAAAACAAAAAGCTACCGCACTCGCTAAAGAAAAAAATGTAACCTTTCATTATGAGATTTCTGATGCTCTGACTTATCCTTACGCTCCTGAACAAATGGATATGGTGGCTTTGATTTATTGCCACTTTCATAAATCGATTCGAACTACCGTACATAGGAATTGTGTTAGGACTTTGAAACCTGGTGGAATTTTGTTATTAGAAGCTTTTTCACCTGACCAGTTACAATTTACCTCTGGTGGTCCCAAAGATCTGGACATGTTATACAATCTAAAGGATTTACGTATGGACTTTTCAGAAATGAACATTGAATACGAAGAAGCTTTGGAGATTGAACTAAACGAAAGTCCGTTCCATAGAGGAAAGGCCGCCATCGTCCGACTAGTTTTACGAAAAATCTAAGTTAGTTTTTTCTTTCAACTTCTGAAATCCATGATTCTCTTTCTTCGGAAGAAGAGGGAGAAATAGTTTCATGAAGGTATTCATTTCGTTTTTATTGGTAGCAGTATTCTTTTTACAATGTTCCGGCCAACAAGTAAAGTATGCAGAATTGAAACAGTCTTATCCAAAAGTAAATTGGGAAGTCCGTAGAACCGAAGCAGTCAAACTCCTTTCTGATCTATTAAAAATCCCTTCTGTTCGTGGAAATGAAATTCAGGTGGCAAAGTACATCCAAGCAGTTCTGACAAAAGAAGGAATCCCTTCTCGTTTTGTCTTTGATCCCAAATTTCCCGCAAGACCTAATTTAATCGCCGAATTACCAGCAACCATTCCCAATCCAGAGCCAGGAATCATCCTCGCAAACCACTTGGACACAGTAGAGTTCGATACCAAAGAATGGAAAGTAGCACCACTTTCAGGATCTGTCAGTGAAGGCCGTGTGTGGGGACGTGGTGCGATTGACATGAAGGGAATGGCTGTGATGGAATTACTCGCCTTTCTTGAGATCAAACGTTCTGGAATTCCTAGAACAAGAAAAATTATGTATTTGGCCCTTGCAGATGAAGAATCAGGATCTGTGTTAGGTGGAAAATACATGACTTCAAAACAAAAACATGTTTTTGACGGTTACGAGTATGCCATCAATGAAGGTGGCGTCGCGACAAGAGACATCGTAATTCCTGGTGCCACTATCTTTAACATTCAATATGCGGAGAAAGGAAATATCTGGTTACGTGCAAAAATCACGGGAACGAGTGGTCATGGTTCTTCGCCCCCTAATCAATACCCTGCTCTTTCCTTGATCCAGTTTTTTAACGAAGTACGGGAATTAGAATCTGATATTCGCATAACAGCTGAAACAGATGCATTCTTTTATCAACTAGGAACCATCAGCTCATTCCCAAAATCATTTTTTTTGAAAAACGCAAGAAATCCTTTGATTAAACCTTTGCTACATTCAACGATTCGAAGTAATCGCCACCTAACAGCAATGACAACCAATACCAAATCCATAACTGGGTTTCGTACCACAGAAGGTGAAGGTGGAGAAAATGTAATCGCAGGAGAAGCTTCTGGCAGATTGGACATCCGAACGTTACCTGGTGTGGATATAATAGAATTCTCTAATAAGGTAAAAACAATTGCAGAAAAGTACAAAGCAGAGATCACTTTTACAGATATCAATCCGACAGACGTGTCTCCCATCAATACAAAGTTTTTTAGTACTTTGGCTGCCGTATCGGTGAATAAATTTCCCAACAGTACAGTGACGCCATTTCTTTCTCCAGGAAAAACGGATAATTCTTACCTACGGCGTGTAGGGATTAAAGCTTACGGACTTATTCCCGCAGTTCTCAAAACGGAAGATATTGATGGGATGCATGGAAAGAATGAAAATATGACAATTGATAATTTGGAACTGGGTACAAAGATTCTTTTTGAGACCTTAGTAGAGATGAATCAGTAGAGGGAAAAGGTTTCGTAGAAACTTGTAGTTTTCTTAATTTTTCATTGAGTTTTTACTTTGGCTAGTTTTACCCATTCGGATAAAGCAAGCTCGACTAGCACGGAGTAAGCGAGGCCTTGTGTCGAAGTGAGTAAGACGTTGTTATGCGACGTGAGGTAAGTCAGTTTAATATTACTGTTCTTTTAGTTTTCCAGTAACATATTGATGCAAAATACTTGAAACTAGAGTTTGATATGGAATTCCTATTTCAAGAGCCTTTGTTTTTAATAATTGAATATCTTTTCCCGCAATTCGAATATTCATTCTTTTGTCTTTGGCTAAAGTATTTTTTGCTGCAATTTTAAACTTATTTAAATAGCTTTTTTTATTTGAAACAGACTTCCATTCGTTTTTTTCAAAAGATAATTCTAATTCTTTTTCTTCATCCGTAAGTTTAAGTTTCATGTATGTTCACCTCTGGAAAATATATTTTAGTGTGTTTTCGTGAAGGATATGCAGTTTTTAAAAAGAATGAATTTTCGTTTTCAATTGCAGGGACAATCCAGACATAATTATCAATATTAATTACTATAATTATTTGGTTCGGATACTTTTTACTATTTGGATGTTCTAAGATATCTAGTATAGCTCCTGCTTCAATTTCGATGACTATTCTTTCGAAGGAAATATTTCGCTGAGTACTGAGTAGTTTGTTTTTCTCATTATCCCAATCAAAAATCACATATATAATTATAGACTCGTGTGTGCCTTTTGTCAATACGTTATTTTTTAGTAAATAATCAAATTTTTACCACATGTCGCATAACAATTTACAAACGCACGATTCACTTCATTCGTTAGTTGGCCTTTTTATTTTAGCGAACCTAGATATTTGAGAATTCCCTCTTCTCCCCGTTCTTCGGCAAGTTCCGCCACGCTGATCCCACCCACTGTTTTGACTTTGGTTTCTGCACCGGCCGCCACTAACATTTTGACCAAGTCCAAATTCCCACGATATACAGCACGGTAGAGGGCTGTTTCCCCTGTCGTATTGCGAAGATTGACATTCGCACCTTTTTGGATTAAAAATTTTGCGATCGCCAGTTCTTCTTCGTCCACAGCTTTGATTAGGCAGGAATTTCCTAAGGAATCCTTGGCATTAATGGAAACCCCTTCTGCTAAAAGCTCTTTAACTAGTTCTAAGTTTCCTTTTTCAAGGGCCTGGAAGAGGCGTAGTTCCCGACTCATAGGAGCTTTCACTACAGTTTCATCTTCGATACAAGAGAAACTGAATCCAACCAGTAACAAAAAAATGACGAAGGAAGGGGTTTGGATTAAAAATCGGCTGGATAGAAATTGTAACATCGGTTTTAGTCTAATGGTTTAACTATGAAACGTCGATCCATTTTTCCAACCAGTTTCCAGTTCCTTACCATTTTGGGTATGAGTCTATTTTCTATATCTTGCCTCTCCATCATTAGCCCAGGGGAAGTTGGACTCATGTGGCGGCCCTATAGCACTGGTCTTAGCCAGAAACCCTTGGAGTCCCGGGTCCAAACCTATATGCCTTGGAACAGTGTTTACGTCTACTCAATCCAATGGATGAGCCACCAAGAGAAAGTGGAGGTACTGACGAGGGATGATTTAACAATTACGGTCAGTGCGGCGATCATCATCCGACCGATCCAAAACGAAATTTATGAATTAGAAATGGAGATTGGCAGGGACTATTATGAAAAGGTAGTTAAACCTCAATTTCGAACTGCCATTAGAAATATTCTCTCTGCTTACAACATGGTATCTATCTCTAAAGAGACACCAAATGTTTCGGCTCAAATTAAAAAGTCTCTCGCAGAAAAGTTAAAAGACAAACATGTCGAAATAGATGATGTGATTATAGATGATGTTGAATATAGTCCTTCGATTTTGAAAGCAATTGAAAGTAAACTCACCAAACAACAAGAACAGGAACAAATGAAGTTCGAAATTAACATTGCCAAACGCGATGCGGAAATCCAGCAAATCTCAGCTGAGGGTAGATCCAAAGCCGTACTCATTGAAGCCGAAGCGCAAGCAAAAGCTCAAAGGATGATTTCAGAATCTTTGACACCTAAGTACATTCAATTGAAGGCAATGGAGAACCCCAATAACAAATTGATCTTTGTACCGAATGGAAAGGATGGTTTGCCAATCATAGTGAATGCAGATGGGAAATAGGTGAAGTTGGTTTACGACTTTAGTTTAGTAGCTGGTGAGATGGCATTGTTTAAGATTTATATTTGAAAGTGAGTGAGAACAGCTAACCCCGCAAAGGCGGGGTTAAGACAAATGATGATGCATTCTTTAATCAAAAAAACTTATAAGTTGCCATTACAGAGAATGTTACACCCATTCGATAAGAATAAAACAACTCATCCTCACCAGTAACCTGATTTGTCTGATAAACTCTAAATCTGGTATCCATTATATTTTTTGCAGCTGCTTTGAAATCCAAACGATCATCATGTTTAAAAGTGTAAACAATATCGGTTACACCAACTCCCTTTTCAATTGCATCGGGTGTTCCATTTGCACCAACGGCATAAATCCTATCACCAAAAAAGTTATAGTATAATCCAATAATCTGGGTTCTTGTTTTTGTGATAAAATAATCAAACTTTAGGTTATATACATACTCTGACTGACCTTGTAGAGGACGGGAGATGTTTGTTGGATCATATGCTGCCGATCGATTTAATGAATCAACCAATCCCGATTTAATAAGAACTAAATCTTCCCAAGGTAAGACTTGAACGTGAGATTTAATAAAAAACAAATTTGATTCAAAACGGAAACGATCAAGAAACTCTTTTCTAAAATCGATTTCAACTCCTCGAATTTGCGCATTTTTAGCATTTGTATAAGTAAAGTTAGCTGAAATACTACCAGCAACTGGTTGACCGATCATTTCTATTGGATTGGACATTTCTTTGAAAAATCCGCCAATACCAACAAAATCTGTATTATTAATATAATATTCATAACGAATATCATAGTTATGTATATAAGTTCTTCTGAGGTTAGGATTTCCGAAAATTCGATCCGCTCCAAAATATGGAGTAAATCCAAATGGTGATAACTCTCTTAGATCTGGCCGTGTCACCGTTTGGGTATAACCGAGTCTTAGATTCATATCCTTATGGAAATCCCAAACAAAATTCATTGAAGGTAATGTATCTCTTTTTCTAAGTTCTCCGATACCATTATTTGTTTGATTACATACATTTGATCTAACTAATGCAACCCGAACATCTTCATTATCTACCGTACAACCATAATCAACATTCGCTAAAGAACTGCTGTCCCGAGTACGGAAAGTTCTTACTTTTTGATAAGAATCTTCCATTCTAACCCCACCAACAAATCGAAATTTATTGATAATAGGCATATCGAATTGTGTAAATGTTGCTTGTAACTTTTGCATTGCATCAAAAGCATTTGGTTCAATTTGACGTTCTGCGAAAGTTTTATTTGCTAATGGATTTGAGGTAGAAGAAATATAATCAGTCGGGACGAAAGTAATTTCACCGGGTACGGGCCAATAATCATTTGGTGATCGGATACCGACGTTACTTTTACTACCATATTCTTTAAAAGTAAAATCTTTAAATCGTTCAAGTGCCATTCCGCCAAATTTAAAATCTGATTTTAAACCGTTCCACTGTTCAAACGGAATGGTATATTTTAAATTCGCCTGCCTAACGATATCTCTAGATTCAGAATAAAAACGAGAGCCGTCCGGATTATTTAGCAACCGAAAATATCCATCTGTAACTGCAGAATTTTGTTGCCTTCGCCAAACTTGCTGAGTTAAATTCGGTTCATCACGATTTGCTTGAGCATATGCAAGATTCCATTCTAACTTATGTGGTCTAGCCATTGAACCAAATTGCAGAGCATGATCACCACCCAATACAGTGTTAAATAATGCTCTAGAGGTGAAAGTGTTTGTATTTGAAAGAAATTCAAAGTTATCAATATTATTTACACCCCTTGCTTCACGAACATTAGTGTCAGAAACTATCGTATAAAGAGTCTTTAAATATATCTGCTGGCCTTTCATGAATTCATATGCTAGGTTTAAGTTAGTTCCAAAGTTTGTTTCTTTATTATAAATTTTCGTATCTTGTTGTTGGATAGGATTAATGAAAGTTGTATCTTCTGTTCTCACACCTCCAAGGAAACTAGGCACATATCTTGTAGATTTTTCTTCGCGGTAGCGGTATTCTTCACTCTTAGTAATGCCAAAGAAAATTCCTAACCTTTGCCCAGAATCAGTTGTTTGAATCGTATTACCGACAACAAAATTAAAATTCTTATCATAGGAACCTTTTTTTTCGTCTGGAGTCCATTGTTGATTATAAGAAGCGGCTGTAATATTTACCAAATTTGGTGGTAAACCGCCAAACCTATTTCCTGGTTCAAAAACAAATTCATTAGGAAGTTTATTTACTAAATCTGGCCTTTGAGTTGATGAATTGGGTCGACCAAAGAAGTCAGCTGCATCAAATGTTTTAAATTGATACCCGGTCGTATTCATATTCCGACCGACACCGAGACCTAATGACATCGTAAGTTTATCAGGATATTCTTGGGTTTCAATCTTAACTAATCCACCAGAGAATTCTGCCGGATCTTCGGGTGCAAATGTCTTCATTACCCGAATATTTTTTATCATGCTTGCAGGAAACAAATCAAGTGGAACCACACGTTTATCAGGTTCAGTTGAAGGAATCAAAACTTCATTCAACAATGTATTGGAATATCTTTCTCCAAGTCCTCGAACAAATACATATTTTCCGCCAATAAGCGTAATACCGGTAACACGTTTTACAACATCTCCAGCGCTTGCGTCGGGACTTTTTTTAATAGCCTCTTGAGAAATACCATCTGAAACAGTACCGGTTTTCCTCTGTAAAGCTAATAGCGCAGATTCAGTGTTGTTTTGTGCTCGATCCTTTACTTCTATTGTCTCAAGAACTTGCGCACCAAAAGTGACGTTAACATTTTGTGTTTTGCCAGAAACCACTGTAATGGTTCTTTTTTGTGGACCATATCCATACATTTGGTATTCTACATCATAAGTGCCGGGAGGTAAATCCAAATAGTATTTACCGTCAAAATCGGTTTTAGCGAATTTCTTTTCGGACCTGACTACTATTGTAGCTCCAAATACAGCTTCTCCATTCTCTGAATCAATTATCGTTCCCTTAACTGTGCCAGTTGTCTGAGCCATTAGTGAGCTAGAAATAAAAAATGTAAGAATAATTAAAGTTTGCGCTAGTTTCTTCATAAAAGTATGCCTGTTGTCAGATTTCCTATCTACTAGAAGCAGTAAATTATATCGAAACGAAACGCGTTACATTCAGTTTAAATTTATGTTACAAATTTGTAATAATCAAGGAGCAACGACAGCTACTTTGAATTTGCCATTTTGTTCTATTACAGATTTGATTTGAGTAATCTCTATAGGAGATCCCTTTTTAATTATTTCAATTCTACCAACTTTATAGATCGTTAAGTTTCCATAGGGTCGCGAACTTTTCCAAATGATTTTCATGGATTTTAAGTCGGAAAGTTGCAATCTATGTTCTCGCAATCGCTTGATTCCCAATTCCTCTAAACGGTTAAAAGTAAACTTATAATCCTCTAATGGAGTTACATCTAAGGCTGTATTCTCTCCGTAAATATTTGGAAAAAAAATTAAATCCTTTTCCTTGTCATTAAGTATTGATTTGAAATTTATTATTTCTAACCTAGCGCCAACTAATTCATTCATAAAACTGATAATCGCTTCTTCTTTGGTTTTATAACCGAAGATATGATGATTTTCAGATTTCCTTTTAGTTAAAACTTCTTTTGATTGCCTCAATTTTTGTTGAATTTCAGCGGAGGATTCAGGTTTAGTAGATATTTTATCTTTGCAATTGACTAACGATAAAGAAAGAATTAACAGAAAAAAATAGATTAATTTCATAAAAAAAGCTCCAGTATTACTACTGGAGCTTTAATAAGATGATCAATTCAAGCAAAAATTATCTTGCTCTGTAAACTGTCCAACCATCCCACCATTTTCCTTGGGAAACAGGACCACCACCTAATGTTGCATAGGCTGCAGAAGATGTAAAGTCTGGTTTTGTCCCACCGATACCACATTCAGAAATATTTCCCGCATCAACAATCGGACTTGCCGTAAGTTCAGCTGAAGCAGTAAGTGCGACGCATTGGCCGCCAAGTGTTACGTTTTTTCCCGTTTGAACTTTAAAATTTGCATTAGATCCAATTGGGTTTGTATTTCCAGCAGTCCCTGCGTTGTTAATACAATTAATATTCGTTGCAAGATAGCCAAAAACTAAACCGTTGGAAAAAGTTCCTCGCATGCCTTCTCTGAATCGCATACCTTCACCGGCAGTGATCGATTGACCAAGAGTAGTAAAATTGGAAACGGTTGGATTTGTTAAACCTGTTCCACCAGAACCGTTTGTATCACTTCCGTCCATCTCAAATCCATGTGGATCTGTAGATACTGTTCCACCACAAGAGTTAGGATATTTTACGCCAATTAGATACGAGAGCGTTCCACCGAATCCCTCATCCATATCAAAATCGTCATCCATGCCACCGGTGACTAACAAATATTGTCCACCAACATTTCCACCCCACCATTCGAAACCGTCATCCAATCCTCGATGGATTTGAATGTGATCATAAGAGCTTGTTGAAGATTTGACTGCATAACTTGATATACCATTTAGTTCGTTACCAGGTGCTACTTCATTTCCGACGAATTCTACAACCACATATGATAAATTAGCTACGCCATCTTGTGTTCCGGGATACGTTTTGGGAGTCGTGCCTTCTGTTGTTGAAGTTCTTGTAGAAGTACCATTCCCAACGATCACTATTCCACCCCAATCCCCAGGTGCTCTCGCACCAACAGAAGATGCAGAAGTAAAACAAATTGGCAGCGCCGCAGTTCCCCTGGCAGTTAATGTTCCATTTTCGTATACGAAAAGCGACGAACCGCGTTCCGCAAAAATCACTGATTTAGGCAGAACTGTCAACGATCCACCACCTGTAATGTTTACAGTTCCACGAAGCAAAGCAGATCCACTTACAGTTACTGCACCGTTGATCGTTCCTTCCAACACTTGCGTTGGGGTTGGAACACCAATACCATCACATAAATCAGAACCTGCAACTGAGGCTGAACTTGCAAGCGCAAGTAGGCCAAGTAAAGTAGAAGAATCACCATCCTTCTTGCCGGGACAATTCACCGTAGTGAGTCCCATCATCGCGATGATAGCCAACACCAGGCCTCTATTAATAAATTTTTTCATTTTAAATCCTCTTTCGAATTATTCGAATTTGTTTGGCTAGCGGGTCTTCCCGGAAGGGATTCGTAAAAAATTTCCCTCTAGCTATTGATAATTATGTTCTTTATTTGTTACAAGGAAATGACAAGCTGGTGAAGGTTGTATGAAGGTTTGGTTAAAGGAGTATTAACGATGGACTCGTTGCAAAATTTTCACCAGGTTACTTTTGATTCTACGGATCTGGTCAGAGGTTAGTTGGAGATCCCCCTTTTCAGCTTTTTCGATGACAAGTTCCGCTTTGGTAACAAAGGTCATGGCTTCCTCATCGATTGTTTCTTTCCTTTTTTGTTTTTCTCGGTAGGCATCTAAGGCCTTTTGTACATCCAAAAGTTCCTTAGAAATCCCACCGATTGCAATGTTGAGTTCAACTATATTTTCATCCATGGAAGATTGATTAAAGATATGATAAATTATTTATCTTCGTTATCTCCATTTTTATTGGTAAAGGACATCGATAAATTTCTTTTTTGCGTCCAGATGTTCTTTAAATGTCGCAGAAAAATAATGAGAACCGTCAGGTTTTAAAAGAAAAAATAACTTATCTGATTTCATTGGTTTAAAAGATGCTTCTAATGCTGGTAAGCCGGGATTAGAAATAGGTCCTGGCGGCCATCCGCCATTGATATATGTATTGTATGGCGATACAATTTTTAGATCCGATTCAAAGAGTCTTTTTTTCGGTTTATCAAATAAATATTGGATGGTGGCACATGATTCCAAATTAATATTTTTTTCAATGCGAGTGAGAAAAACACCGGCCATCATGGGTCTTTCTTCTTTTCTGACAGCTTCCCTTTCCACAATCGACGCAAGAACCACACGAAAATGAAGGTCTGCTGGTTTGATATCCTTGGCTTCTGGAATGGATTCTAATTTTTTATAGAATCGTTTGATCATCATCTCTGTGATTCTTTCCAAAGGATAATTCAAAGGTACCGAATAGGTTTCTGGAAATAAATAACCTTCTAATGTTTTTGCTGGTATATTGTATTTTGTAAGTAACGCGGGGCTTTGGGCCACTTTTAAAAAATCTTCTCGGGAAATTGCAAGTTTTTTTGAAACCAATAAATCTCCAATCTGACGATTGTTATATCCTTCAGGAACGGTAAAGTTTACAAGTTTTACTTTTCCAGAGATGATGACGTCTAAAATTTTACGTGAACTCATACCATCATTTATATCATAAACACCTTGTTTGATTTTATTTCCGGCTCTTGAGAACTTCATTAGATAGTTGAAATACACTGAGGATTTAATCATTCCGGCAGCAGCTAACTCGCGCACTACACTTGAAGATGGTTCCCCTGAATCGATAATGAGTTCGTATTTATTTTGACCATCGCCAACGGCTCCCCCTTTGATTTCGTCGACAACGAAAAAACCAATTAAGACCAAAACCAGCAGTAAGGAAACACCAAGTCCTGATAGAATCAGGTATTTTTTAAGTTTCAAGTTCATTCCATCCCCATTCTCTTTGTTATATCGACAATTACCAAATCTTTTTTAGGGTCTAACGACCGGTTCCATTTCTAAATGAATGGAAAATTTTTCAAATACAGTCCTTCTAACCGATTCCGCCATTTCCAAAAGTGCGGATGTTGTTCCGGTTATATTAATTAGACCTAAACAATGGTTTTCTGAGATGCCGACTCCCCCTGGATATTTGGTGCCTTTTTGAATTCCAGAGTTTTCAATCAGCCAAGCTGCCGAGAGTTTTTTGTACCCAGGTGATTCTGGATACATGGGAGGATTTTCAAAACCAAGTTTTTTGGCGATTTTTAGGAAATCGTTGGCTTGGGTTTCCGTTAAAATGGGATTGGTAAAAAAAGATCCCGCAGAACGAGTGTTTGAATCATTTTCATCCAACACCATTGATTTTTTCTTTCTCAATTGGATAACAATATCCCTAACAGCTTCCATATGAAAAATTCGTAGCTCAGAATCAGATATCTCTTTTGAATATTTTTTTAAATTATAATTTTCCCAAGCATTTTTTACTTCAGGGTAACGCAAACAAGGAGATGCCAATTTAGATAATTGGAATATAACCGATACGATAATGTAATCTTTATAAATTCCAGATTTAAATTCACTATTTCGATAACGAAACTTACATTCTTCGTTTGAAATTGTTATGATTTCACCAGAAGCATTCATACATTCCACTTTTAAAATGGATTCATTTACTTCTTGGCCGTATGCTCCAATATTTTGAATCGGGGATGCACCTACAGAACCAGGAATTCCGGAAAGACATTCAATTCCAGCTAATCCCTGTTTTACTGTATATTCAACAAAATTATCCCAAGGAACACCGGCACCTACTTGGAAAATTGTATGAGTCTCATTTGCGTCCAAACAACGAATGCCTGGAATTTGCATCTGAAGGACAACACCGGGAAATCCAGAATCTAAAAATATGGTATTGGAACCACCGCCTAAAATGAAAAACGTTTGGTTTTCCTTTTTACAAAATTCTAAGGCATTCGTTAGGTCTTCCCTTGTCTTAATCGAAATGAAGTATTTTGCCTGACCTCCCAAACGTAATGTCGTAAGCGGAGCCAAGGGAATATTGTTTTGGACAAACATAGTTCCAATAAAAAGTTTCCGCAAAAATCGTAAGTAAGAAAATCAGTTGTATGAGTCGTTCCAATCCCAAAGTTTACGAATATTCTGGATGTAGTACCTGCCGCAATGCCCTCAAATATTTGAAATCTAAAAAAGTAGATTTTCAGCAGCTTCCAATCCGAGAGACTCCCCCCTCTGTGGGTGAGCTAAAAAAAGCAAAACAATACTTAGGTGATATTAAAAAGCTATTTAATACTTCAGGAAAGGACTACCGAGAGGGAAATTGGAAGGAAAAACTAGGAAATCTTTCGGAAGAACAAATTTATAAAGAGCTTTCGTCAAACGGAAATTTGGTCAAACGGCCTTTTGTTGTTGGAGATGGCTGGTTTTTGGTAGGGTTTAAGGAAGAGGAGTGGAAGGGGAAGTTTGGGTAGTCGAGTCGGTACAGGATAGATACTCGTATCCCCGCCCGATCTGGGAGGGGAACTAGACCCGCCACCCAATGAAGTCTATCTACCACGGTTATCCAAAAAAGAAAATTCCATTTCAAAATTTAATAATTTTATTTTTGGGAAGTTCATATTTCTCTATGTTTTCGTTTCAATAGTTCTGTTGGGAGGGGTATTTTGCGCCACCGATCGCAGTGGAAATCCTTTCCCAGAGGGAAAGATTGAAACGAAGAGCGGGATCGCCTCATCTATAATAGGTGGATAATAGATAGATTGCGAGGCGCCCCTCTTTCACCTAAATATTGTTAGGGTATTGAAGCGTGACGAATCCTTTGAAACCATCCTGGTAAACTGCCAGATACAATTTTTCCTTTCCTGGAACAACAACGATAATGTAGGAAAACAAACTTCCATCATGTAAAGAGTAATAAATCGGCCTTTCTCCGTTAGGTGAAAGAGCAAGAATTCCAGTTTTTTTAGAAACTGGTTGTAATCTCTCTGGTATGTAGAGGACCAGACGTTTCCAAAAGGGATGTTTGTGTAACCAAGTGATTAGTTTAGATCTTTCGACAGGGATAGCGATCCAAATACGTCCTAATGAATCGCGATCCATACCATCAGGGAATCCGGGAATTCCTTCGATCACTATTTCATCTTTCCCTTCTTTATCTCCCGTTAGGTGTAATCGAATAAGTCTCGATTTTGAAAGTTCATTTAGCAGAATGGAAGATTCTCTTTCTCCTTGAGAATACTCCAATAAAATTCCATCTAGATAGGTGTATTGGTGCGCAACCAAACTTGCAGTGTTATCTTTTAAATCATATTTCCAAAGATGGCCATTACGACCCAAAGTGAGCACTTCATGTTTTGATTGAGAACTGACACCAAGAATTGAGTTTGGATGGTCGTATGGTTCTGTGAAATATATTCGTTCTCCGTCATTACTGATCGCTAAGTCATCCGCTTTTTCCACATTTCGACTGTTAGTATCATTTAATTGCGAGATCGGAATTTTGGTTTCTTTGTTCTTTGGATAGAATATTCCGATTTGATTCTTTAATGGTTCTTTTGTTTTATCAACAAGAGGAACACGAGTTCCGATTTTACGTAATTGTTTAGTTGAAATGGTTAATTCATAAATTCCTGGTCCATCTACAAGATTTGTGTCATGTTGTTTTCCGCGTGATAAACACATAAAGATGATATCATTATTTTTTGGATGAAAGACCATTCCGCCTGGCAAAAGCGGAGTTTTTATAAATGGTTCTGCTTTATTGTTGGTCAAATCTACTTTCCAAATCCATCCATCAATAGAAGCAACGAAGGCTCTGCCTAAATCTTCTTGCAAAAGAATCTCATCCTGAGCAGGTAAAGAAGATCCGTTGATTGTTATATTTTGTTTGATCAAATCTCCTTCTGATTTTATAGACTCGATGGACGGATTGTAAGGAAGGTCTACCTCTTCTTTAATTTGGTTTTTAAAGTATTCTTCTGGTGTTCGGCAAGAAATTAATAAGAAAAATATACTGATGATTGAAACTGGTATGAAGTTCCAAAAATGAAGAAATGATGCGTTAATTTTTGTATTCATAATTTTAATGTTTATTCGCCTAACTTAAAACTTGCGGCAGGAATGGAATACAAACCTTTAGAGGAAGTATCAAATGATGGAAAGTATACAGTCTCTAAATTGGGAACCGCAACGGAAATATCTTTTATTTTTGAGCCATCATGCATTGAGTAATAGATTGTTTTTTTACCTGAAGGATCGAGTATAAGGATGCCAGTTTTTTTTGCGATTGGTAATATTCTTTGCGGAAGAGATAGGAGAAATGGTTTTAGCCACGGATTGTTGTGAACCATATTTACAAGACTAGAACGTGGTTTAATGATTCCAACCCAAATTCTACCTTTTGAATCTCGTTCCAATCCGTCAGCAAGGCCGGGTAGGTTTTCAAATAACACTTCAAACCTACCTTCTTTGCTACCATTGATATATGCTTTGATGATTCTAAACTTTGTAGTCTCAGTAATAATTACCGATTCTTCTGTAGAATTTGTATGATCAGCAATAATAATACCATCCACAAAAGTGAATCCACTCATCACAAGTGAAACTGTATTTTGTTTTCTATCATACAACCAAAGTTTACCGTGAGGATAGAGACCGATTGCTTCTGGTACTGCTCCGCTTCCCATAGCAGCATCAGATCTTTCAAATGGTTCGGAGATATAAATTCTGTTTCCATCATTTGATACTGCGAGATCATTACATAAAGAAAAAGCTCTAGAGTTTGATTCGTTAAGATTTTTTAAGGCAAAGGTGGGACGTTTAGATTCTGGATAAACAGTTTCAAAATCTGAATTTTCAATTTTTGGTAGAGTTATGAGAAGTGGAACTATAGCCTTTGTTTTTATATTTACTTCATACAAACCTACTCGCTGCTTTTCATTATAAGTAACACCGCCAAGTCTTGAAGCACATACTAATATGGATTCATTGTTTTTGTTTGCAAATTGTAACCCTGCAGGGTTGACAGGAGGTTTTACCCAAGCTGTTGCCGAATTCGATTTAAAATCGAGTTTCCAAATCCAACCGTCCATTCCAGAGGCAAAGGCAATTTGATTTTCATTATCGAAAATAAGATCATCATGACCAGGTAACTCTGGTATGCTGATACTCAAATTAGTTAAAAATGGATCTGGTTTACTGACTTCTAAAATTGAATCGGGGACATTGCCAAATTTATAGGCTTTTCCAATTTTAATGTTTCCAGTATTACATCCAACGGACAATAAATAGATCAAAACTACATATATAGAATTTTGAAATTTCATTTTGTTTCCTTTAATGTTTGGTATTTTTTTACATGCGGAACGTCATCGTCTAACCAGTAAACTTTGTTATCCTCAACTACTAATATTTCCTCAAACTTAAACCCAGTTTTTCCTCGACCCAAATGTGGCTCTATTGCCCATAACCCCACCTTATCCCCTTCGTGATCCGGTGTTAGTAGTTCAGGTAAAACTTTATGTGATAAAAATTCATAGGATCCCTGCAAACTGAACCAACTCGCAAAACTAATCGGTAATAAGGGAAAGGAAATATTTGGTAGATTTACCTTGTAAACCCGGTGGCCAAGGACAGCAAATGGATACAAAGCATGGATGTTATCGAAGCCAGAATTCTTAGCATCCGAATCAATTTTCCACCAAATCTCTGAAGGAGTCATAGAGGAATTAAAGTATTTAGGAATTTCTTCTCTAAGTTGTAACAAATATTTCATACCTGAATCTAACTCAGAATTTTTTACTAAGGAAGATGAGTAACCAATATCGCCTATATAACCATCAACGACAGGAGATACGTCTAAAATAAAAGATTCTTCTTCTTTTAGTATTTTTTTACCGGGATGAAATTGAGTGAAACGTTTGTATCCATCGAATCTTGCGTGTTCACCAAACCAAGCAAAGGGCCTATGCAAAAAAACTTTAACACCGTGGTCACGTAAATATTCATCCATCCGTTTAGCGGTTTGTTTTTCAGTCCATCCAGGAACCATTTCTTTTTCAATGGCTGTCACACAATCATACGCCAATTTTTGAGCTTTTTTAAAACCCACCTTTTCCTCAGCTGTAGGGATTCTGATTGATTCAGATTTTAATTTAGAGAACTTCGAGGATAATCTCGATAACAATCCTTTTTCATTTGTTAGGGGCATTGGCTCTTCTTTTCCTTGGTAGAAAAAGAGAATAACAAATTTTTAAAACCTATGCTTGAATGATTCCGGTGTTTTTAAGATTTATTGGAAGCTTTCATCTGGTTCGCAAAATCGAACTTCTGCGGTTTTAAGATGTCCGAAGAATAATGAAGGTATAAATCCAAAGTTTTCTTTAAACGTCCTAGAAAAATGAGCAGAATCCGAAAAGCCTGCTGCATGAGCCGCTTCTGTAAGATTATTTCCCGCTTTTATTTCTTTTACTGCACGTAGAATGCGAACCCATAATAAATACCTTCGCAGCGGAATCCCAAGATTTTCTTTAAACAAACGAATCAATCGATCTTCTGAAATAGAAAAATCTTTTCCAATCTCTTTCATCCGAATGCTATCAGGAACTTCCATACGAATTTTTTTTGCAATCTTTTGAATTCTTGGATCGACACTCGTTTTTAATGTATCAAATGGATATACAGTACGAAGTAAATTTAATTGAAGTTTGGTGGCCTCTTCATCATTCAGGTCACCATAATACAATGACCAAAGCGAATCGATTAACGGGGAAAAATTTTGAATGTCCAATCGTTTGACTTCGCCTGAAGAAATAGTACCGGATATAGAACCAAATTCATAGGTTTCTGGATCGATGAGTAAGGCTACCATTTCTACTCCAGGCGAAACGGTTCTATGGTAGGTATTCGGGCCCACTAAAGCGACTCGGTAATCGTCTTTACCTAACTCTGTTTCGATTGTGATATTTTTTTCTAAGGAAATGGCAAGGGTGGCAGCATAATGTGAATGAAAATCTGTTTGCATACTGTTAGTTGCAAACATTACGCGACTGTTCCATAAATAAAGTATGCTTTTACTTTCAAACTCCATTTAGAATCCTCAGCCTTGTATAAACAATGAATTCAAGGTTAAAATAGAAAATAATAATATCGAAAAAATAACAACTCGTCATTCAAGATTTGATTTAGGTTTGTTTTTTTATACGGGTAAGCTTTTTTTTTTGGATCTTTCGTTTTGCTTTTTGCAAATTTTCACCTACCCTAAATTTAACAATTTTTTTAATCAAAACATAAGGAATTGGCTCATTCAAAGGAAATTGAATAGAACCTTTCCCAAATTTATATTTAGAAATTTCTTTTTGGAAGGCAAGGTTGCCAGAAGGAAGTGCATAAAATCCAATATGTTTTGGATACGCCGCAAAATGTACCAATGTTCCATTCAACACAAATGTTGGCATCGCATAACTAATTACTTCAGTTGCTTCAGGAACTTCTTTTTGAATCATCTTTCTAATCTTCTGAAGGATGATTTGAGTTTCTTCCGGAAAGTTCTCAATATATTCATCGATTGATTTAGGAATCTTTGATTTCATGATTTAAGAATTTTTTAAACCTTTGTTTGTTTCCATTTTCCCTTCGTAAATAACCAAAGAGTAAACAGACCTACGGAAGATTCTGAAATCATGATTGCCCAAAAAACTCCAGTGGGTCCAAATGCTAAATGTTTTCCTAATATATAAGCCAGAGGAATTTGAATGATCCAAAAGAAAATCACATTGATTTTTGTGGGAGTGATCGTGTCTCCTGCACCATTAAATGCCTGTCCTGCAGCCATCCACCATGCATAGATGAAATAAGAATAGGATACAATTTGTAACCATTCTCCACCAATTCGAATCACTTCTTTATCATCAGTGAAAATCGAAATTATATTTTCGCTCCAAAAGAAGTAAATGATAGAGACAAGAATCAAATAACCCATGTTACAGAATCCAGTAAACCAAACGGATTGTTCTGCTCGTTCGGGTTTTCCTGCTCCTAAATTTTGCCCTACTAAAGTGGCAACGGCATTAGACATTCCCCAAGAAGGCATCATGGTAAACATCATAGTCCTGAGGGCAATGGTTGCTCCAGCTAGAGTTTGACTTCCAAATTCAGAAAGGATCCTCATAATAAAAATCCAGGAGGTCATACCCACGATCATTTGGCCAATACCGCCAAGCGAAGTTTTTAATATACCTTTAATTGTACTCCATTCGATTTTGAGATGTGATCTGAGAATTTTAATATGTTTCCCACCTTGAAATAATAACCACAGTTGAAAGATTACTCCGATCCCACGTCCTAAGTTTGTCGCAATCGCTGCACCAGTAATCCCATAGGCAGGAACAGGCCCCCAGCCAAAGATAAAAATAGGATCCAAAATAATGTTCAATCCGTTGGAAATCCATAACACTCTCATCGATATCGCAGCATCACCCGCTCCACGAAACACTGCGTTAATAAGAAAAAGTAGGATAATTACAATGTTTCCACCTAACATCCATTGCATATAATGGTATCCTTCTGTCAGAACCCATTCATCTCCACCCATTAGAGTCAAAAGTTCTTTAGAAAAAAATATTCCAGCAATTGCAAATGGAATAGAAGCAAGAATGGCAATCCAAATGGATTGAATTGCTGCTACTCCTGCCTTATCTTTTTCCTTTTCGCCGATCCTTCTTGCAACAATTGCAGTTACTGAAAACGATAATCCCATAGCAACAGAATACAATAGGAACAAATAGGTTTCGGTAAGGCCGACAGTTGCAACCGCAGAGGCACCTAATGCACTGACAAAATAAATGTCGACAACTGCAAATACCGATTCTAATACCAGCTCTAATACCATTGGAACTGAAAGCAAAAATAAAGCCTTACGGAGGCTAATTTCTGTATAGTCTTCTTCAGAACCAGCGAGTGCTTTTTTTAAATCATTCCATAAGCTCGCACTAGTCATTTTGAATCCGCCTGTAATATATAAAGTTTACCACCTAAATAAGCAATTGGTGGAGTTAGGATGACGAGTGACCACGAATACCACCATGGCCCTAAATGCCCTGCAAAAATAATTCCAGTAATTCCAAGTATTAAACCAATACCACCTAAAATGTAAGAATGTTTCATCGGATTTTGAGGAGCCAAACGTGCGGCTAAGTAACAACCGAATATACTAAATACAATTCGATAACCTAACACAAATAAAACTAGAGTTGTAGATACAAACAAATGATCATAAGGAAGAAATCCCATAACTTTTAGAATTGTATCCGATAGGATAGATAGGACAACGTTGGATAAAAGTCCAACGAAAACTGCAATGATACTTTTTAACATATCTATTTATTTCCTTTTAGCCATGGAATAACTTCCGTTTTTTTAAACCAAAGTGATGGTGCAATTTTATACTGAGTCATGATTTTTACTCAAGAATAAATCTAATTTTGAGAGTGTCTGTTGTCCGCTTTCAATTGCTCCAAAGCCGATTACAGCATTTCGAACGTTTGTATCAGGAAAAGTCATTTGCATCTTTACTATAGTTTGATTTTTATCGATTGCAATTAGATAGACGTTTACTAAAAAATCATCATTTTTATTTTCTTCGCCAGATCCATGTAAATATTCTAAATAATCGAATTTTCTAATTTCCTTATATTTAATTGTGTTTGGCCAGATAGTTCCATCTGGTCCAAGCATTGTAAAAATCCATTTCCCTCCGACTCTGAAGTCCATTGTTTGCGTTGTTGTTTTAAATCCACTGGGTCCCCACCAAGTATCAATCGTCAGAGGGTTTGCAAATGCATTAAATACCAATTCTTGTGGATGGTTTAATTTCTTTTCTAAACTGATTTGATTCGGGTTAGGCAAAGCATTCGTTTCTAATTTTTCGAAACTTTCTGACCAACCTTCTTTCATACCTGAATTGGCAAATCCATCGCGAATTTGATTGTTTGCAAATTCAGTGAAGAGAGTTACTTTCGTTTTTCCCTCTGCCTCTTCAAATAAAACTCGCAATTTTGAATTCAATAGTTCCCGATCGCCAGTGACGCCCGCCATTTTCTGAACATCCTTTACCCACTCCTCAGGATGTTCATCTACCAAATCGCTAATCACGAAACTTTGAAATGGTGTGATTTCTAAGAACTTTCCTTTAACTGGATAATCAACTCCATCAGGTGATCGCATAACAATTCTATATGACCCGCCTACCTTGAAATCAAATTCCACTGTTGGATTGGTAAATCCTTTCGGACCCCACCACTTTTCAATATGTAGTGGATTAGTCCATACCTCCCAAACAAGTTGTAAGGGGGCATTAAACAAACGTTCGATGCGGACTACTTTTTCTTCTAACGCAAATACGATATCTGATTTAAACATATTATTCTTTTCCTTTTGTTTTTTGTAGTTCGATTAGGTATGCGTCCAAGCGATCCAATCGTTCTTCCCATAGCCTTTTGTATTGTTCCAACCATTGGTTGGCTTCTTGGAGTGCTTCTACTTTCAAACGGCACGGTCTAAACTGTGCTGTTTTTCCTTTTTCGATTAACCCAGCTTTTTCGAGCACTTTTAGATGTTTGGAGATTCCGGGTATACTCATCTCGAAAGGTTCTGCTAGCTGAAGGACAGTGGCTTCTCCAGAAACTAATTGCATCAATATCTTCCTTCGCGTCGGATCTGCCAATGCCTGGAAAGTTGCATTCAGTGCGTTTTCAGATTCTCTCAATTTAACCATTTAGCTAATTAACCTTTTGGTTAAATTGAGTGCCTTAGGAAATCTTGTCAAGGTAGATTCAAGAGTAGTTAGGCTGATTTTTTTTGGGGAGAGGGTGTGGGGTAGACAGCGGTACAGATGGGATATTGGTATCCCCGCCCGATTCAGGGTGGGGAACTAGACCCGCCACCCAATGTCTTCCTTTTATCACAAAGACTCAAATCTCTCCAGGAGAATTCAAGCCGTCAGGAAAATTCTACAAAAAAGTTCATATTTGTTCACGAATCACATCTACTTCTACTTTCAGTTTATGTTTTCCGCCACCGAATAAAATTCCTTTTAAGGGCGATACATCTGCGTAATCTCGCCCTACGGCTGTTATAATATATTCTTCAGTTATGATCTTCCCGTTTGTAGGATCAAAATCCATCCAGCCAAACGTAGGACAGTAAACGGAAACCCAAGCATGAGTCGCATCACTACCTTGTAATTTCTGAGTTCCGGGCGGAGGTAAAGTCTCCAAATAACCGCTTACATAACGAGTAGGAATCTTTAGCGAGCGTAATGCGGCAATCATCAAATGTGAAAAATCCTGACACACACCTTTTCTTTCATAAAGGATTTGATCAATAGGCGTATTGATACTTGTGGCCTTTGGATCATATTGGAATGTTTGATAAATATAACTCGTCATCTCCAAAGCAGCAACATAAACCGGTTTCCCATTTGTAAAAAACATCCGCGCAAACTCTGAATAACTTTCTTTTGCTGCAATGAACGAAGAAGGTTGGATGTATTCAATAGATAACAAATCTGCATCTAATGTTGACTCATGAATGAGTGAATATATATTTTCCCATGGTGTGGATTTATATAAGTCAATTCCTAAAGAATGATGTGTCCGAACTGTTGACTCAACAACGACCTCTAAAAAACGATGTGGGTCCTCAACGGAAAATAAAAATACCTGATTCCCAAAATAATCTCTTCGAAAGGAAGATACTACTGGTTTGGGATTAACGGTCACATGAGTTCTAAAACAATCTTGATGAGGGGATGTCAATGGATACATGTGAGCCATATTATGGCAATAAGCAACTGTATCATCATAACTATATTTAGTTTTGTGGATCACTTTAAAATCAGCCATTTCCATCACCGATCCTAGTTTGTTCTTCTGTATAGTTGAAGTATCGTGCTGATAATGCTTCAGATAACTGCTTCAAGTAAGTATGTAATTCCTCTAACCAAATTGAAACCGATTCTAAAGGATTTTCTAACTCAAAGAAAATGGATATGTCTTTCATCTTAAAATGGGTATACAATTGCAAGGCGGCTCGATCTTCCGAATAAACAACCTTCTCATCCTTGCCCGGTAAAAACTGTATGTCTGAATTAATTTGTTCTAATTGATAAGCAAATGATCTTGGATTGGTTGTATCAAATAATAAAATATCTAAAACCGATTCCTGATCAATTTTTCCACTATATCGTCTGTTGTATGTTAATCGGATATCATTGATTCGTAAAAAAGTTTCAAAAGAAGCTTTATCTCTAAAACTATCCCATCGAATCATTCCTTGTAACATCAAAATCATATTGATCGATCTTTCAATACGGCGACCTAAATTTAGGAAATACCAACCGGCTTCCCTACTCATATTTTCAAAAGATAAACCTGTGAGAGAGGATAAGTTCACTACTATCTTTTGTAAAAAATCGATTATCTGATCATAAGATTCAATTTCATGATTGGATTGATCTTCCAACTGTAATAAAATCTTTTTCATATCTTCAGAAAGACGATCTCGAACTGATTTAGAAGCCATTACCAAACTTCGCAAATGAAATGCCAAACTACCAACTACTTGACGATTCGTAGTTAATCGTTGCAATTCAGGAAAAGGATTTAAAAATAAATCTCCTGCATCATCCCCGATAAAACCAGGATAACTATTAGTTACGTGAGTTACTAGTTTGAGCGAATTTTCCAATGATTCTCTTTCGTAACCATCTTCCACTTGTAGAATTTTATAAGTGGCCTCCCGTATGACTCTTGTTTGGTTTTCTGATCGTTCCAAATACCTTGCCAACCAAAACAGATTGTCTGCCACGCGGCTTGGAACTCCGGAACTTTTTCTGGAAATCAATACTTGATCTGACTTCGGAACTAGTAGCGATTCTTCTTTTTGAGTTTCCGTCGCGAGAACCCATAAGTCCTTACTCCAAGCTCCTCTTTGGCTGGTGATAAAAAAATCATCTAAGGAAGGTGATACTCTCACCAAGCCACCGGCCATGGTTTGATAACCCGATCCAGAAGAAGAAACAAAGGTTCTCATAATGGCGCGGCCGGGACGAAATCCATTTTCACCTAACACGGGAACGGTAGCAGAAGCAATCATCTCTTGCGCAATAAAACGATTAGGAGATAATTTTAGTTTATACAAAAAGGAATCCTTTCTGTCGCCACTTAGTTCAATAAAGGTAACGGGTTTTTCTTCATCCGTACGAGATACTGTTTTAAAAACGTATTTTTCAGGATTTTGTAAAACCAATTGAAAGTGGTGTGGTGTCCCCATCCAATAGGTTGGTGCCATTGGAAGAATCAAATCTTCACCTAAATAAAAACGACACAAATCTGAGTAAAAAGGTAAAAGAGCGCGATTTTCTAAAAATCCTGTTCCAATGGGATTGGCAATTTTTACGTTTCCAGAACGTACAGACTCCAAAAGTCCCGGAACCCCAAGTAACGAATCTCCACGAAGTTCAAGCGGATCCATAAAATCGTCGTCTACCCTTCGTAATATCAAATCGATCTGTTGTAAACCTTCTACAGTTTTCATATAAACTTTATTTTTTCTTACAGTTAGGTCCCCACCTTGGACTAAAGTGTAACCAAGGTAACCTGCAAGATAAGCATGTTCAAAATAAGTTTCATTAGATGGGCCAGGTGTTAATAATACAATTACAGGTTCTCGCCCAGTAACACCCGCAAGTTGAGACAATGATTTCCTTAAAGAACGAAAATAAACTGCAACCCGATGAACCATTGCATCGCGATACATACTGGGAAAAATCCGAGAGAGGACAATACGATTTTCGAGTGAATATCCAGAACCAGAAGGAGCTTGTACTCTATCATTCAAAACATAAAAGTTTCCATCGGCAGCACGAATCAAATCACAAACAAAAAAAAGAAGAGCAGGATTTTTTGCAAGGAAATGATTGGAATCATACATGCCATCACAAGCTCTTAAAAAAGAAGTTTCATTGAAAAGAATTTCTGGAGGAATTTTTTTTTCGTGTAACAGCCGTCTTTTGGAATAAACATCTCGAACTAACGCATCTAATAAATCTGCACGTTGGTTCAGTCCTCTTTCCAACACCCGCCATTCTTCGCTTTCCATTACCAACGGGAATAAATCCAAATCCCAAGGTCTTTCTTTTGCCTCTGGCGAGTCAGTTTGATATAAATTGTATGTGACTCCATTTTCTCGAAGGATTCGATCCGTATCGCGTCGTCGATTGACTAGTTCTGCGGGACCAAGTTCTTGAAAGGATTTAACTAAGAACTTATATTTGTTTCGAATTTGACCATCTGCATCGTAGAGTTCATCATAAACTCCAGGAATCGTTCTATAATTTCCGATCAAATGATAAGGGTCTTGGGTCATCATCTATTTGAATGTTACCATCCTAAGATCCAATGTTGATGGAAAGGCTTTATTTTCCAACCGAACTGGTGGCAAACTCTTTCCAATTTTATGTCCATGGCTCCAAAAACGAGAGATCCTGCGAGATTCCGCTTCATATCCATTGATTGGAATGGTTTGGTAAGACAATCCTCCTGGATGTGATACATGATATGTACATCCACCAAGGGCTCTATGATTCCAAGTATCGTAAACATCGAATACCAAAGACTGTTGTGCAGGTAAGTGAGGATGTAAAGTAAAAACAGGGGTCCAGGCTTTGAAACGAACACCAGCAACATATTCATTATGAACTGATGTTGCTTGTAGCGGAACTTCGTATCCATTACAACTCAGTCGATATCTTTCTGGATGAAAACCTTTTACTTTAACTTGAACTCTTTCGGTGGCGGAATCGACACCACGCGAAGTTCCCTGTGCCGTATTCTCTTCACCGAGAACATTCCAAGGTTCCAAGGCCATACGCAATTCAATTTCCATTCCATCCAAATAACAAATTCCATATTGCGGAAATCGAAATTCAAAAAATGGATCAAAGTCTTTTGATAAAAATCCAAACCCACTATTCTGTAAATCTTGGATCACTTCTTTGAAGTCGCGATATACAAAATAGGGTAACATAAATCGATCGTGTAAATCCGTGTTCCAATTGATGGGATTTCCATAATAAGGATCTTCCCAAAATCTACAGATGATTGCCATCATAAATGCTTGTTGGATGACACTCATCTGATAATGAGGTGGCATTTCAAAAGCACGCATTTCAATGAGTCCGAGTCTTCCCGTCGGAGAACCTGGATCAAATAACTTATCGATAGAAATTTCCGTTCGATGTGTATTTCCAGTGATATCGATTAAGATATTTCTTAACACTCGATCTAACATCCAAGGCGAAGTATGTCTATTGGAATCAATTTGTTGGAATGCAATTTTTAATTCATGTAAGGAATCATTTCTACCCTCATCAATCCTAGGTGATTGTGAAGTAGGGCCAATGAACATCCCAGAAAATAAATAGGAAAGTCCTGGATGATTTTGCCAATACGCCACCAAACTTCGCAAAAGCGATGGTTTACGTAAAAAAGGACTATCACCAACAGAAGCACCGCCTAGTGTAATATGGTTTCCCCCGCCAGTACCAGAATGACGACCATCCATCAAAAATTTTTCTGCAGTCAAACGAAGTTGGTGTGCTTCTTCATAAAGGATTTTTGTTTTTTCTACAATTTCACCAAAAGAAGAGGATGGATGAAAATTAACCTCAATCACGCCAGGATCAGGAGTGATTTTAAAACGATTTAATCTTGGATCATACGGAGCTTCGTATCCTTCCAAAACAATCGGAATGTCTGTTCCGAGGGCCGTTTGTTCAATCGCATAAATCAAACGCAACCAACCTTCTAATGATTTAATAGGTGGTAAAAATACTCTGATGTTTCCGTTGCGAGGTTCCACACAAAGTGCTGTCCGAGTGCGTTCCTCCGATGCCACATAACTTACCTTAGTGGCTAAAAAGGGTAATTGGCCTAATTCTTTTGCTTTAGGTAAGGGTGGTTTAGGAGCAGCAGGGTCTTCAGGAGATGATGGCGATTCTTTGCCACTTAAGGAATGTAAGGGAAGCCTTAATCCGATAGGTGAATCTCCCGGAATTAAGTACATCTTTCCTCTTCGAAAGATCCATTCATCAGAAGTCCAAGACTGATTAGCTACGTCATAATCCAAAGGGAGTGTATATCCAACTTCCCGGTGTAATCCAGAATCCACAACTTTAAGGATTCTTTTACGTTCCATTTCATCATAAGTATTTAAATCATCTAATATAGATTCTGTTTTCGCAGGTAAATTTGCTTCTTGCCAAAGGTAATACAAATTATCTTCGTAAGCTGTATGAATCGATGTAGTAGGAACGCGAAGATACTCACCTAATACGCTAATAAATCTTCTGGCATCTTCTGTTGTTGCCGACCCCGTATAACGATCATCTGCCAGTAAATAAGGATTGTTCCATATAGGTTCCCCATCTTTTCGCCAATAGGAAATCATTGCCCATCGAGGCAAAGGTTCGCCCGGATACCACTTTCCTTGTCCATATTGAAGTAGTCCACCAGGTGCAAAGTGTTTGCTCAATTTCTTGATCAACTGTTCCGATTTGGAATATTTTTCAAAACCTAAAGCATCAAAATTCCATTCAGGAGCTTCAGGATTTTCAGTAGAAACAAATGTGGGTTCTCCACCAATGGTAAGTCTAATATCATTTTTTTTAATTCGTTTGTCAATAGAATCACCTAACCGAACGATTCGGTTCCAATCATCGTCTTGGTAAGGTAAGGTGACACGAGGAGTTTCTAAAACTCGTTCCACACTCATATGAAAAGAAAATTCTAATTTTGCTTTTTCGGCAAAACCGTAAATAGGTCCAGCCGATTCTGGCTCCGGAGTTGCCGCCAACGGTATATGACCTTCCCCTGTAAATAGACCAGAGGTTGGATCAAGACCAACCCACCCAGCTCCAGGGATATAAACTTCTGCCCATGCATGTAAGTCTGTAAAATCGGATTCAGCACCCGACGGACCATCCAAAGATTTTACATCCGCTTTCAATTGAATTAAATATCCGGAAACAAATCTTGCTGCCAGTCCCAAATTTCTAAGTATCTGGACAAGTAAATAGGCAGAGTCTCTGCAGGAACCCATACGAGATGATAAAGTCAATTCTGGTGGTTGAATTCCAGGTTCCATCCGGATCACATAACCAACGTCAGAGTATACTTTTGCATTTACAGCAACTAAAAACTCAACGATTCTTTTTGGTTCTATATTAATTGTTTTGAGGTACGAGGCGAGTAATTTCCCTGGTTTTTTGACTTTTAAATAGGGAGCTAATTCCTTCTTTAATACTTTGTCGTATGTAAAAGGAAAATTCTCCGCATACTCTTCGACAAAAAAATCAAAAGGATTGATCACCTTTAAATCGGTAACTAAATCAACCGCAACTTGTAAGATATTGGTTTTCTCTGGAAATACCAAACGGGCCAAATAATTTCCAAATGGATCTTGTTGCCAATTTAGAAATTTTTGTTCCGGTAGTATATTTAAGGAATAAGAAACAATATGATTTTTGGTATGTGGGGCCGGTCTTAATCTTACTACATGTGGAGAAAGTTTAATAGACTTGTCATATTGATAAGTTGTGATATGGGAAAGTGCAACTCGTATACTCATAGTTAGTTTGTAAAAAATCGTTCCACGATTTTCGATCCAATATCATTCAATTCAATTTGAATATCATCCAGGTACTCATGTAGACCTTTATCAAAAATTGATTTGATATTTTCGGATCTAAGTCGGTTCAAATAAACAGTGGTTGCATCTTGCGCAAGGTTTCTAGGAAGTCCTTCCTTAATCCCAGAGATTTTTTCCAAAGCTTCTTGCATTTCTTGAATACAAAAGAAAATCGATCTTGGAAAGGTTTCATTTAAAATCAAAAACTCAGCGATATCCGTTGGATCCACTCGTTTGTATTTCTGATTGTACATCTCATGTGCAGAAGCAGATTTTAATAACGATAACCATTGTAATAAATCTAGGGTAGAGCCCACATCATGTACGGAAGGAAGTAAAATGAAATACTTCATATCTAGGATTCTAGTAGTTTTGTCAGCACGTTCCAAAAATCTTCCAAGAAGTGAAAAATTCCAAACTTCATCATGAGAAATGGTAGCATCCGAACATCCATAAAAGCTTTGACAGCTCTTTCTGACAGTGCTTAAGAACTCAGACAAATCCATGGAAACAGTATCTCCATGGAATTCTGCAGACTCCATATAAACCTTACGATAGTTTTTAATTAAAAGATAAAACTCATTCAATACTTCCCACATAGAAGTGGAAATATTTTCACGAATGGTTCGAGCATTTTCTCTTGCCCTCGAGAGACATTGGAATATAGAATTGGGATTCTCTTCATCAAAAGTCATAAACCGTATGACATTTAATGGACTTGGTTCTGAGTATCTTTTCTCAAACAACTCAACGTCACCTGTTGTATGTACAAGTGGCAACCATTGGTTCGGAACCTGTTCGTTTAAATCCAAAGATAACTGGTGATTGACGTCAATAAACCTTGAGTAGTTTTCTGCTCTCTCGATATATCGATTCATCCAAAAAACTGATTCTGCAACTCGGCTTAACATATTGTATCCTTATCCTAGAACCCAGGTGTCTTTTGAACCGCCCCCCTGGGATGAATTGACCACAAGGGATCCTTTTCGAAGCGCCACGCGAGTGAGTCCACCCGGCATGACATAAATATCCTTACCGTACAAAATGAACGGCCTAAGATCAACGTGTCTTGATTCGATTTTATCTGCAATAAGCGTTGGAACTGTAGAGAGATTTAAAACAGGTTGGGCAATATAGTTTCTTGGATCTGCTTTGATGAGTTCCTTAAAATCTTCCTGCTCTTGTTTCGTTGATTTTGGACCAATGATCATTCCATACCCACCAGCACCATTGGCCGCTTTAACAACCAGATTATGAATATTATCCAATACAAATTGTAAATCTGGACCTTCCGAACAAAGATAAGTAGGAACATTTGGAATGATTGGCTCTTCACCTAAGTAGTATTTAATGATCTTAGGAACATAGGAATAAATTACTTTGTCATCAGCGACTCCAGTTCCAGGAGCATTAGCGAGAGCTACATTTCCTCTTTTGAATGCTTCAAAGATTCCCTTTACTCCTAATAGAGAGTCAGGTCGGAAACTCGCTTGGTCCATAAATGTATCATCAATCCTTCTATAGATCACATCTACTTTACGAAGGCCTTTGGTAGTTTTCATATAGACTTTATGATTTTCTACAATGAGATCCGATCCTTCTACTAAGTAGACTCCCATCTTTTGAGCCAAAAAGCTGTGTTCGTAGTAGGCAGAATTGTAAACTCCAGGTGTCCAGACTGCAATCACAGGATCTACGACATCTGTTAGGTTTTCTAACATAGAACGTAGATGGTAAGGATAATCATAAACTTGACGAATGTTTAATTTTTCAAAAAGTTCAGGAAAGGTTCGTTTCATCACTTCACGATTTTCCAAAACATAAGATACACCAGAAGGACAACGTAAGTTATCTTCTAACACATGGAAGGCGCCAGCTCCATCGCGCACTAAATCCGTTCCAGTAATGTGAATCCAAATATCTTTTGGCGGTTTCAAACCGATACACTGTTTGAGATATCCAGAACTAGACTCAATCATGTCCCGTGGAATGATTTTATCTTTGAGAATTTTTCCTTCGCCATAAATATCTGTTAAAAATAAATTGAGGGCTTGGATTCTCTGTTTGAGTCCTTTTTCTAAACTCACCCATTCTTCACTTGGAACAATCCGAGGGATTACATCAAATGGCATGATCCGTTCTTGTTCGCCACCATCACCATACAAAGTAAAGGTGATTCCGAGTGACATGAGTGCCCTCTCCGCAGAACCACTGCGTTTTACGAGTTCAATCCCACCCAAACTCTCCATTTTCGTTTTTACAAAGTCGTAACTTTTACGCGGATAACCTTCGCTAGAAAACATCTCATCATATATATTTTTTGCACTATAGTCGGCGATAAACATAGGGGCACCCTCTGCTTACTTAGTTAGCAATATTTGTACCAAATGAAAGATATGACCGAAAAGAATGAATTCCATTCTCATCCGACATAAGATAGAAAGAGATGGCGATTTTATTGTTTATAAATTAAGCAATGGAGAAAAAGAGAGGATAACATTGTATCTAAAGAGTACGTAATGATTAGTTTTCAGCAGATGGGGATAAATCATTCGAAGAAATTTTCTTCTTTTTTTCTTGTTTTAGCCGGAATCCATAGGCCAAGGTTCGGAAAAAACGTAAAAAAGGTAAAAATTTTAACAAAAACCGGTTCCCCAACTGTGATAAATGTTCATACCTTCTCTTTTTTGGACGTAAAACAGATTGTAAGACACGGCTTGCCAGCCGTTTCGGATCAGAAAGTTTTGGATCGAGTGCAATGACTCGGGAAAATCGGAATTCTCTCCCTATTTGTTTACGAAAGGAATCCCAGAAATAATCCAAAGCAGACTTAGTTGATCCATACAATCCAAAACCAGGAGTTGGAATTTTTGTTAAATCAGAACTAACAACAATTATATGAAGTCCCACGGAGATTAAATTAGTCAAACGCTGAACTGTATAAATGGGAGCGAGTGTATTTGAATGGAAGAGTATTTTTAATTTGTTCCAATCCTCTTTTTCATCTTCTGCATAAGTGATTTGTTCTGAATTTAAAATAAAAACGTCGATTTTATCCAAGGTTTCAATGGCCGATTCAATCAATCGTTCCATTTGGTCCGGTTTGGAAGGGTCAATTTTGTATTTTTGCAAATTGGGATGATTTGGAATTTCTTCTGGGTTGGAATCACCAACGACAACAAGTGCACCTTCCGAAAGTAGGAGTGGCAAAAGTTCTTTTCCCAAAGGAGAAGAACCTGAACTCAAAACAATCTTTTTGGAAGCAAGTTTCATATCGGCAATTTTAGTGAGTGGATCAATTGAGAGAAGGATCTTTTGTATGGTCAACAAAGTATTTATAGATTCCACCTTTGCTGCGAAGGGCTTCGCGCCAAACAACCTCAGAATCGTCTTCCCTAAAAACGATAGATTCGTCTACCTGGTCAGAGATTACCCAAGACAACCTTTCAAACTCACTCTCCAATTGGCCAGAAGACCAACCTGCATATCCTTGCAAAACCCGAAATTGAATCTGATCAGAGGAAAGAACTTCAACCATAGTATCAAAACTTCTTGCCATATAGATTCCTGGAACAATTTCTACACCGGGGTCCTCGGTTTGTGTACCATTATGAAGTATAGATACGAACATATTGTCCACTGGGCCACCAGAAAACACTTGTTTGTTGGAATAGGCAGTATCTGGTAAATTTTTGATCAATGATTCCATTGTTTGGTCAGTGGGTTTGTTTAAAACCAGACCAAAAGCACCGTCGTCGTCATGATCTACCATAAGGACAACGGTTTTGTGAAAAAAATCCTGAATCACACTAGAGTTGGAAATGAGTAACTTTCCGCGAGTTGAATCAGGAATATCTGTCATTATTTTTTGCCGTGAATTTCTTCCAGGATTTTGTAAGCCACTTCTAATGTTTTAATATCAGAATCACCTTTCACCATTGGATCGGATTCTCCTTTGATACATTTCACAAAGTGCTCGTGTTCCTGTTTGAGTGGATTGTCTTTATGAACAAAGATTTTTTCCACAATGGATTCTTGTCTGTATTTGATTTCTCCACTTCCAAGTTGAGTAGTCGAACTTGCTTGTCTATGCAACTCAATCTCTTGATTGGTAAAATCTAAAAATACATACGAATCTTTCTGAGAAATATTGAGAGTTCTGATTTTTGCCTGGGAAGCGCGGGAAGCATTGAGGGAAGCAACACATCCATTGGCAAAAGTGATAACCACACTCGCAATATCTTCATGATTTGAAACAACAGAAGAACCAACGGCTTTGACTTCTTTCACTTCAGACTTTACCAAGTTCAAAACTATGTCAATGTCGTGGATCATCATATCTAAAACTACACCTACGTCAGTGATACGACTGTTATAGGGAGCAATTCTTCTGGATTCGATGAGGAGTGGGTGTTCTGCAATTTTACCCAATTCCAAAACGGCTCCATTGAATCGTTCGACGTGACCGACTTGCAAAATTAGGTTGTTCTGTTTTGCCAAAGTTACCAGTTCTTTCGCTTCTTCTACCGTTTGTGAAATGGGTTTTTCAACCAAAACATGCTTCTTTTCGGTTAAAGCTTGTTTGGCGATTTTATGATGAAGGAAAGTTGGTGCTGCAATGACGATGGCATCTGTTTCCTTTAACAATTCTTCCACTGTAGGAAACGCTTTTGTTTTGTGTTTCTCAGCAATTTGAGAGGCACGTTCTAAGTTGGCATCAAATATCCCGATGAGTTCTGCATCAGAAAGCTGTTTGGCAACATTTACGTGGTATTGGCCCATATGGCCTGTACCAATGACTCCGAGTCGGACTTTTTTCTCCATAGATGCTCTCAATACTCCAAATGATCAGCGGAAAAACAACTTAGATTTTCCGCCACTGCCCACCTTTTCTCCGGACTCGCGGGCAAATTCTTCCATTAATTCTCTCTGTTTTTTAGAAAGTTTCTTAGGAATTTCGACTTTAATGATTACATGTTGGTCCCCTTTTCCGTAAGAACCAAGGTAAGGAATCCCATGACCCTTCAATCGGAAAATCTGTCCACTTTCTGTTCCTTCTGGAATTTTGAGTTGGATGGTTTTTCCATCAATGGAAGGCACTTCAATCTCTCCCCCAAGGCAAGCCATAGACAATGAAATTGTTTTTTGAACAATTAAGTCGTTCCCTTGGCGCTCAAAGGTTGGGTGTTTTTTGATATGTGTTACGACATATAAATCACCACTTGGTCCGCCATTCGGGCCAGACTCACCTTCTCCAGAAACTTTGAGTCGGCTTCCCGATTCCACACCTGCAGGAATTTTTATATGAATGGTTCGTCTTTTCTCTGTTAGGCCTTCACCTTTACAAGTTTTACAAGGATTGGAAATGACCTTTCCTTTTCCTTTACAACGTGGGCAGGTCGTTGTGACACTAAAGAAACCTTGTGTCCTTCTGACTTGTCCTGTTCCCGAACAATCCGGGCATACCGTTGGCGAAGATCCTTTGGATGCTCCCGAACCAGAACAATCCACACAAGTTTCGAGTCGTGGGATTTCAATTTTGTATTCTTTACCGAGGGCAGCATCTTCTAAACTAACTTCTAAATTATAACGTAAATCCGATCCTCTTTGAGGACCGGACCTTCTTCCGCCACCGCGGCTACCACCGCCACCTGCGCCTCCGAAAAATTCACTGAAAATATCACCGAAGTCTCCAAAGATATCAGAGAAGTCTGTATAAGCTCCTGCCCCGTATCCTCCGCCAGCACCGGCATTGACGCCGGCTTTGCCGTACTGATCGTACGCCGCACGTTTCTGTGCATCGCGTAAGACTTCATAAGCTTCGGTAGCCTCTTTGAATTTTTCTTCCGCTTCTTTATCACCCTTATTTTTATCAGGGTGATATTTGATGGCTAACTTACGATAGGCGCTCTTGATCTCATCATCAGAGGCACCTTTCGAAACGCCTAATACTTCGTAGTAACCACGGTCGCTCATAGTTTTACTTCTTTCTCTATTTATTTTTTGTCCTCATCGACTACGGTGTAATCCGCATCGACGACCTTTTCGCCACCGGCAGAAGATTCACTGGCACCTTGACCTGCATTTGCACCAGGATCCGCACCCGGAGCTCCTGCTTCAGGACCTGCTTGTGAATAAATCTTTTGTCCAATTTGCATTGCGACTTCTTGGATGGAATCTCGAGAAGCTTTCATACGTTCGACATCACCAGATTCCATTGCTTCACGGCCGCGTTTGATTTCGTCCTGAGCTCTTTGTTTTTCTGTTTCGTCGAGTTTGTCAGCAGATTCTCCGATGGTTTTTTCTAATTGGTAAACAATTGCTTCCAATTCATTTTTAGTATCAGCAGCTTCGCGAAGTTTTTTATCTTCTTCTGCGTGAGCTTCTGCATCCTTAACCATCTTTTTGATTTCTTCTTCAGACAATCCGGAAGAAGATTCAATACGAATCTTTTGTTCTTTTCCTGTTCCTAAGTCTTTTGCTGATACGTGAACGATACCGTTCGCATCAATATCAAAAGTGACTTCAATTTGAGGTACTCCTCTTGGTGCCGATGGAATTCCCACTAAATCAAAACGACCGAGGGTTCTATTGGCACTTGCCATCTCACGTTCCCCTTGCAATACATGAACCGAAACTGTGGTTTGGCTGTCTGCTGCAGTAGAGAACACTTGTGACTTTCTTGTAGGAATGGTTGTGTTTCTTTCGATGAGTTTTGTCATCACACCACCCAAAGTTTCAATACCAAGTGAAAGTGGAGTTACATCGAGTAACAATACATCGGTGACATCACCTGCAAGAACTCCCCCTTGGATCGCAGCACCTACTGCCACAACTTCGTCTGGGTTTACAGATTTGTTTGGTTCTTTACCGAAAATTTCTTTTACAAGAGCTTGCACCGCAGGGATACGAATCGATCCACCCACAAGGATGACTTCATCAATTTCGCTCGCAGTAAGGCCGGCATCCTTCAATGCATTGATACATGGAATGCGCGTTCTTTCTACAAGTGATCTTGTGATTTCATCAAACTTTGCTTTAGTGAGGGTCATATCCAAATGTTTTGGACCAGATGCATCGGCAGTGATGAACGGAAGATTGATTTGAGTGGAAGAGGTTCCAGACAACTCGATTTTAGCTTTTTCAGCAGCTTCTTTCAATCGTTGTACTGTGTTTTTATCTCCAGAGATATCAATCCCGGTTTGTTTTTTAAACTCATCAATCATCCACTGCATCACAACGTTATCAAAGTCGTCACCACCAAGATGAGTGTCCCCATTTGTGGATTTTACTTCAAATACACCGTCACCAAGCTCAAGGATAGAAACGTCAAATGTTCCACCACCTAAGTCGTATACGGCGATTTTGGCACTGGTTTTTTTCTTATCAAAACCGTAAGCAAGAGCCGCAGCCGTTGGTTCGTTAATGATTCGTTCTACTTCAAGGCCAGCAATGCGTCCGGCATCTTTTGTTGCTTGTCTTTGTTCGTCATTGAAATAGGCAGGCACGGTTACCACAGCTTTCTTCACTTCGTAACCAAGAAAGTCTTCCGCAGTTTTTTTCATTTTTTGAAGAACACGAGCCGCAATCTCTTGTGGAGTGAATTCACCAGAAACAGTTTCAAATTTTACGCCATCATTTCCAGCACGGATCACTTTGTAAGATACCATCTTGGATTCGTCACCAGCCTCGTTAAAACGACGACCAATAAAACGTTTCGCAGAACGAATGGTATTTACTGCATTCGTAATTGCCTGATTCTTAGCGAACTGACCAACAATCGTTTCTCCTTTTGCGGTAAAGGCAACAATCGAAGGAGTGGTTCTTGCCCCTTCTGAGTTTTGAATGACAACAGGGTCTCCACCTTCCATAACCGCCACACAAGAGTTAGTGGTTCCTAAATCGATACCTATAATTTTTTCCTTAGACATAGTCTTCTCCTTCTTACTTATATTAACTTTGTGGTTTTCCCACTTTTACACGTGCAGGACGAATGGACTGTTTGTTCTCACCTTCTTCATGGTAAAAACCTGCTTGGTATGTTTCCACAACAGTCTCTTCGGTAAACTCTGCACTTTCCTCAGAAGCGATTGCTTCCATGAGCATAGGATCAAACGGCATTCCTTTCGGATCTAAACGTTTGATTCCTTCTTTTTCCAATACGGAATAAAATTCCTTTTGAACCATTTTGATCCCTTCTACGAAAGCGACTACTTCCGGAGTTTGGTTAGGAACGTTGGATACTCGTTCCAAGTTGTCTAAAGCACCAGTTAGGCCTTCAGCAAACTTATTAATGGATTCTTTTCTTGCATTTAACAAGTCATTCGCAGTTCGACGTTTGTAGTTTTGAAACTCCGCACGTTCTCTTAGCCAAGAATCTTTTAAAGTTTCGATTTCTTTTTTAGCGTTATCGAGTTCTTTCTCGGCACCCTCTACTGCTTGTTCAATGGCTTCATCCGTAATGGCCTGTCCTTCTTCGACTGACACATTTTGTTCATCCACGGACCCGTTTGTTTCTTCTGCCATTTTTCCTCCTACTATCTACTCAATTTCGTTATCATTTCTGAAACTAACTTTGAAGTGAATTCAATCAAAGGTAATGCTTTGTTGTAATTCATCCTCTGAGGACCAATGATTCCCATGGAACCAATCCTCTTTTCTCCCATCCGGTAATTGGTTGTGATGATGGTTACACCACCTAACTTCTCATTGCCGTCTTTTCCAATAATGGTATAAACACCATCTATCGGAACATAATCGCTAAAAAACTCTTTAAGGAACTGTTTTTCATCAAATAGATGCAGGATGTTTTCTAATTGTTCCTCTTCATCCTTAAAGTTTTCATATAAGTTTTTCAATCCATCAATATACAAGTTATCAACTGACTGACTGTCTGATCCCATGGCTCTCGCAATTGATGGTGCAAATAAAGAAAATCCTTCTGGACCTTCCTTTTGTATCATCATCTGAGGAATCAGATTACTTTGAATTTCATGAACATCAAAACCTTTGACGTTATCATTCAAATATCTTGAAATTTGGTACAAAGTCTCTTGTGAGATGTGGTAATCGAAAAATATATTTCGATTGAGCACAGTTCCTGACCGCATAACAAGTATCATAAGAACCTCTCCACCATTTACATGGATGAGTTCAATATGTTTGAGTGTATCCAATGATCCTTCCGGACCAAGAACCACACTCGCAGATTGCGAAAGGGAAGCCAATACTTTGGATGTGGCGATAAGCACCTGATCCAATCGAAATTGCATCCGAAGATACTCTTCCTGGATCCTTTGTTTCTCTCGCATGGTAAGCTCAAAAAGAGTTACCAAACTATCCACATACAACCGATACCCACGTTCTGTCGGAACCCGACCGCCCGAGGTATGGCGTGCCACAATAAAACCCATCTCCTCTAGTTCTGCCAGGCAGGACCGAATGGTAGCGGGTGAGACTCCGATATCGTATTTTTCAGAAAGGGTTTTGGATCCGACCGGTTTGTTGTCCGATACAAATTCCTCAACCAAAGCTTTTAAAATAGAACGATGTCTAGGCGAAAGATCCATATCCTTCTTGGCACTTCCTTTAGCACTCTGATGATTAGAGTGCTAATCTATGCTTAAAGTTTACGGATTTGGTATTTTTTCGTCAAGCAGGAAGAGGAGGGGAGCCTGGAAATTTAGCAGATTCTTGGAAACTCTGCTAAATTTATGTCACACAGGATAGACTTGGATCTGATTCCGACCATGATTTTTGGCTTGGTAGAGGGCAATGTCAGCCAACTTCAAAATCTCTTCTGGTTTTTGGATCGGATGCACCTTCGTAAAACCTATACTGATTGTGATATTGAGATAATAATTATCAAAAATGAAAAAGCGGTGGTTTGCCACTGATTCCCGGAGGCGGTCAAGAACGATGGTGGCTCCTTCAGTGGTTGTGTCAGGCAGAATACAACCAAACTCTTCTCCCCCAATCCGTCCGACCGTATCCTCTTCCCTAAGGCAATCCACAAAGATATTCGCCATTTTTTTCAAGACTAAATCTCCAATGTCATGCCCATAGGTATCGTTGATGACTTTGAAATGATCGATATCGAAGACTGCAAGAACCGATTCGCGGTTACGGCGTTTGACCGTTGCGACCGTTTTTTGCAAACTTTCGGAAAAGGAACGTCTGTTTGGCAACATAGTGAGTTCATCCATGTAGGCCAATCGTTTCAAACTATTGATAAGAACATTCTTTTGTTCTTCGAGTCGTCTACGTTCCCGCACATCACGAATGATGGCTGCATAGAACATTTGATTTTCATTGTGGATGGCAAAGGCACGAATTTCCACTGGAATGGTGCCTTTCGGTTTTGTGACCAGTTCCAGTTCTTTAAGAAACCCAGCAATATAATGGGAATCATTGGAGCTAACAAAGGTTTCTATGGAACTTTGTTCTCCCTTTTCATTCGGAGGGAAAAGAAAGGAAAACGTTTTTTGGTCTAATTCTTCTTTCGTAAATCCAGTTAACGACTGTAAAGCTACGTTACTAAAGAGTATTTTACTTTCGGTATCTAAAACAACAATGGCATCGATGGATTGGGAAACAATTTCTCTCGCAAACACATCTGTATAAATCTCATTCATTTCCCCAAATTTCCCCATTACCTTTTTCGCTTCGGAATGAATCCCGCCACTTGTGGATGTGACGAAAATTAATCTCGGGTTTGTTGACTCGGGATTCCTTTTTCGGCAAAACCTTCATTGGTTTTGGATTCAGACTCTGATACCAATAAGCAACAGAGATTAAATCTAAGGTCAAGGAATTTGCATGTCCATGCTCTAAAAGGAATAGGAAATTTCTTTCAAACCGTATGGGGGATTCCACCCAAAATCGGTATAAATGAGTTCTACCCAACCAACCAACAGAATCAGAGACTCGTGGATATCCGAAGTATGGATGCATAAAGATTTCTTTTGGTGACCACGCAGTGTTAAAAACATCTTCAGTTCCTGTTCCTTTTAGGTTGGCCTCTGTTTGGTTTCCATCGATAAAAATCAAATCATCCCCTTCCCCATACCAAAGAGGAGTGGGAGAATCTACATACAAATTGAGCCCAATAAATTGTCCTTTGCCTTCTGTTTCGAGAACTGTGAAGAAATTTTCCTTTTTGAAAACAGTCTTTTCTGTTTCTCCAAGAAGGGCCCATTCGTTTTCTTTCCCATTTGCGGTGTTAGGTTGGGTGGTACTTCGATTCCACTCTGCATGGAAACGTAAATTAGAACCTAGAGGTTCTTTCCATTCTTCATAATCGATATAAAAATAAAAATTACTGATATCTTCCTCGGATTCATTTTCAATTTCAATCTTTGCACCAGTTTCAAAAGGCATAGGGAAATAAGAATTCATAGACTTACCTTTTTTGGGAGCCGCTACGAGAGGAGCCGAATTGAGTATGTATTCTTCGCCCCAACCTTGGCCAAAAAATTCACCTAACGGAACTTCTACGGAAGGATATTTGTGGTTGTCCCAATAGATACGGATCACCGCATTTTTCCTTGCCATTAAATCTTTACTGGCAAGAGTCATCCAGATATGTTTGATGACCCCTCGGGTTTTGATCTCAGCAATCGTTACCGTTTTTTTCTTTGGAATTTTAATAAAATCATCATTGCCATTAGTAGGATCCGCACTGGAGATCCTTTGGTTACGGTAATTTTTTTCCTTCCAAATCGAAGATTCCCATCCATCAGCAAACAATATATTGGTGGAAAAGAATATAACCAATCCGAAGAAAAAGAAGGAACACTTCGGTGAAGAATATTTTTGCATTACTCTATGTTTCGTTAAAAATTTAGAATTCTGATCACTCATAGAATACCAATTTAGCGATTCATTTAAAACGTTTCACTAGTCCGAGAAAAATTCCAGCTTGGACTAGGGACTGTAAAAAGATTTCAAATACCACATACAAGTGGATCGAGAGAGAAACTTCGGGGATGAGAAATACCATTCCTTCCAAACTTCCCACGGCAGGAGGGATGGCAGCAAGGCCACCAAGGACTGTTCTCATCCAAACCAAAACAAACATTTGTTTGCCGAAGGACTGATTCCGAAACCAGTCCCAGATCACGATTAAAAAACTCACCATTAGGATTGCTTGTAATACCAAAGTTGGAATTAACCAAGTCATGGCTCTTGACCAAGCGGCACCATCATTTGCTGTGATGAGAAACAATGGGAAAACGGCACTGTCCCCTTCATAATAATCCTTCATCACCAACTGGAAATAAGGAATCGAAACGAGGAGATAAGCGGAAAGATGGCTGAAAATAAACTGAATTGTGATTTTAATCTTCGGATTCATGTTAAAGTTGTCCAATAAGGTAGGAGATCCCATCTTAACATGATGAAATCAGAACTCAAGGCAAAACTGCAACGGACATTTCCAAAAGCCAAAACAGTTGCCTCCGGTAGGCTCTTCACACGCCAGTTGAGTAATCTTGTCGATGAGTCCATTCGGACTCTTTTTAGCGAAGTCTCCGAGGGGATCCCATTAAAAGACCATCTTTGTTTGATTGCTGTTGGTGGCTATGGTCGAAGGGAATTGGCTCCCTATTCTGATATCGATCTACTTTACCTCCATGATGGTAAACTTTCGGACAAACTCCTTAGCGAAATCATTTCAAAAATTAATACATTCTTATATAACAACGAAAAGGAAGTGGGGCATTCTTGCCGCACGATCAAAGAATCATTTTTGTATTTGGACCAAATCGAAACCTTCCATTCCGTTCTTGATTCTAGGTTTCTTGTTGGATCGGAAGTTCTTTTCCAAAAATACAAAACAGAGTTCCTTGGAAAAATTCCTGAAAAAACCATCAAAGTTTTTAACGACTGGAAATTATCTTACCTTCGAGAAAGGATCATCAATTCTTACAATCCCATCCTACTTTCTGAACCTAATATCAAAAATGATCCATTGGGTCTTCGTGATATTCAACATATGTATTGGATTGAAAAAACAAATCCTTTGGCCGACTCCGCCGATGGTGGAATTTTTGATTTTTATTTAATCGGTGATAGTTTAACTCTATTGTCAGCTTACGATTTTTTACTCTTAACAAGATCAGCACTCCACATCATTAGCGGCCGTAAAAATGATCGATTGGATTTGGGTTTGCAGGCGGAAGTGGCAGAGTTTTTAGGTTTTGGACCAAAAAACGAGATCAAAACCCTCGAATCCTTTATGAGCCAATTCTACAAAGCACAAAAGGAAGTGTATTTTTATATTGGAACTTACCTGGATGAAAAAACCAATCGAAACAAAAAAAGAATCCAAAGGGAACTTTCCAATCCCGACAGTTTGTATGATGACATCATAAAATTTTTCGCTGACTCCCAATTAAACGAAGAAGAACCATCCCGAATTGATTTAAATGAAATCAGATTCGCATCACACTTCTTAGATGACGATTTTAAAAACCAAAAATCTGTTTTAGATACCTTTCTTGGTATGTTACGGAAAAAAAAGCGAATTGGGCACACCCTCACTCTTATGCACGAATGTAATATTTTAGGAAAACTGATTCCTGAATTTGGAGCCTGTACAAACTTTCCTCTATTTAGTTACCATCACCAATACACTGTGGATGAACATACACTCCTGATCTTAAGGGAACTTGATGTTCTGATCGCCGATTTATGGGAAGACAGACAAATCCAAGAAGTATTCAATGTATGTGAAAAAATTGAAATTTTGGCCTTAGCGATCCTCATCCATGATGCAGGAAAGGTAAAAGAAGGAGACCATAGCCAATACGGCGCGGAACTGGCACTCATCATTGCCGAAAGGTTTCGGTTGTCAGAAGAGGATACGGAACTTTTAAGATTTCTCGTGGCCGAACACATTGTGATGTCGGAACTTTCTTCCAAAAGAGATATTTATGATCCCAAACTCATTGCCTCTTTTGCAAAACAATTTTCGAATGAAAACACCTTGCGATTGTTATATGTAATTACCATCATTGATACAAAGTCCGTAGGACAAGGAATCCTAACGAACTGGAAAAAAGAAATCCTGCATTTCCTATTCACTTCCACTTTGGCCTATTTACAAAAAGGAAATCTTGCTGATACCCAAGAACGGATTGAATCCACTCTAGAAACCTACTTAATCGAAAAAGAAGGACTCAGTGCAGAACAATCGGAACGCATCGTTGAGTTTGGAATGCAGATAAGACCCTCTTCCTATCTAAATTACAATACGCCAAGAAGAGTGTACCAACATTTTATTTTACTTTATGATTGGAAAAGCTCTGGATTGCCATTCCGAATGATTACCGAAAGGGAACCTGCCTTTGTTACTTTATCCATCTTTGCCAATTCCGACAAACAAATGTTACTCTACCTATCGGGAACCATCTCCTCGTTGGGACTGAATTTAGTGGGACTCCGTTTATTTAGAACCGAAGAAAACCAACTCATCTTACAGGCACAAATCACCGATGAATTTGGAAGTGGTGAAATCGCCGAAGGGCAAATCTCTGACATCGAATCCACACTCGCTGATTGTATTGAAGGAAAAACCAATATCGAAGATTTGGCCTCCACAACTAATATCTGGAAAACTCTACCAGAGATTCCCGATGGTATGGTAGAAGAGTTGGTCAAATTTGCAAACGACCTTTCGGAATCTTATTCTGTTTTAGAAGTCAGAGTTCCCGATTCCATCGGGCTTGTGTATCGGATCTTAAAAACATTACTCGACTTTGAACTCGAAGTGATTTTTGTTAGGATCTCAACCAGTGCGGATTTTGCTTATGACTCGTTCCATATACAAACCAAAAATGGATCAAAAATTGAAGATACAGGCATTCTACTGGCAATCAAAGAAAAAATCCTCTCGGTGGCCCGAGTGAAAGAAAATCAAGGAATCATGGAGATTAATTTTTAATATGGTATGGTGGAAAGAAGCAGTAATCTATCAAATTTACCCACGTAGTTTTCAAGATTCCGATGGTGATGGCATTGGTGATTTAGAAGGAATCATCGAAAGATTGGATTATCTTGCCGGCTCCAAAGATTCCCTTGGGATTGATGCCATTTGGTTATCACCAGTATACCCTTCTCCCATGTTTGATTTTGGTTATGACATTTCCAACTATGAAGAAATTGATCCGGTTTATGGTGATACCCAAACCTTCAAACGGTTGTTAAAGGAAGCCCACAAACGGGGAATCCGAATCATTATGGATCTTGTTGTTAACCATACTTCCCATCTCCATCCTTGGTTTATCGAATCCAGATCTTCAGTCAATAGCCCCAAAAGAGATTGGTATATTTGGAAAGAACCAACTCATGTAGGACCACCTAACAATTGGCTTGGTGCATTTGGTGGATCAGGATGGGAATACGATAAACGAACTGGCGAATACTATTTCCATTCTTTTCTGAAAGAACAACCTGACCTCAACTGGCGTAATCCCGATGTCGAAGATGCCATATTCAAAATGATGAAGTATTGGTTGGATATGGGAGTCGATGGGTTTCGACTTGATGTGGTCAACTTATATGTAAAAGATGAATTCCTCCGAAACAATGCCTCCTACTTTATGAAAGGCCCAAGGCCTTACGACAAACAAGTACATGCTTATGATCGTGATCGCCCTGAAATGCATGGAATCTTACGTAGAATGCGTAAACTTCTCGATTCGTATTCCGATAAACGCATGTTTGTTGGCGAGATCATGCAAGACTTCCCAGGAAACGTCCTCCTTCCTGCAACCTACTGTGGCCGTAACGACGAATTACACCTTGCATTCAATTTTATGTTTCTTTTTTCTCCTTGGAAGGCAGAACGATTCTTTCAAATCGTCAAAGACTTTGAATCGGCACTCGGGGAAGACAATTGGCCCAACTACACTCTGTCCAACCATGATTTTCCTCGCCACATCACTCGTTACGAAAAAGGTGCTGACACTATCGCAAGAGCAAAACTTGCCGCCTGCATGATGTTAACCCTAAGGGGCACCCCATTCCTCTACTACGGCGAAGAAATTGGTATGAAACGTCAAAAAGTTCCCTATAAAAAAATCCAAGATCCTGTGGGGAAACGTTATTGGCCTTTTCATCCCGGTCGTGATCCTGAACGAATTCCGATGCCTTGGGACGGATCAGAAACCACAGGTTTCACTACTGGAAAAGCATGGCTTCCTTTGTACGAAGAAGCAAACACTGTGAATGTGGAAGCCCAAAAAGCAGATCCTAATTCCCTATTTTTCACCTACAAAAAGCTGATCCAAATTAGAAAGGACAGAAAGTCTTTACGAAAAGGTAAGTTAAAAATACTAATTACTGACGACAAACAAGCATTATACTACCGAAGAAGAGATGGAAAAGAAGAGACTTATATATTTTTAAATTTTTCCTCTAAACCAGTCAATGTATCCTATCCAAGAAAATGGATTCTCAATCAAATTCTATTCAGCACAGCGAACAGAACGTCCTCTTTTGATCTAGAAAAGGAATTGGATTACGGTGGTTTAATTTTGATGCCGAACGAAGCTGTCATTTTTGGAAATTAAAGTTTTATGATTTAAATGTGGGCGCCTCGAATCGGTTCGAGGTTTCCGAATCTCAAAGTATAACGACCCCGCTTTTCGCTCCAATCTTTCCAATCCTTTCCTAGCAAACCTACTATCCAACACGGAAAGGATTTCCGCTGCAATCGGTGGCGCGGGGATTGGGAATTTTGAAAAAGTTTTATTCTTTTGTCTCTACTTTCACTCGAAACTCTAACAACTCGCTCACTTCTTCCGGCAGTGATACAATCTTCTTTGTCAAATGACTCACTGTAATATAAGTGAGCATCCCCGAACAAATTTTTTTATCTTCGCATTTCATTTGAAACGACCAATAGATCTTGGATGATTTGTAACTGGGACTTAAAAAAATATCTAACATATCATCAAACTGAGCACCATTGCGGTAATCAATTAACGATTGTACGACATGGAAATCGAGTTTGTATCGATTTATAAATTCCGAATAAGAAATCCCCTTCGCTCGAAAGTATTCAGTAATGGCTACATCTAAATAATTTAGATAATTTGCATTAAACACGATCCCTTGGGAATCTACTTCCGAATACCGAACTCGAAGCGAATACTGAAAAGAATCTTCCTTTAATTTCATTGAAGGTCTTTTGTTTCTGGTGAGAAAATTTTTAAAATCAAATCATTATCACATTTTCTCTTTCTATCCTCTGTCTTTTCATTCATAGCCGCAAAATACCCACCTTGTGCTAAAAGGTCACTATCGTTATTTGGATTGGAATCAGATAGATTACGGAGGAGTAGAACCAAAGCAGCATTCTTATCAATTTCTATAAGACCCAAATTTTCCCGACAGTTTTGTCTTTCTGAATCAGCACAATTGAAAAGTAAAATAAGAAGGATAGTGGGTATACTGATTTGTTTCATAACGTTTTAAACTCGAAAACTTACACCTAACTAAAGAATATCGGATTTTCTTTTATGATACAACAAGGCTTTTTTCAAACAAACAATAACTTTAGTTTTAGACAGTTTTTGGTCTATTGCAAAGTACAAAGCCCTTTTTCCATCACATTTTAATTCCGGAAATTCAATCGCGATTTCCTGGGCAATGGTGGTTTTACAATTAAAATAGAGCGCATATTCCGAATCATTCACCTTACCAATCCGAATGGTGGAACCCGATTTTGTTTTCGGTGTTAGAAAACTGGGTTGGCCCCACTTCAAACATTCTTCGATCTCACCAATTTGATCATTCGACTGTGAGATTTCGTAAATCCAATTGCGAATTTCCATAACCTTGTTTAACATTACGGGCGTTAAATTAAAATAATAAGAGGTAAGAGGTTCTGAAGGGATGGGAAATTTTTGTTTGGCTTTTGAATTTGGTTTCATCGGAAGCGGTGTTTAATTGTGCTTTATCTAATGGCTTTCCACTTCAAAATTCCGAGTCCAAATGATCAATTAAGGAAGGTCATGGAGAGTCGACCTGGATACAAAACTCTAATATTGAAATACAGGGCCGATCTTTGGATCCACGTTTTTGAATCGAACTTTATCACCAATTTTTACCGTATTAAAGTCCGTTACATCTTCAATCACAGTAGTGAGTTTTACATGTTCTTCCGTTTGGACGATCGCTAACACATAAGGGGCACGGTCGGCCATATGCCCAAAACCAACGTAAACTACAGTAAAAGAATGAATGATTCCATTGTGCTTTAAATCTATCATTTCTACGGATTCACTTCCGCAGGAAGGACAACCTTGTGCTACCTCTGCCACCTTAAAGTTACATTGTTTGCAGTGAGTGCCAGGCAAAGTCTCTGTTACGTTCATAGGACATTACTCATTTTTTTGTGAAATAAATGCAATACGTAAAAAAACCGAACCGGGGTAAAATCGCCGTTTGTGGGTCGACGATAAGCCCACCATCGAGTGCGATTTATAGGCATTGCAATTAAATCAGCATTGGATTAAAGCTCTGTCTGTGGTTTCAATATATGCATGTCGACATTTGAGTGTTAAACGCAATAAAAGTAAAAAATTATGAATAAAATATCGAATTATACAGATTCAGATTCTGAAATTGTAGTATTACTAGGAGCAGGTGCATCGATCGATGCAGGCATACCTGGCGTTTTTGGACTTACACAAGAACTTTACACAAATTTCACTCAATTACTTCCCCACAAAGAATATGCTCATATGTTTGCTTACGTTGTATCTGGCATTCAGCAAAATAAAACAACAACAGGCCGTAGTCCCTTTGAACCACCTAATGTAGAAGAAGTAATTAGCGCGATTCAATTAATTGCTACAAGACAGAAATTAGAGGCGGATCCTTTCATAGCTAGTTGGGATCAAAAAATTCAATATTTTGAAAGATCAAGAGCTACAGATTCTTCCGATTTAAGCAGATCTCTTTCCTCTGCATTCAAAAATATTTTCAATCAGGTAGAAAGTGCTTTTTCTGAAACTCTTGAAAGCGTAGAAAAACTAATTGAAGGTGATACATTTGCGAAATCATTTTTTACAAAAGGACGTATAAGTAATATACTCTCAAGATCTACATATGATTTGGATAATTCGATAAGAGATATTGAAGCCAGTTTGCATAAAATCTTAACTGTGCGCGATAAACCAGTAGACAATTGGAAAATTCTCTATCAATACACGCATGCTCTTTTGGCAGATATAATGTGGTTAAATGATTATACTCGATGTGATTATTTAAATCCATTACTGAACCTTTCTTCTAAACGTACTCACATAGTAACGCTCAATTATGATACAAGTATCGAATTATTAGCAAAGAATCAATCAATTGAAATTTCAGATGGATTTGACACTAATAATATCTATAAAAGCGAATTTAATTCTTCGATGCGAATTCATTATTTAAAATTACATGGTTCGATCAATTGGCTTTGGGATTTTCGAAGAAATGCTACGGTTAAACTTGAATTAAAACCTAAAGAAAATTATATGCCTTCACTAATAATTGGACAAAGAGAAAAACTCAGATCTCAAGGTCCATTTTTAGATTTGCTTTTCGAATTTCGAAATAAACTTAAGAATGTTAAGCAATTAATTTCTATTGGTTATTCGTTTTCCGATGAACATATAAATAAATATATTCAAGAATGGTTAGAAATTTCTACCAATAATTTAGTAATTGTTTCAGGATCAAACTTCAACAATCCCGAATTCATGAGGGATAAGCCAAACATTTTAAATACAAAACTTACCATAAAAGAGTTCTTAAAATAGTTATAATACTTTTACTGCGGCTAACAGCGACTTACCGCTACGCTTCGGCACAAGGCCTCGCTCGGCCTGCGGCAAATTCCCCTTCTGGCATTCGCCTTGCCTTCGCAAGCTACATGCCAGTCCCTAACGTCCCGGCGGGACTCAGGGTCGGGGAACTTCGGTAAGTCTAGTTCGTTAAACGCAACACGTCAAATCTCTTCAGGCAATGGATGGAATTAAGAAATGTAATTCTAAGGATGGACAATAAACCAAGCGCGTTTAAATCCCCGAGGGAATCTAAACGCGCTTGTATAAGAATTTTTGGTCTTAATTTACTTCAATCTTTCGATGATAGTAGCAATACCCATACCACCACCGATACAAAGAGTGATGAGTCCGTAACGAAGGTCTCTTCTTTCCAACTCGTCAAGAACAGTTCCAGTAAGGATGGCTCCCGTTGCTCCGAGTGGATGTCCAAGTGCAATGGCTCCCCCGTTTACATTGATTTTGGATTCATCAATTCCGAGTGTTTTCTTTACATATAACACTACAGAGGCGAATGCTTCGTTGATTTCCCAAAGGTCAATGTCCTTAACAGTAAGACCTGCTTGTTTCAAAGCTTTTTGTGAAGCAGAAACAGGACCAGTCAACATGATCGTTGGATCTTCACCAGTCGCAACCGTTGCAAGAACTCTTGCTCGTGGTTTCAAACCGTATTTTTTAAGTCCTTCATCATTGGTAACAAGAATCGCAGCAGCACCATCCACGATACCGGAAGAGTTTCCGAGTGTATGGATGTGGTTAATTTTTGTAACTTCTGGATAAGAACGTAAAGCAATGGCATCCAATTCTTTTTCACCAATGGTTTTGAATACGGGGCCAAGGCCAGAAAGGAATGCATAATCAGATTCCAAACGTGGGTTCTCTTCTTCCGTCACAACAGTTCCATCATCCAAAGTAATTGGGATCACAGATTTTTTAAAGTAACCGTTTTGAACCGCAGCATGTGCTTTTTGTTGTGAAGATTCAGCAAATCGATCTGCTTCTTCACGAGAAATATCATACTTGGTTGCGATTAGGTCAGCAGAAATACCTTGTGGAACTAGGTTGTAGTAAGATGCAATTTTATCGTTACCAACGTTAAAATCACGTCCCATCATATCATCACCCATTTTCACACGGCTCATGGATTCAACTCCACCACCAACGCCCAGTTCCATTGCTCCAGAAGCAACGTGGTTTGCAACGTTGTTGAGGGCTTGTAACCCAGATCCGCAAAATCGGTTCACAGTGTAACCTGGAACTTCTTTTGGCCAATGAGCAGCCATAACCGCATAACGTGCGATACATGCAGCTTGGTCAGCAACTTGGGATACACAACCCATTACAACTTCTTCAACCGTTTTTGGATCAATTCCGGTACGTGATTGGATGGCTTTTAATGTGGCAGCAGCTAATTCTTGTGGGTGGACGGATGCAAGTGTCCCGCGTTTTTTGCCCTTTCCTCTCGGAGTTCGGACAGCATCAATAATATAGGAATTCCCCATGGGTTTACCTCTCTCTGGGTGTTTCTAGGAAAAACGTACAGAGTTCGCTCCACAAGAAAAGTAAAAAAATCATCATTTCGTCATAGTTTTCATGATTTTGTGACGGTAGTGGTTTATTTTCGCTCGGATTTGGCAGTTGTAGCCCGAAATCAGGGAATCAAACCGATCCGCTTTGCTTTCATTTCGTTCTTCCGCAATCCGAATGTACCGAAAGTTCGGTTCGATCGCTTCCGAAAATTCCCGTTTCTCCCAATCCACATAGCGCCAAGCGCTGAAACTATGGTTCACTCCGACCTTTTCATCGATAGTTCCGAGGAGTTGGAATTTGGATTCGCAAGGAGTTCGAAAAAAAATGTATCGATTGAAAAAGTAAAGAATCGTTCGGTGCGGGTTCGCATCGAGAACTGACCGGAAGTGTTCCCGCATTTCATCCACAGTATAAAACAAATCAGGTCCCGAATTGGTACTCCGAAAGATCACCGGTGAAAATTCATTCGGAGTGTAAATCCTTGTGAGAACCCGAATGTATTCTGGGTCATCCAAGCGGTAAGGAATTTCATTAAAGGCAAAGGGAAAAGGTTCCCTTTCCGTCATATGAATTTCTATATAACGAGTATGATCGTATTCCGGGTCGTTGATATCGGTTGCCACAATCTTTTTGATAAAACGTGCGAGGAATTGGTCCTCATACAAATCTCTAACAGTTACTGCCCCTTCTTCATAAAGAATGGCACTTCCAAAATCTATAAAACTAGCACCATCTAACAATCGTCCAATGGAACCATATTCATGATGTAAAATTCGATTTCGAAAAATGGAACGAAGGATTAAATTGTGGTCATACAATCGTTTGCGACCCGATCTTTGTTCCACAACAGTGTTTTTTGTCTTTTTTACTTTGTAATAATGGATATGATTGGCGAGACCAAATCGTAATTTCTCAAAGGCATGGTTTTCTAAAACACGTTTTTCATCTTCTTCGTTTTCGATGATAGTAGTCTCGGCAGACAACACAGAATGAAATCCAAATACAAAGATACAAATACAAACAAAGTTTCTGAAGTATTTCCTTACATTGAAATTGTTTGCAGATTTTATATCAGAAAGACTATTTGTATCGATTAAAAACAAAGGAGATGTATTCACAAATTGAATGAGATTAAATTAAGAAGCGGAATGAATAAAAAGAAACCCGGCGGTTTCCTGTGGGAAACATCAACCGGGGAATAGAGTAGAATTGGCAGAATAAATTAATTCCTTTGGCCGAGAATGGGGCCACCTGTCTTTTCCATCATTCTTTCTTTCGTCAAAAATAAATCTTCCCGGTTGTCGGCCGCCATCTCACCAGTTCCATCCAAATAGATGGCACCCTTAGGGCAGGCCTCTTCACAAAGCCCACAAAAGATACATCGCAACAAGTCGATTTGGAACTTCTTTGCATATTTATCTTCAGGATGGAGGTGTTGGCGTTCCGAAGTTACTTCCGCTGCTTCGATGTGAATGGCATTGGCAGGACATATCCACATACAACAAAAACAAGCAGTACATCGTTCCCGGCCTTGTTCATCTCGTTTCATGGAGTGCATTCCGCGAAACCGAGTGGAGTACTGACGTTTTTTGTCTGGATATTCAATGGTAACTTGTTTGTTAAACAAAGCTACTTTAAGGAAATGTTTGAGTGTGATCCAAAGGCCTTTGCCAATGGACCAAAAATAAAACTTTTCATACCAAGAGAACTGGTGTCTTTTGGCGACGTTGATTACATTAACGGTTCCCAACACTTGCCTCCATTCTTTCGGTCAGTTTTTGAAAGATAGAATCGACAACACCTGCTGCACTCTGTAATCCTTTGATTGCAGTCATAGATTGTTCAAAGTTTTGTTTGAGGCCGTTTTTATTGGTAAAACTTCCCGCTGCTTCTGCAAAAATTTGAATCGGTACCGCCAAACTTGCGTTCCTTGCTGCATCTGTCAAATTAGAATCAAAAACAATTACTTTAGAAGCATCAATTCCTTCCGGGATAGACTCTTTCAAAACAATCACTAAATCAATCGCGCCCGACTTAATAGAACTGATGATTCCAGAAATTCCCGATTGTGTGGTGATTCCTAAATCTACCGCTCCGTGTGTGTTAGGATGATTGTCTTTTGTGAGTAAAAAATCCACTTGTTCGGTATCTCTGTTTTGTGCTTCAGTCACTCGTGATTCCCACTGGATGGACTTTCCACCTAACTCACGAGAGAGACTTTCAAAACCTTTTTTTAATGTTTCCAAAGTTTCATTCGATTCATGAGCCCCACCGATAACTGCAATGGACTTAGCCGATTTCATTCGATCAACAATCTTAGAAATCACTTCCTTGGAAGTGGAAGGAGTTCCTTGATCCAGATAACTAAACAGACGATTTTCATTCATCCAATCCAAATCAAATCTTCCTTTATCACAAAGGAAAAACATACCTTGATCATAATTTTCACGTACCATATAACGATACATTTTATTGTCTCTTACGTTTGTTGTTACATTACAACCGGTAGAACAACCGTGGCAAACTGATTTATGAGATTTGTACCACCAAACACGTGACTTAAACAGAGTTTTATTATTGAGAAGTGCTCCTACAGGACAGATATCCGCCAAAGCCCCTTGGTAGTTATGGTTGATTGGTTCTGATTTTGCAAGACCAATGATGGAATGATTTCCCCGTTCAAAAAGGCCTAAGTTGGACTCACCAACCTTCTCTTCTTCAAAACGTACACAACGATAACAAACAATACAACGATTATGATTTATGATGAGATTTGTTCCAATCTCTTCTTGAGGAATATTACGTTTATCAAATTCAAACCGGGAATGACCAGTACCCGAACCAAATGCGTTGTCTTGCAAACGACATTCACCAGCTTTATCACAAACCGGACAATCTAACGGGTGATTGGCGAGAAGGAATTCCATAGTACCAGCGCGAGCTTCTTTTACTCGATCTGATTTGGTAATGATCCCCATTCCTTCTTTTACAGGAGTATTACAAGCTGCTTGTAAACGAGGAACACCTTCAATTTCAATGAGACACATACGGCACATACCGACAATGCTAAGTGCTGGGTGGTAACAAAAGTAAGGGATTTCGACTCCAACTTCTTTTGTGGCGTCGATGAGGTTTTTCTTTTCGTCGACTTCGTATTCGACTCCGTCTATCTTTATCTTAACCAAAGAACAGGCCCCCTACGTTTGATTAGACCTTATCATTGGTTTTTGTCAAACCTTCATTTTGAAATTATATTTACCTCGGAAAGATAGCTAAAGGGTTGCAAATCCACTACATTGTCATTGAAGAACTCAGACTCTAAGAATAAGGAACTGGCTCGGATATTGGTCTGCTTGAGAATTTTTGCGATGAGATCATCCAAGATTTGTAAGGCCCGGCTTTCAAAAAAGAAGATCTTATCGAGATTGATTCTCAAATTGGTGAAGGATCCTCGCCCTCCTAAGCTGAGCGTAAACCGATCGTAGATCTCTTCGAGAGCTTTTTTACCCGGACAACCCTGAATCTCCAAAAGCATTTGTGAAATCGATAATTCAGTTACATTGATTACGAGTGGATATTGTTTTTTATCGAAGATGTTCTCTGGTTTTAATTGCAAAACTTGTGCAATTTTTTCCAAAAGAGCTTGGTTGGCAATGGGTTTGAGAAGGTAAGCAGTCACATGACTGAGAGCGGCTCGCCTTACTTGGTCCTTTTCGCCCACAGCGGTTAACATGATGACAGGAGTCATCTTTAACATATCCTTCCCTTTTTCCAGGAATCCGATCCCATCCAAATACGGCATATTCACATCACTAATGATCAAATCATAACTATTGTTTTTGATTTTAGAAAGCCCTGACATTCCATCCACCACATGTGTGACATCAAAGTTATACCTTTCTAAAGTATGTAACAATAGTTTGGCACTACTTTCATCATCTTCAAGGAGAAGGACTTTATAAACTTTGGGCCGATTCATGTGTGTTAAGGATTCCTTTATTGTTCCGGGATAGAATCTAAATTTGCATATTTCATAAACCATTTTGGTTGTAATGCTCTTTGGTAAAGATAAGCATCCACGAGCACAAGATTTACCACTGCTTCCACAATCGGAACAGCTCTTGGTAACACACAAGGATCATGACGACCCTTTGCTTTCAAAATGGTTTCTTCATTTTTATCGTTAATGGTTTTTTGTTCTTTTTTAATGGTGGAAGTTGGCTTAAAAGCAGCACGTAAAATCAAATCCATTCCATTCGAAATCCCACCTTGGATCCCACCAGAATTATTGGTTCTAGTTTTTACTTTTCCAGTGCCTTCTTCAATATAAAACTCATCATTGTGAACACTTCCTGTTTGGCGAGTACCTGAAAATCCAGAACCCACTTCAAATCCCTTACACGCAGAAATAGAAAGAATCGCTTTTGCTAAATCCGCATCTAACTTATCGTAGACGGGATCTCCTAGACCTGGCGGTAGATTTCGAACCGCAATTTTTACCACTCCACCCACTGAATCTCCTTCATCCCGAAGTTTGCGAATGAGAGTTTCCATTTCGTCGTTAGTCGATTGTTTTGGACATCTAGTAGGAAATCTATCCACTATATCTCGTGAAATGGGATATTCCAATTCACTAATATGAGAATCAATGGGTCCAATGGCATCTACCCAACCGACAGTGGAGATACCTAACTCGCGTTCTAAGATGACCCGAGCAAGACCCGCAGCTGCCACTCGTCCAATGGTCTCTCGAACCGAAGACCTACCTCCACCCACATGAGCACGGTGTCCGTATTTTTCTGAATAAGTATAATCTGCATGAGAAGGGCGAAAGACATGAGCCATTTCATCATAGTCACTCCCAATGGTGTTTTGGTTGTTCACTTTCATCAAAATGGGACTACCAGTAGTTTTTCCTTCAAACACTCCTGATTCCACAACCATCCGATCCTTTTCATCACGAGGCGTGGTAAGATCATTTTGTCCTGGTCTGCGTCGTGTTAGATCTTTTTGGATTTCTTCTTCTGGAAAAGGAAGGCCCGCAGGAACCCCATCCACAACAACACCAACGGAAGTTCCGTGGGACTCACCGAACGTCGATACTCTGAAAATTTTTCCCCAACTGGAAGGCATATACGGACAATGAAAATGGAGATTGCATTCTCTCCAATAAAGTTTTTCATGAACTTGGAATGCACATTCTCTTTGAAGGTCCGAAATATAAGGCACTTGCCATTACGTTTGGATCTCATTTTTTATTACTATCTGCTCTAATTGGCTATAACTTCCAAGGGGACATAGATTCGACATTTTTGAAATGGAAGGAGGGTGGGACTGCATCGACTGTACGTTTGCAATTTTCTTCTGGAATCGGAAAATCTGCTGAGCCGTCCGCCCCAAATTCTGCTCACGATGACGGAACCAAAACCGTGGAAGACGAAATCTCAGAATTCCAAAACTGTTTGAGTTACCCTGCGCTGGCATTGGAACAAAAATTAGAGGATGTTTGTGTTTATAAACTGACTGTCAAAGAAGATGGTACTCTAGAAAAAATTGCAGTGGTCACTGAGTGCAGGTATGCCGTCTTTGATTTACAAGTGCGTCGGCAGCTAGCCGATTGGCAGTTCCAATATTCCAAAGGTAAAGAATTTGTTCTACCCATTAGGTTCCGTTTAGATGTCCGAGACTAACCCCCCGATTGAAGAAAGTGCTTGGTACATCGTTTATACCAAACCCAGGGCCGAAAAAAAACTCAGCCAACTACTTACCAAATATACTTTGGAAAACTATGTTCCCATTCGCAAAGAAAGAAAAAAATGGACCGACAGATTTAAATGGATCCATGTTCCCATCCTTCCCTCTTATATTTTTGTAAGAATTGTCTTTTGGCGGGATAAAAATAAAGTCCTACAATTACCGGGTTCCCACCATTTTGTATTTCACAAAGGCCAACCAGCAACTGTGACCCAAGATGATTTGGATCTACTAGAAGAAGGCCTCCAAAAGTATGCGGACAGTTTAAAAGTAAGTCCCGAATCTGTTTTGGAAAAAGGAAAAAAGGTTCGCATTATCAGCGGATCCTTTTCCGGCAAAATTATGGAAATTTTGAAAGTTAAAAACAAAACCTTAGTTGTTCTAAGGATTCCAGGAATTGACACTGCGATTACCCATGAAATCAAAGTGGATGATTTAGCTTGGGAGGAATTAATTGTATGAAAGAAAAAGATACGCTATCTATAGTAAAACAAGCATTAGATGATGAAATTTCATCCCTTGTTCATTTCCGTGACCAACTCGATCCATCAGTTAAAGATTGTATCGATTTGATTTTAAAATCGAATGGCAAAGTCATAGTAACGGGTGTGGGCAAGTCCGGAGACATTGCCAAAAAAATTTCGCATACACTTTCTTCCACGGGAACCTCAGCTTATTTTTTACATCCAACGGACGCATCCCATGGCGATTCAGGGATTGTAGGACCAGATGATGTAGTCCTTGCCATCGGTAAAAGTGGCGAATCCGAAGAGCTAAATTACATATTACCCACACTCAGAAAAATTGGAGCAAAAATTGTAGGAATCACTGCAAACGCCAAATCCAAGTTAGCATCCCTTTCTGATATTGTTATCATCACTCCCGTATTAAAAGAAGCTTGCCCTTTAGATTTAGCCCCTACCTCGAGTACAACCATTGCCTTAGTACTCGGGGATGCAATCGCTGTGGCACTGATGGAATTAAAAAACTTTCAGGCGAACGATTTTGCCTTATATCATCCCGCAGGCCGACTGGGAAAACGTCTTTCTTTGTACCTATCCGACGTTATGCGAAAAGGGGAAAGAAACGCTTCGATTGCTGTGGATGCTAATCTGGAAACTATCTTAAAAGAAATTACGGAAAAAGGAATTGGTGCTACGGGTGTAGTGGATTCAAAATCTAAACTCATTGGTCTCATCACTGATTACGATATTCGTAAATATCTAACAAAAAATACTCTTTTACCCACTGTGACTGCAAAAGATATGATGAATGCAAATCCAAGTAGTTTCCGACCAGAGGAAAAAGCCTATGATGTTTTAATCAAAATGGAAAGTCGGGAACGTCCTATTTCTGTTGCACCGGTTGTGGATGAAACAGGTCAGTTTGTAGGAATGATTTCCCTTCACGATTTATTACAAAAAGGACTATAAACATTATGCCTGAATCTTATAAAATCATAGCTACTGTTGGCGAAGATGATCTCCGCCATCTACAAAAAAAGGATGTTAAAGAAATCGATGTGATCGAAGTCCGATTGGATCTTTTTTCTAGAAACTACATCCAAAAAGAAATGAAAAAAAAGCTCAAAGCTTTAGGTCTTCCTGTGCTTTTCACCTACCGCAGGGCAGAAGATAGCAGTGTTCGTTCCTATGTGAAACTTTTCCATGAAGATGTGGAAGGTATTTTAAAAGATTTTAACGATAATGCGAATTATTTAGATATCGAATTGAATCGCGAAGATACTATCTTTCGTAATTATGAAACTCTCAACTATCGAATTATCTATTCCTATCATTCGTTTAAAAAATCCATCCTTGCAAATGAAATGATGAATTACATTAATAAGGCAAAACCTGTAAAAAAGAAAAACCCTATCTTTAAATTTGCAATCACACCGGAAGACATTGAAGAAACAGCAGATTTTTTAAATGATATTAAACTTTTATCAAAATCCAATACAATGATCGGAATCTCTATGGGAGAACTGGGAATTATCTCTCGAGTTTTTGGAGACAAATTTCATTCCTCTTTCACCTACATGACATTAGGCAATCCAAAAGCTCCTGGCCAAATTTCTGTAGATACCTTTAAAAAACTAAGAGCCGATTTGTTTAAAAGTCCAAGTTCTGGAAAGGATTCTAAAGAAGATTAGAATGTATGCTGTCCATGTAGCAGTGGTTGCTAACCCGAGGTTTTAGTTTACGGTTGTGACTGGGCACTCACAGTGCCCGCTTTTGTTTTAATAAATTCGCGAAAACTTACATCTTTCCAAACATCTTTAAAATCTTTCTCTAAAGACTCAGAAGTCCAATAATCAGGTTTTAAATCAGCAGCTAACTTAAATTGTTCTTTGGTTTTGGAAAGATCCCCTTTTTTAGAGTAACATCGAGCAAGCAGATAGTATCCAGAAGAAGAACCAGAAACTTTTTGTAGAATAGAAATGGCCGCATCTACCTTGCCTGAATAAAAATAATTCCGGCCACGATAGAACAAAAACTCCCTTGATTCTAAATTTGCAGGAACTTTTTCCAAAAGAGAAAAATAAGTCTCTGCTTTGTCGAAAGCATTGGTTTCCGTAAAACGTCTTGCGAGTTTAATGAATCCCACTTGGTATTTTTCTGGGGTTTGGGTTAAGTCAGGATATTTTGAATCAATAAATTCTGAATACTTAGCAAAACTATTATCGAATTTTTTTGTTCTTTTGCCTGCCTCAAACATACAGACAAAACGAAATATATGAGATTCTATTTGTTCTGGATTCAGAGAAAGGGCTTTGTCTGCCGAAGATATACAATTCTCCCAATCGGATTTTTGTTCATACAATCTTGCTAAAGCCAAAAGTGGAGGGTCTTTTTGTAATTGTTTGTATGCTTGTTGGAAAGAGATTTCTGCTTTATCTAATTCAGCTAACTTCTGGAAGGCGATCCCTTCGTTCAGATATACATAATACAAAAAAACATTTGTGTCTTTTGAAAATGGATTTTTTTTGGCACGTTCAAAGGACTCAATTGCCGACTTAGGATCATCTTGTCTTAATTTAACAATCCCAAGTTTGTAGTGGTATCTAGAGCGAGATGGATTTTTTTCGATCAGGTTCTTTAGATTGGTTTCCGCTAGGTCATATTTTTTTTCTTCAAATAAAGCCAGAACATAATCCCAACGAACATCTTCCAAATTTGGTTGGCCTACCAAAACTTGTTCATAATACTCGCTTGGTTTTGTACCTTCGGAGTTATCGGAAACTTCTTCTACTTTTTTAGAGGTATCTTTTTTTGAATCCGATTGTTTTGGTTCCGCAGGTTTGGATTCTACTCTCACTGTATGAGTATAATTTTGAGTAGAAGAAGGATTCCCTTTATTTCCCACAGCGCGGTTGTATATCTTTTGTACTTCTTCATTTTTTGGATCATATTTCAGATAACGAGCCGCATAAGTAGCCGATGAATTCCAATCTTGGTGATAGTTAAAAAAAAGTGCGAGTTTTAGAAGGACTGTTTTTCTTTGGTCTTTGTCCAAATCCAAATCGGCAGCTCTTCTAAAGTTTTGAATGGATTTAGGATAATCTTTTTTATATTCATAGATATATCCCAAATACATATACGCTTCACCGTCTTGCGGGTGTGAGTCGGCATGTTTTGTAAATTTTTTAATCGCTTCGCCGTAAGCTTTTTTTGAAAAAGCTTTTTTGCCTTCCTTCATCGCATCACTGTCAATGGCGAAGACTGTAGTGTGAAGGATTACAATGATAAAAACTAAGGAAAGATATTTCCGCACGGATTCCAAACTAGTTGGAACCCATGGGAATGAAAGGGATTTTTGGAAAAAAGTTAGATCTTCGTTCTTTCTTCTTTTTGTGCGGCCAAATTTCGCGATGCTCTGAGAACGATACTCATTGTCGTTATTTGTGGGTTCACCGAAAGTCCTGTAGGGTAAACAGAGGCATCCATGACAAATATGTTTTTATGACCATAAATTTCCAAATTTAAATCAACAGCGCCCTTTTCTGGATCGTTTGCTGACTGAATGGACCCATGAGGATGCGCAGAACCAACAGTTAGGTCACCCGGTCTCGTACTTTCTTTCAAAATCCAATCAAAGTTATCGTTTCCTGTGACTTTGTAAGGCTCTGTGAATCTGGTGAAAGGAAAAATGAGTTCCTTCGCACCAGCTGCCACTGTCACTTCTGCAAGGGCCTTTAATCCTTTTAGCATATTCAGACCATCTGTAGGTGTTAGTTCAAAGTAGACCTTTCTTCGTCCCAAACTGTATTTTACACTCGCATTGGCCTCTCCATCGGCACCATCACGCACAAGAACAATCCCTGCATTGTATTTAGTGTAGTCCTTCATGACATCAAACTGTTGTTTGCCGTAAAAAGGAACAAGAGATGAGGCAAGAGTTGGTCTGTAAGGGGCCGCTTCCAACCAGAAACCGTAACCAGTCCCATTTTGATTGTGCCCATCTTTGATCACGATAGACTGCGGTGGGCCATGGAACATTTTGATTTCTGAATCAAACTTACCAAAGATAGTGGATGTTGGATGGACTTTTAAATTTCTACCTACCCATCCATTCCCAATCCCACTCCTTTGTAAAAGAGCAGGACCTTCGATGGCACCGGCACTCACAATCACGACCGGCGCTTTGATTTCCATAATTTCGATCACTTGCGAAGGTGCCGTTTCATAAGCATCGGGTGTAAACTCGGCAATAACAGTTTTGATTTTTCCTTCTTTGATTTTTGCGGCACGCATATTGGAAACTACGATGGCACCGGCTTCAATCGCATCGGGAATCCAAGTTAAAAACGCCGATTGTTTGGCATTGATAGGACAACCAAGTCCACACCGACCAAGTCCAATACAACCTCGGTTGTTGTTTCGAAGCACTTGTGGAGTGAGACCAATTTTTTTCCCACCGACTCGAAGGACATTGTTGTTGGCATTAACTAAATTATCTGGAACTTCATGGACACCCAACCTTTCATGAACTTCGGAAACAAAGGAATCCATTTCTTCTCTTGAATATCCTTGCCAGCCAAATCGTTCACTCCATTCCGTTGTTACGTAGTCTGGAGGATATAAAGATGTTTGCCAGTTGACAGTTGTGGAACCACCGATTGACTTCCCTTGCAAAATCGATAATGTTTGTTCTTCCGTGACGATAAACCCTGCATCGCGATAGAGTCTTGCTTGCGAGATGAATTCATCAGAATTGAATTGTGCAGGAGTGAAGTAACTGCCTTCTTCGATGAGGACCACCTTCCAACCGTTACGTGCGAGTTCGCTTGCTGCGACGGCACCACCTGCACCAGAGCCAATGACAACAACATCGGCACTCAGTTCCCATTTTCCGTTTTGGATTTGATTCTCTTTGATAATGTCTGAATGTTTTTTTGGAGTGATAATTTTTTCGTTAAAAATAGGAATTCCCATATAGCCCGCCTTAATGGATATAACCGACAAATTTTTGGTAATCTTTGTCGGAACTTAAAAGGAAAAATGAAATTTGCCTGAGGATGGCGTAAACACCACGTTTGAGGCCGAGAGAAGAATGTTTCCATTCTTGTAATCGTTTGATCCGTTCTTCCACGGGAAGTTTTACAATCGGAGTGAAAGAAAAATCAAGAGCCATGGCCGCTAAAATTGAGGAAGGAACGCTAGCTAACAGTTGTATAACGCTTTCTGTTTCGATAGGATACGGATGTCCATATACATACTGATCCAATGCCAGTCCTAAATCAAAATTCGGAATGGGGTTGTCTTGGAGGAAGACTTCTTGCAAGCTACGAAAACTGTGATATTGTTCTGGTGAAATTCCCCTGAGTGTGGGAGTGGTAAGTCCAGGACCACAATTCACTCCTTGAATTGAAACTGCAGTTAGGGCAAAACATTTGAGAGAAAACTTTAAGAAACGATTTCGCGATAGAGTAAAGGGTGTATACGGCTCCAAGTCTCTTTTCCTTGTTATGATTTTGAACCCATTGTGTCAGAATCTTGTAAAATTATCACTCATTTTCCTTATTTCCACTGGATGTATTGGTATTTTTCGAAAGGCTCCTGACTATCCATCCATTCGTATCCAAGGTTTGGTATCCTATAGCGAACTAGAGTCGGCTAAGAATATAAAATGGAATTTACTTTCCAAATCTCGTGATCCAAAATCTATTTCAGCCATCATCCTTCATAATTCAGGAAAACGAACGCTCCCTAACTTCCTGAAACTTTCTGTGGACAATCAATTTATGTTTCATGTCTACGTGGACTCGGAAGGTAATATTTTTGGAGATCCTAATTTTTTGAATCATGAATGGTCGGCAGCACCTGGAATTGATTTAGAATCGATTCATATAGTTTACGAAGGCACCCAAGAAACTCTCTATAATAACCGCAAACAACGTGCCGTTTTAAACGGTGTTATTTCCTATTTGACAGAGGAACTCGACATCCCAAAATCCAACTACGATATCATCTCCAAACGAGGAATTTTTACGCACAATCAAACCAAACGAAGGTTTGGCGGGTTTGTGGATTTTTCTCCGTGCGGGAGTGAACTTGCACTCAAACAAATCCTTTCTGAAATTGATGGAAAATTTTATGAAGAAGACGATTGGAAGGATCGTTTTGTCACTGGTTGGGTCTTAAAAAAAGAAAACAAAGAAATTTTAAAAGAAACCTTCAAACCCACCAATGGCCGAGGGATCACAAAAGCGGAAAAGATCAACATAGCGCGGATTGAAAAAGATGAGAAAGGTTTTCCTCCCGAAGAATACAGAGTCAAATATTTGTTTCGCGGAAAAATCAAACCTAGTTGTGTTGTTTTACATTACACTGCCATTTCTGAATATTTTAAATCTCTTCGCACACTCGAAGCAAGAAACTTAACCGCATCCATCATGGTGGACAATAATGGAAAAGCCTACCAACTAGTTGATGTTTTGGAAGACAGAGCTGCTGCTGCCACTGGCACTAACGACAATTGTATACAAATTGAAATTGTGGCCAAGGATACAGAAGAACTTTTAAAACAACCAGAACAAATCCAAACTGTAAAAGAATTGGTCATCGAACTCACATCCAAGTATAAGATTCCTCTCTCTAATGAAAAAGTGGAAGACTTAATCGGTGTCTTTAGTCATACCCAGGCCAAGAAAAAATGGGGTGGGTCCATCTTTTTGAGTGCAAAAGACTTTGATCCAGGCGAAGAGTATATGGAAATGATACTAAATTCAATTGGTGGCAAATACTATAGTGAATCAGAATGGAAAAATCGAAAGTCAATCGACTGGGCCATTTTATATCGTAACTTTCAACCATAACGAGACGGAGCCTCTATGAAACAAATTTTACAAATTCTTTCCTTACTTTCTACCGTTTTGGTTTTGGATTGCCATCTGAAAAAACCAACATACCACCTAACTCAATCTGAGGCTGAAGGTCGATTTGAAATTTTAGAAGACATTCATTATGAACTAGATGTTCATTTAACTCCGAAAGATTCCTTCGAAGGAAAAGTCAAAATCCGATTTTTGGGAAAAAAACTAAAAGACCTACGTTTGGATTATTATGAAGGAAAAATCAAATCAATCATTCTGAATGAAGAAGATTTAACCAATCTTGCTTACGAAAACGGCCACATCCAACTTCCGACAAACTATCTTATGATTGGAAATAACACTCTTACAGTTTTATTCGAAACCCCTTATGCCAAAACGGGAAACGGTCTTCATAAATTCACAGATCCAGATGATAAAGAAGTGTATCTTTATTCTCAATTTGAAGCCTTCCATGCGAATAAAATGTTCCCTTGTTTTGACCAACCCGATCTAAAAGCGACTTTCCAACTGAATGCGACCGTTCCGAAAAATTGGAAAGTGATTTCTACCACTCTTCCCCAAGCCCTTACCAAAGGTACAAACCCAGATGAGGTAACTCATTCCTTTCCAGAATCAGCAAAAATCGCGACCTATGTTTTTTCACTTCACGCCGGCCCTTACCAAGTTTGGGAAGATCAATATGACTCCGTCCCGTTACGACTCTTTGTTCGAAAATCACTCGCCAAATATGTAGATCCCAAAGACTGGTTTACCTTTACAAAAGAAGGATTTGCTTTTTTTAATTCTTATTTTGGAATTCCTTATCCATTCCTAAAATATGACCAAATCATTGTTCCCGAATTTAATTTTGGTGCTATGGAAAATGTAGCAGCTGTTACCTTTTCTGAACGTTTTGTATCTCGTGCTCCCATGACAAGATCCCAAAGAGAAAACCTATCCGATGTAGTTTTACATGAAATGGCACATATGTGGTTTGGGAATTTAGTCACTATGCGATGGTGGAATGGGTTGTGGTTGAATGAAAGTTTTGCGACCTATATGGCAAGTTTAGCTCAAGCAAAGAATTCTGAATTCAAAGAAACATGGATTAGTTTTTTTGAAAAAATGAAACAATGGGCCTATGAAGAAGATAGTTTTATCACAAACCACCCCGTTGAAGCAAAAGTATCCGATACAGAAGAAGCCTTCACACAATTTGACGGAATCACTTATGGAAAAGGTGCTTCCGTTCTCAAACAATTGGTTTATTTTATAGGAGAAGATGCCTTTCAACGTGGCGTGCAAAATTACCTTCGTAAGTATTCCTATTCCAATTCTACACTCACTGACTTTTTAAAGGAACTGGAATTTGCCAGTGGGTTCCCTATGAAAAAATGGTCCAAAGATTGGTTAGAAACTAAAGGGACCAACCAAGTGGAACTCACAACACTTTGTGCCGATAACAAGTTCTATTGGAAAATTGTCCAATCAGCTCCTGGTACGGAAAATAAACTCAGAGATCATAAAACCATACTCGGTCTTTACTTTTTTGATAAAACAAACAAACAATTATCCTTCGAAGAAGCCTCCGTGATTTATTCTGGGCGCTCAACCAATGCTATTTTTCCTGTAAAATCTTGTCCCGATTATAGTTTCATCAATGCCGAGGATCATGACTTTGCCATTTGGAAATGGACAGAACCTAACAAGGATAATTTGGAATATGTTTTAGAATATGATACAGACCCAATGCGAAAACTCATTTTGTGGACGGATTATTTTAGACAAGTTCAACTTGCCAATATCACATTTGATGAATTCAAAGACACAGCGATCCGTTTATTTCCAAAAGAATCGGATACCAAAATCAAACGTTGGATTTTGTCACGTTTGGCAGGTGACAACGGATCTACCTACGTAACGAGTCGCTATTGGTTTCCAGAAGAAAAACGAATGCGTGATTTCGATGCTTTACAAAGTTTTTTATGGGAAGAACTGAACAAAGCAAAACCAGGAAGTGATGAACAGCGCTACCTTTTTGTTTCCTTAATCGACTCTACCTACACAATCACCGCAAAAAAAAGATTATATGATTTTTTAGAAAACAAACTCTCAGTATCTGGATTAAAAATTGATCAAGATTTACGTTGGAACCTAATTGTAAAACTCAGTTCCCTGGAAAAAGAAAGAACACAAATCCAGGCCATTCTCGAGCGAGAGAAAAAAGTAGATCCTTCTAGCAGAGGAGTAAACTCTGGTTTGGCGGCCGAAGGAGCAGAACCCAATCGGTCTGTAAAAGAAAAATGGATTCAAATTCTTTTAGATCCGAAAAAAAGCAAATTCTCTTCCTCGACTCTACGTGTAGTTTCTTATTCCCTATTTCCCGAAAATCAAAAAGACATCCAATTGAGTTTCCTGGATACATATTTAGATGCTCTAGACAGATTCAGTAACGGCGAGGATGAAAATTATTTAGATGCCTTTGCTAAAAGTTTGGCGCCAGACTTTTGTACTGATGAAACACTACTTATTTTAAAGAAGTTCACAGGCAACCACCCCCGCCTTCCTGCACCGGTGAAAAAAACTCTTTTGAAACAAATTGATTCTGAAAAAAAATGCATCCAGATAAAAAACAAACATAAAGAACTGATTAACAACTAAGGATATTCTTTGAATCGAGTTTTTAGCTTTTTTATATTAGTAGTTCTGATCTCTAGTTTGTTTTTTGGCAACTGTGCCTCCCCGGGCTTTGGTCCCAGGGGATTTTTGTACACAAAAGCAAAAATTGGAATTTTTGGAACCGGTGAAACTTCGAAACGGAGAGCAACATCTTGTGTACACTCTGTACTCGGACTTATTTCCTTCGGAGATGCTTCTTTGGAATTTCTAAAGTCTAGATCCAAAATTCAAAATGTTACAGAAACCAATTGGACAACATTTGCCATCCTTGGCATTTATGCGAACCTATGTGTAGAGATCTCAGGAAACGAATGAAACCGAAACATATCTCTTTGTATTCATTCACTCTCGGACTTTTGATTCTTTTCGGAAGTTTTTCTACCAGTTGTGTGAACTTGGGGCAACCGCAAGGTTTGGGCCCAACAGGACTTTTGTATGCCTCCTATTCCTTAGGCCTATCCGAACGAAATTTGCCCAAACTCCCTTTAAAAAAAGGGAAGGCATGTGTAAAACGGTATGGATTTTTTTTCACCACCGGCAATGCCAGCATCGGTTCTGCTGCTAATGCTGGTGGGATCGGGGATATCTATCGAATCGAAAAAGAGGCAACTAATTACCTCTCTCTCTATTCTTCGCTTTGTACTGTGGTTTGGGGAATTTAAGGTTTTTTACGAACCACTGAATCTAGTAAATCGGGATAGTCAGAAATAATTCCATCCACTCCACAAGAAACGAGTCTTCTCATTTCTTTATCTGTATTCACTGTCCATGGAATAACCAACATAGAATTGTTATGCGACTCATTTACAAACTTAGGAGTGACATACAGAAAGTATGGGGAAATGATATCCGCTTTTTTGTCTTTCGCAGCCGTTAGAATGGTTTCACGATATCCGTTTCCGAGGCCAATCGTCATCAAAAAACCTTGAAAGTAGGTTGGAACAAACAAAGCACTGGTTTTGATCTTTGGATTTTTTAACTTTGAAACTGACAAGGTACGAAGATCAAACGATTGAATGGTGGATCTTTCGATTACTTTATACTTTTCAATGATTTGGATTAATTTTTCTGTATGTTCTTTCACCAAACTATCGGGAGCAGATCCATCATCTGGAAATTTTGTTTCGATATTGAATTCATAAATCTCTTTTGATTTTTTTTCTGTAGCCAATACTTTCTCAAAGAATTCTTCTAAAGAAAGAAGTTTCGTTCCAGGAACTGGAATTTGTTTGGGAAAGTTTGGATTTTTTTTAGATCCGCAATCATAAGATTGTAATTCAGTTAATGTCAGTTCATAGAGAGATTTTTTTTGGATTTCTGTCCCATCCACATTTTGACAAATGATTGGATTGGTATCAGAATCATGGTGGATGACTACTCGTTTGTCCTTAGTGAGAACAGTATCTAACTCCAAAGTAACCATCTTATATTTGATAGCTTCTTCAAAAGCAGGCCAAGTGTTTTCCGGTTTGAGTCCTCTCGCACCACGGTGTCCTTGTAAGTCGATCTCTTTACGCAGACGAGTGGGAGGTTCCACTGTTGCACAATTGGTGAATAACAATAAAAATAAACTTACCACGAAGTAAAGTTTACGAAACGAAAGAATAGATTTCATCAAAGGTTACCTTCTTCTGCAAAATTCCATCTTAAGATTTTATTGCATCAAGTAAGAAAAATGTTTCATTTTTGATAAAAAAATGAAAATTCCCTGCTCGTTATTTGGAATGATTCATTTGTCAAATTGAAAATTGAGTAGTCCTTAAGCCCAATAGAAATTTAGGATAAATCGATCCTAAAAAAAGAAATGGTTGGAAAAAACAAGTCCACCACCTAAGGTAACCATCGGTGATGGACTCCAGAAAGGAAATTTAGCGTAATTAGAGTCTAACGATTCTTTCCTACAGTAAGTCAACCCTATCCATGCGAATCTTATTCCTTCAGAACGTTCAAAACGTTTTTGAAGCCATTTCAGACCGTTATTAACGGATTTTTAGATTTTTTTTTAAACCATGGAAAAAGTGAACCACTTTAGAAGCTACCGCGAGAGAAGAAAGCTCACCAGAGTTGAACTATCAGATAAATTGAATATTCCTCGTTCTGCCGTGGAACTTTTGGAATCCGAAGATTGGGTCCGTTCCAAATTTGATTATGTCGTTTTGGTTGCCAAAGAGCTGGGACTATCGTTGATAGATTTAATCCGCCAGGAATTTGATTACGATTTAGAAAGAGAATTTTTTAATGAAGAGGAATTTGAAGAGATAGTAGCTCGTTATGCCAACGCCAGAGTCAATTTGATTCTATCAGAACTTAAACTATTCTGCAGAAATGCCAAAGTCCGTTTGGACGATTTTGATATTACTGAATTTTCGTTTTCTATGGGAAACCTTCACAAACTAATCACACTAAATCAAAGGTTAGAGCGCGCTGAAATTTCACCCAAAGAGGCTTTGATCGAATTCCCGCCGAAATGGGGGAAGTTCAATAATCGAATTAATTAATTTTAAAACGAATTGATTCAGACAAGTTTTGTATCACAAATAAAGCTAAACTTGTGACTTAAACCACAAGTTCGTCTTCTCCCGCACGAGCCACAACGATCTCGCCCGCTTCTTCCAGTTTACGGATAATGTTTACAATCTTTTGCTGTGCGTCTTCCACGTCTTTCAAACGAACCGGACCCATAAAGTCCATATCTTCCCGAAGTAAGTTTGCAGCACGTTTCGACATGTTTTTAAAGATTTTATCTTGTACTTCGGAGTCTACTGACTTTAACGCTTTCGCCAAATCAGTGTTATCTACTTCACGCATTACCTTTTGAATGGCACGGTCATCGAGTAAAACGATATCTTCGAATACGAACATCCGTTTTTTGATCTCTTCGGCGAGTTCCGGGTCTTCCTCTTCCAAGGCTTCGATGATGGTTTTTTCTGTTCCCCGGTCTACCAAGTTCAAAATTTCTACCACTGAATCAATACCCCCAGCGGAAGTATAATCCTCTGAGGCAAGAGTGGAGAGTTTACGTTCCAACACTCGTTCCACCTCTCGAAGTACGTCCGGTGATACCCGGTCCATGGTAGCAATTCGTTTGGCCACTTCCGCTTGGATTTGGTGCGGTAAGTTCGAGAGAATGTTGGATGCTTTCTGCGGATCCAAGTAAGATAAAATTAATGCGATGGTCTGCGGATGTTCCCCCTGGATGAAGTTGAGGAGGTGGGCCGGGTCCGTTCTACGAATGAAGTCAAACGGCCTTACTTGTAAGGACGAGGTCAACCGGTTGATGATATCGATGGCTTTCTGGTTACCGAGAGCTTTTTCGAGTAGTCCACGCGCAAAGTCAATACCACCATTGGTGATAAATTCCTGAGCCATCATGAGTTCATTGAACTCAACGAGTACTTTTTCTTTGTCTTCTGGAGTGATTTTATCTAAACGAGCAATTTCAAACGTAATCTGTTCGATCTCGTCTTCACGGAGGTGTTTGAAAATTTCGGATGCCGTATCGTTTCCAACAGCTACCAAAAAGATGGCGGCCTTTTGTCTTCCAGTAAGCGATGGCTTCTTATTGATCATACTTCGTCCCGAAATCCGTACTACTTAGTTTATCGGCCGGCTCCCCAAAAAACAATGAGATTTATTCTTTGGTATTTTTTACGTCTGATTTCCTAATTTTAAGCATTTCCTTTTTTATGTTGACCGGTCTACTATTTACATAAGGAATGGCCTATGGGCAAAAAAGGTGGATCCACAAAACAACGGATGATTGAAGTCATGGCCGAACTTTTAGAAACGGGTGGGTATGGAGCAAGTGGACTGAGTGAGCTCGGAAAAGAAACCAACACACCTAAGGGTTCTCTCTACTTTCACTTTCCGGGTGGAAAAGAGGAACTGACAAGCCTTGCTCTCCTCCATTCTGGCAATCAATTGAACTCGTTTTTTTTGTCAGTGTTGACAGAAAGAGATTCGCCTGCAGAGGCCGTTAAACAAGTGTTCCACTTGCTGGAAGAAAGAATTGTTTCTAGCGAATACAAAAAAGGATGTCCCATTGCCACAACCGCAATGGAAACAGCCGGTTCTGTTCCTATGGTTTCTGATGCCTGCACGCAAGTTTATTCCTTATGGTTAAAAACATTCGAAACCTACTTGGTGGGAAAAGGTTACACTTCTCGTGTCTCTAAAAATCTTTCGCTCTCCCTACTCTCATTGTGGGAAGGGGCTTTGTTGCTTTCCAAACTCCAAAAGTCTCCAGAACCCCTCCGTGTGGCTGCGAAAACTGCCGAATCCCTCTTCAAACAAGATTAATTTTATTCTAAAGGATCCCTATCAAATATGAAACTCTCCTCCAAAACTCGAATCGCCATGAGCCTAATCATTGTTTCACTTTGTTTCTTCCTTCTCTATTTTCTGGGATACCCCAATGAAAGTATTGCCATTCCATTCTCAGAACAAAAGGAAACTAACTCCCTCATTCCCAAACCAAAAGAAAAATCACCTCTCCTGTTTTCGATTCTCAAAACAGGAGAAGCAAAAACTTTAGAAGCCTTTGTGATTGAAGGTGGATCCGTTCTTAAGGTTGTCACTGTGGCTCATTCAGGTTTTTACATCCAACATCCCAAAGGAAATTTTTTATTTGATACCGGACTTGGAACTAAAATCAAAGAACAGTTCCAGGTTTTTCCTCTGTATTTAAAATTACTGATGGAATACCAATTGATACAAACCGCAAAAGAACAGTTAGAAACAAATGGTATAAAAACTAATTCCATCCAAGATTTATTTTTCTCTCATCTCCATTGGGATCATGCGAGTGGACTAAAAGATTTTCCTTTAGCAAAAATTCACAGTTTACCCAGTGAATTAAACAATCCGAAAATTGAATTAGGTTATATTTCCTCTCAGTTTGATGGAGATTCTGTTAATTGGAATCATTTAGAATTTCAGAATAAACCTTATGTATCTTATGCGAAGAGTTTGGATTGGTATGGCGATGGAACTGCTGTTTTTGTTCCTATGAAAGGGCATAGCGAAGGTTCAGTAGGATTGTTCCTACATACAGAAAACGGACAAACTTTCTTTCTTACGGGTGATATTGTTTGGAGACGCGAAGGTTTTCTAAAAAAGAGACACAAACCTAGAGGTGCCCGTTGGATTGTAGATTACGACACGGCCACTCTAGGCGAAGAAATTTCCCGAGTTCACGAACTTCTAAAAAAGAATCCAGAGTTACAAGTGATCCCCGCACACGATCATGAAGTCCAATCCCCTCTTGGATTTTATCCATTAGTGATTGGTAAAAAATAAATAGATTTCATTGGTGCTCATTCGATTGATTCTTTTGCGAAAGGAGAGATTTCATCCCTTTCAGGGAGAGTTCCAATCGTTCCATTTCTAGGAACAAACTGTCCCGATTTTCTTGGATTTCTCCATGATGTAAATGAGCCTTACCTACCAATTGGTGGTAATCCAAAGAAAGTTGGTGGAGTGCAGATTCCCAACTTTTAGGTTGGATCCGCCTTTTGTTCCAATACAACTTCTCTCCCCATTGATATACGATTTGGAAGACTCCAATCGCATGTAGAGGAATTAGAATATACAATGACGCAATCACCACTTTGCCATAGGCCACCTCTTTTGAAAACAATCCCCAAAAATAGATCCAAAGTGCTGCGAGTAACAAAACCGCAATCGTGAGATTGGCCTTAGGAGTTTTCGGAGAAACTGAATTGAAAACGGAAAGGAGGATGACAGAAAAGATGAGTAAGAGGAGAACTTCCCAAGGGACTAAAGTAAAAAACAAATCCCAAAACTTTTGAAAATTCTCCCAACTGGTATTGATCTGGTTGATGGTAGTTTGGATTTCTAGAATTTGGTTTTGGATTTTTTGAAAGAAGTCTGTGATCGCCGACATGAAGCAAATACTAATCAAAATCCAAAATCATGCAAGTGGTTTCTTGACCAAATTTTTCGCACCCAAAACAGCAAGAAACCTACTCATCTTATATTCCATTATTGCAGTTCCTTTTTTCATTTACCATGAGTCCCATTTGCCTTGGCATTATATCTTCGCCCTCTGTATTGTTTCTCTCATCGTAGGATTAATCATCACTTATGTCAGTTTGTATGTAATCCATAGATATTGGGCAGAAACTTTCCACCCATTTATAGAGGTCGGTGTCTTAGCATTATTTATCTTTGCTCTTTGGTTAGCTGAAGTTTTGGTATTTGAAGCCGGAACTGTATTTTTGTTTTTATTTATCGCGATTGCTTTTCTCATTCGTGTTTTACATCTCGAGGAGTATGCTCGCCTGTTAGTTGCCGCTTGCCTCATTGCAAGTAATGCACTCATTGCTTTTAAAGCCTTACAAGGTGCAGAAGTATTATCTGCCTACCTCCTTTTCAAAAACAAATACCAAATCGAGGAAAAGGATCTAAATGGTTGGGTAGTCACAGAAAACAACCAATATTGGAATGAAGAACTCCAACTGGGATTTACTCTACCTGAAGGATTTTATTTTTTTAAACCAGAAGACTTAACCATGGAGAACAAAACTGGGGCCGGTCAAATTGCAGGTTTACTTGCTTTTAGTGACCATGATGCAGAACGTTATCCATTTGTTCGGATTTTTTATTTTCCAGATTATCTAGGTTTCCAAGAAAACCAAGCCATATCCGAATTTTCTGAATTCTTGAAAATACAAGTCAGTAAAGGAGACATTGAAGACATCCAAGAAATCCAACAAAAGGAATTGGAACCCTTCATTCTCACATCTAAGTTTTGGACTTTTTACGACCTACTACGCCCCCGTTATGCGAAAACTGGATTCATTCTTGTGGATACACCGAATCACGACAAACTGCTGTTACATATTACAGAAAATTTAGAAAAGGGAGAAATCCACGAACAAGGAATTCGTGATTTTCTATCTTCAATTCGATTCGGAAATCGATTGCAAAGCAATTAAGGAAAGTGGATCCACTAAGACATCGTTTACCTTAGCTCCCAAATGGAGATGAGGCCCCGTAGACATTCCTGTGGAGCCAACAGTTCCGATTTCCTGCCCTTGTTTCACCACATCACCAACTTTGACTTTGATTTCATTTTGGTGCATATAAAAAGAAAATATCTTATTCCCATGATCTAGGATTGTAAAATTTCCTTCGTAGTAAGTTTTACGTGCCAGTACGACAACTCCATCTTGGATTGCATATACTGGTGTTCCTGATTTTCCTCGAAAGTCCACACCACCATGAGGTCGGCCTTGTTTGTTATTATAATCACGCCTAACATAAAATTTGCTGGTAATAAAAATCCTTTCTAAAGGATTTTTGAAATTATTGGAAAATTGTAAATGGCTTTGTTTTGCAAAGGCAGCTTCTTTAGCAGATTTACATTCTTGGATATAATCCAATATTTCTTTTGGAAGTTCTTTTGTTACAAACTTTTCATCTACTTTGATCTGTTGGTTTTTTTTGATTACTTGGAATTTAGTTGGTTCTAAAATAATTTGGTATTGTTTTTGTCCACGTTTGACAAAAAATATTTTTGATACAATCTCGAGAGTCATCGCACCCGCTGGAGTATCTGGTGAAATCGGCAAAAAAGCAACCATACTCTTTTCCCTTTTGGTTAGGATCACATCTTTTCCCAACCAACTCACTTTAAACGATTCGTTGATCCACTTCTTATCCTTAGGAGTTAAACGAAGAAAAATGACTTCTCCTCTTCCAAACCGCCTTGCTTCCATGAGTAAGGAAAAATTCTTTTCTTCTTTTTTTACAAAGTAATTGGAAGGAACAGCTCGTGTTGATTTTTTTTTGACCTCACGAGATTCAGCAGGCACAGCACGTACAAAAGATAAAATTAAGACTAATAAGGATAATAACCGAATCATCTCTTACAATTTCGGCTATTTTGTTTTTGCAGATTCGTTAAATTTTTTGACGAAAGCAACAAAATCTTCCGCCGGAAGTGGTTTGCTGTAAAGATATCCTTGGATCATATGACAACCCAAATCATGTAACAAATCCCTTTGGGCTGCATTTTCTACACCTTCCGCAATGACTTCCATTCCCAATGAATGTGCCATATTGATAATGGCCTTACAAATGGCTCTATCATCTTCATTTAATTCCAAATCAATCACAAAGGAACGATCGATTTTTAAAACATCAGCATTGATTTTTTTAAGATAACTCAATGAACTATAACCAGTGCCAAAATCATCGATAGAAACTTTGATTCCAAGACCAGATAAGTATTCGAAAGCTTCGATACTTTTTTCTGGATTTTCCATAATAGAACTTTCAGTTAATTCAAGTTCAATTTCTTCAGGGTTGATATTATACTGAAGAATTGTTGACTGAACACGATGAGACCAATTAGCACGAGCTAGTTGCTTCCCGCTGACATTGATACTTACAGGGAAGGTGGGAAGATTTTTTTCTTTCCACTCTTTTTTTAGTCGGCAAGCTTCATCCAATACCCAGTCACCAATTCTTTCGATGATACCTGAATCTTCCGCGACTGGAATAAATTCTACTGGAGGTACCCATCCTCTTTCTGGATGTTTCCAACGAATCAGTGCTTCTGCTCCGCAAACCTGATTGGTAAGCGTAGAAATTTTTGGTTGGAAAAAAAGTACCAACTCCTCATTTTGAATGGCTTTTCGAAGCGAATTTTCAATGTACAAACGTTTTTCAGAACGAAGGATCAGTTCGTTAGTATAGAATTTATAATTATTTCTGCCTAATTCCTTCGCTTTATACATAGCCATATCTGAATTTTTTAAGAGTTCAGAAGAGGAAACACCATCGTTTGGTGAGAGAGCAATTCCCATACTTACGGTTGTAAATAAATCACGACCCATAATATGGAAAGGTTGGCTTAGAATATCTAAAATCTTTTGAGCAAATTCCGCTGCTGCACTTTTGTTTGGAACATCAACTTTTAAGATGGCAAACTCATCTCCACCAAATCGAGCAACAGTGTCTACTTCCGTCATAATTCGTTTGAGTCTTGCTCCAACCATTTGCAAAAGAATGTCTCCTTTTGTATGGCCCAAACTATCATTAATAAATTTAAAGTTATCTATATCAAAAAAATAAAAAGCGAGTAAGGTCTCTGTAGATTTGTGATTTTTTAGCGCTAGGTTCGCATGATCAATAAATAAAGTTCGGTTGGAAAGGCCAGTCAGTCCATCGTAATATGCTAAGTATGTGATTCTTTCTTCGGATAATTTTCTTTCAGTGATATCAACACCGAAACTAATAAATCTTTTTTGATTGGTTTCTGCATCATCGATAGGAATATACTTTCTTAAAAGATAGGTGACTTTATCGTTGCTGTCTTGAATGAGTTCTTCAAACTCAACAATTTGATTTTCTTTGGCAGCGATTTCTAAATATTTTTTACGTTTTTCATGAAATTCATCTGGAAGTTCCAGTCGTTCTGCCAGCTCTAAATCCGTTTTTTTAAACAACCATTTTCGAATTTCTTTATTAGATAAAAAGACGGGGTTCGTATATTCATATTGAAAATTTGAATTCAACACCGCAATATCAGAATCTAGATTATCTAAAATAAATTCATAAAATGCTTTTTGATTTTTAACTTGTTCTTGCGATCTTTTCCTTTCGGTAATGTCACGAAAGGTGGCCCAAATCGCCATTTTACCGTTTACTGGAAACAATCGGAACGATGATTCCGTCGGTATCAAATGACCAGACTTAGTTTTTAATGCAGTACTTTCGATTAGGTTGCCTTGGAACTCTTCATCCTCGTCCACTTCCACAGGAGGCATAAAAAAAGAAAATTCTTTACCTACGATCTCTTCCAGTGGGTATTCCAATACAACAACAGCTTGTTTATTTGCGTTGATGATCTGTTTGGTGCCTGGATCAATCTGCATTAAAATATCTAATGACTCTTCGAAAACATTTTGGAGAACGATCACCTTTTCTCTGATTTTGTCATAGGCAATGGAACGATTCATATCTTCTATCAAGCGTTCAGCAAAATTTAGTACTAAGTCTAAGATACCAACGGTATAGGTTTCTTCAGCAAGATGGAGAAATGTAGGATGTGCTGCTCTTTCTAATTCTGTAGTTGTTAAAGGTGCTATCGAAAGTAGAATGTAAGGCGATTCAGAAAACTGTTCAAAAATAAATTTTTGTTTTTCTAAAACTGTAGAATCATTCCAGAAAAGAAAAACTGCGGATTCTTGGATGCAGCCTGGTTTGATATCTAAGATTGAATGAAAACTATGCACATTGCATGTTTCAATATTCGTTATGTCCCGTAATAACCGGTTATAAAAATCATGATCAAACTCTTCAATGTATACAGTGATTTGTTTGAGTGACATGACCTAGGCATAGTAGACGAAAAATCCTTTTCCTTACAATTGATTTTTTTAACACTACGCATAGGTAGAGCGAATGCGAAATCATTCCGAAACTTGGAAATAAAATGACCAAGTCTTTCCCAATCTTGAGAAATCTGTCACGTTTCTGTCAGAGTTGGAAAAAAATAGGATATTCGATAAAATGAAATTGATTCTCATTACCAAAGCAGAAGTTTGGATAAAAAAGACCGAGGTTCTATGAAATCCCTTCAAAATAAGACAAAATTAATCATCCTTTTGAGTTTGGTAGCCGGACTCTCCCTCCAGTGCGAAAAGAAGGAAGATGACAAAGACGACACAACTCTCTTAGTACTTGCGGCATTGACAACTTCAGCAGGTGACTGCTCTGTTTCTGCTTCTGGAAAGGCGACAATCAATACTTGGACCACAGATATTACTGGAACTACTTCGGGAACCATTTCTAAATTAGGTTCTGTTCCGATTGTAGGACATACAACAGCTGCGATTAAACTGACTGCCGATGGATCGACTTCCCTTGCTGTAACTGGTAGTGCTTTTATTATCGTTTATAAGACTAGTGCCTGCCCACTGGCGACATCAAACCTTGCAGTTCGTACAACCGATTATTCGATTAATGGTGGAGCTGATTCAGCAAGTGAGTTCCCTGATTCTTGGAAAATCACGAGTCAAACGGCGACGATCACCCTTAATGGGTCTGCTGGATATTATGTTTTCTTATACGCAATTCCTAGAAATGGGCAATCAGCTGGTGTAACATATACATTCATTCAATAGCAGTGATTCGATTCCTTAGCATTGGTTGTTTTCTATTACTAACAAGTTTTTGTGCCCGGCAAAAAAGTGCTTTGTCGGACCAGGAACTTTTTGTAAACCAATTGGTCACCAACTTGATCAATGCAGGGAATCCCAATGCTTTGGACAAAATTGTATATTCCAAAGCCAATGGTGACGGAAGTTACACAACAAGGTTCAATGCGACCAATTTAGATTTTTATATTTACTTCCAATTTGAAGGGAACAAACAAATTCCTTTTTCAGAAAAAGATAACTTAACCTGGGACATAGCTTTTAACAGATATAAGGCGGCAACAAATTCAGGAGAAACCAATCGTTTTGGTCTCGGTGGTGCTTGCAAAAGTAACACCACTGATTTCGGAGTCGCTAGTTCCAACTCTTCCGCAAGTCAAGGTTGTACCTCGTTTACAGTGGATGTTTCCACCACCACACAAGGAATTGGTGGGGCAGGAGCTGTTTACATTGGAAATGCTATTGTTACTGAGTGGTATTATTACACCATTGGAAACTTAACTCCAAAACCTGATATCTTTCTCATTCGTTCTGGAACCGGACTTTCTACTTACGCCATTCATATCGAAAATTATTATAGTGATGCGGGAACTTCTGGTTATCCGACCATCCGATGGAAAAAACTTCCCTAATGCATCCTTTCATTCAGTTTTTATTTCCCATCCTTTGTCTCTTTTTACTTTTTGTTGGAGAGGTCCATTCCCAAACAAGCCCGCGCGAAACTGGCAAAAAAAACAAAACCGTAGACCAACAAACGCCGAACACTACGACTACTCCTGCTACTCCCACAGCAACGGATACAAATCCTAAGGATCCAAATTCTCAAACAACAGGAAGCACCACTCCAGTTCCAGAAGAAACAAATAAAGAGGAAGTTCCTTCTGAAGAAGTGGATCGATTCAAAGATTTAGATAATAAAAATGGGATTGTTGTGACTGGTTCTCGCGGAGAACGACGACTCAAAGATTCTGCTGTTGCAACAGAGGTTATCTCTAGAAAAAGGATCGAACAAACTGGAGCACGTAACTTAGGTGAGGTGCTTGATACCCAACTTGGAATTAACGTAACTCCTTTTTTTGGTGGTTCCCAAGTGCAAATGCTTGGACTTGATTCCAAATATGTTCTATTTCTTGTGGATGGACAACGGGTTGCCGGAAGGTTGAACAATACCATTGACCTCACTCGATTCAAAGTGCAAAATATTGAACGAATTGAAATTGTAAAAGGAAGTTCCTCTTCTTTATACGGAGCAGATGCCATTGGTGGTGTGATTAATATCATCACCAAACAAGCCGAAAAACCAGAACACTACCAATTCCGAACATCTTATGGAAACGGAAGGCAAACCAATTTTGGAACCCAAGGCGAAAAGAACATGATTGCCGATGTGGGTTTTAAAAATGAATTTGTCGCGACAAATTTTTTTGGTGGGTTTAATCACTCGGCCGCCTATGATTTAGATCCAAAAACTCCAGCCACTACGGGAAACGCATTCCAAGATAACAACGTAGGTGGGAATATGACTTTCAATCCCGATGGTCAATTTAAAGTAAAAACAGGAATCAATTATTTAAACCGTAACCAAGCAGGAGTTGATTCAAGATCTAATGGTGGAGTCTTTGATCGAACCAACTTAACCAACGACTTTCTTGGGTTAGGTGCTCTTGAGTATGCTTACGGAAAACGCAATATGGTTTCTTTACGTGGAAATTTCTCCCGTTGGGAAAACCACTATAAATTAGACCAAAGAAATTCTAATGAATTGGATGTAAAAGAACTTACCAACGAATTCTCATCCCAAGGTGTCGCTCAAATTGATCATGAAATCAATAAAGACCACATGGTCACTGCAGGTGTAGAATCCTACTCGGAAGAATTACAGTCAGATCGATTACAAAGAAGAAATGCCTTCCGAACCAGAAGAGCGGCTTTCATTCAAGATGAGTGGGTGATTTGGCGCCAAGGATTTGTTTGGCGGTTGGTTCCAGGAGTTCGCCATGATGTGGATTCTCAATTTGGTGGACAAACCACGCCAAAAATTGCGACCAAAGTTGATATTACAAGTAACCTTGTCTTTCGTGCGAGTTACGGAAAAGGATTCCGACCTCCTTCCTTTCGGGAACTGTATTTACGTTTTGAAAACCCTGGTGTGGGTTATGTTGTGGATGGAAATGACAAACTGAGACCAGAAAGATCAACAACAGTCAATGCAGACCTCGAATACACTCCCTTTAAATTTTGGACCCTATCCTTAAGTGTGTTTCGAAACGATATTACCGACCTCATCCAATATAGTTTTGGAACCAGAACCAGTGAATTTGCCAATTTTCAATTGAAGAATGTTCAAAGGGCTTATACAAGAGGGGTGGAAGCTGGATCGCGTGTTCGTTTTCTCAAGTATTTTGCTTTGGAATTAGGATACAACCAAACTGATACTCGTGATTTAACAACTGATAGACCCTTGGAGGGGAGAGCCCTCCACCAAGGAACAATGAACTTTTTTGTGAACGCACCCGGTGGTTGGGAATTTGCACTACGTGCTAAACGTTTAGACAAACGGCCGTTTTATAGTACAACCAACGAATTTACTGCAGGAACTAGTACAGCTCTCATCGATCAACAAACCAAAAGTGTAGAAGAGAACAACAAAGTTGTGTATGGAAAACCATTCACTCTCTTAAACGTGAGAATGGAGAAAAAATTCTTCGATGGAAGGATGTCTTTGTTTTTAGGAGTGGACAACGTCCTGGACCAATACGAGCTTACATACAATCCTATTCGTCCCAGGTTTTACTATGGTGGACTCCAAGCCACTTTTTGAACTCAATTCGTTTAAAACGTTTTTTATTGTAATCGTTCTTTATTGGTTATCTGGAGTAGCTTTGTACTCCGATGAATCAAAGTTAAATGCGAAACAATCTAAAGTTGTAAAAGAATCTTTCTCCTATTTAGAAACTTTAGAACCAAAACGAATTAAAATCGATAAACCTACCTACAATCGTCTCACACAATTTGAATCAATTTTTAAGTTTGGATTTTCAGGAAAAAAACTTTCACGTTGGATCCAATCAAGAATCAAAAAATATTCTTACGGCTCAACAGGTGACTATATTGCGATGTATCATGATGGGGATGTATTACTAGGTCGTGCTTTTTTTAACCTAAATCGACTTGATCGGGTACTTGTCCTATTACACGAAGCAAGACATGCTGATGGGAAAAGTTACGGTCACGTAGTTTGCCCAGAGAACTTTCAGTTTCTCAATCCACGCGACTGGAAAATACATCCTGCTGGAAAAAAAGGATGTGACGATGTTCCCGATGGCGGTTATGGAATTACTGCCGCTTTTTTATTTGAACTGGGTGCGTATGGTTATCTCAACCAAACAGAGGCTGCTCATCGTTATAATTCAGAAATCTCTCGTGTGATTCACGATTAATATAAACAGGCTTTTTTTAATTCAGAATCTTCTGCGATTTTCGATTTCAATCGAGTGAGGATGACTTTGGATCTGGAATTGGGATCTGCAGTTTGTGTTTTATCAAAGATAAAAGAATGTTTTTCTTTCATGAGTTTCCCAAGTTCATTACTATGAGTGGGACAACCTAACAAAGAAGCAATCGCACGTATTCTTTCTCCAGTTCCGCGTACGGTTTCTAATTCTAATGGCTCTTCATTATAAGTGACAAAAACTTCTTGAGCTCTGTCTGCTCGAACAATTCCATCTGTCGTGCAGTTCGACGTTCCAGAGGTAATTCCAAAGGTCTGCGAAGAAAAACTTACATTTGTAGTTGCTGCTAGAACTTGCCCAATATCGTTTTTCCAAACAAAAACCATAGAACCTAAGCCGCAACCTGCCATCCCGTACGGCTCCGCAGCAATAGAAACAGAAGTCAGTAGAAATAATAAACTAATAATTGTTAACTGAATTTTAAAAAGAAGTCGGAATCTACGTTTAAACATAGAAACCTCCGTAATTAGATTGAAAATAAAGAATCAGAAGTCCGATCAATTTGTGGAAGTCGGTGACCGTGTGCTAAAATTTCTCCCGACATAGAAAGCACAGCCCATGTTTTTTCTTCTTTCGCTTTGGTTTGCATGGATTGCAGCATTGTATTCGTGAATGATTCCAATTTTTGATGAAGGACGGTATTTGGAAATGCGGATGGTTTCTTTTCTTGTGCTTCAGTCGATCTCATGCAATTTGTTTTCCCGGTTGTCTATAGGATCGGCGAGGGGGCCGGAATGACTAAAGTTTAAAAAATCGAAAAATACAGTCAAGGAAGAGACATAATTCCGAAGAGGAAAAATGAAAACTCCAACTTCTCCTTTTCCCGAACCATCCGAATGCCAAACTTGACCAAAAACCACCCATTACGAGGACGACCTTGCTTACCCCTCAGATCAATCTCTTTAAGAAATCCAATCCCATCCTAGCCCAGGTTGTGTCGAACACCCGTTTGACTCCCGAACCAGGTAAGGGAAAACGCCCAAGTAACGAAGGGGATTCCGCTGTGCATCGAATTACCATTGCCGTCGATCACAATACCTACCCCTATATGATCGGACAAAGTGCAGGAATCATCCCACCCGGCATTGATCCAGAAAAACAAGCCAAAGGATCGGCTGACCCGTCGTATACCATCCGTTTGTATTCGATCGCCTCACCGTCGTTCAGTTTTGGTCAAACCAAGGACAATATCGAATTTGTGGTCAAAAGGGACAACGTGTACGATGAAAATGGAAATCTTGTCCATAAGGGCGTTTGTTCCAATTACCTTTGTGATTTGAAACCCGGCGATACTGTGACCATGACCGGGCCTGCCGGTAAAAAATTCCTCTTGCCCCAAACCGATTTTATTGGCGATATCTTCTTTTTTGCCACTGGAACTGGAATCAGTCCTTATTTTGGAATGGTGGAAGAACTCCTGGTCCAAAAACTCATCTCGTTCCAAGGAAATGTTTGGTTGGTTTATGGGGCTCCTTATTCTGATGAAATTGTTCTACGTGATTATTTTGAAGGTATGGCAAAATCCCATTCCAATTTTCACTTTTTAACAGCGATTAGTCGAGAGGAGAAAAACTCGTTTGATGGCGGAAAGATGTACATCACTCACCGTGCAAAAGAAAATGCTGAGGCGATTAAAAATGCTGTCAATGGAAACGGTAAGTTTTATATTTGTGGCGGTCCGAAGGGAATGGAAAAAGGAGTCATTCAAGAAATCATGTCTGCATGCGGAACTGATCTCTTATATGATGAATTCAAAAAACACCTAGAGGAAAAAGAACAACTTTTTGTAGAGACATACTAACATGGCAAAAACAGGAATCATTCGAGACATTGACAAAGGAAGAGGAGAAGTCATCCGTGTGGAGATCTCCGAATACAAAGGCCAAACTTTTTTTAATATTAGAGTTTGGTACACCGATCCCAACGGTGAACTGAAACCCACTCAGAAAGGGATCGCCATTGCACCGACCCTTGTTGGTGAATTGAAAGAGGCTATCGAAGAAGCGGAACGTTGGTTAGCATAAGCCAACTATTTGTTTGTATCTCCTTCGTTCGCATAAATAATCCTTTGTAACACTTCCTTGGCAGAGGAAACGTTTTCTGCTACACGAATGTGGTTGTACAACCGAGTGATTTCAAAAATCTTTTTTACGGAATCATGAACGTTGGCAACCACAAGTTCCCCACCACGGCGTCGTAACCAGCCCACAATTTGAATCACCATCCCAATCGCAGACGAATCAATATGCGAAGTATTTGTGAAATCAAAAACTACATACCTGTATCCTTCTGACATTTTTTGTTCGATTAAAAGTTTGATTTCAGGGCATTTATACAAATCGATATCACCTACGGTGCGGAATTCAAAAATTTCGTCATGAACGATCACATCTTTCAAATCCAACTTTTCAGATCCTTTCATCATCATCTGAGAATTCATAAATAAATGTTTGTTCAAATCATCCGATTTAGTTGTAATTTTTGTTTCTAAAACTTGTAAACGACCCAGAACCGAGCCAAGTGCATTGGGAGCAAAATGTAGATTGGTTTTTATATCCTGAATGAGACCAAATAACAAGGCTTTGGCGTCTTCCGTATGGCCACGTTTAATGAAATCCGAAATTTCTTTGATACCGAGAGTTGCATTGGCGATCAGAATTTCTACGAGAACATCGGGATCCTGTTTTCCTCGATTGTTCCCCCTGGAAAAACGAAAGGCTTCTTTTACTGATTCTAATGCATTTTGTTGTAATAAATTATAATAGGAGACATTTACTTCGCAAAAAGGAGAGTCCGCTTGGTTTACCCGATCATCAATTTCCAAACGTAACACTAAATTGCGAATGTCGTCAGCTCTGAGATCACCTAACTGAAGATTAATTTTTTGTCTAGAAATGGTTTTGGAATCACCCAAAAACTCATCAAATTCCTCTGCGATTTGGTGTGAGGTTTCGGATAAAACCTGTTTCAACCTTACACCTGGTGCCATTTGTAATTCTACATCAATTGCCTGTGCATACAAGGCACCAATGTCTCCAAATTCTTCAAAGAATATGTCTGATGCTTTTTCCGGGTTATCGATGTAATGAAAATTTCCCCCGCCAGCTTTTGCAATTTCCACTAGCATCTCTTCATTAAAATCATTTCCCACGCCGATGGTTGTGGTGGAGATTCCCATTGCTAAATGATCAGCGGCAATTTTGACAAGTGCTTCTTTTTCCTTAATTCCCGATGTGGGATTTCCATCTGTGAGTAATAAAACTCGTTTGTATGCGTTCGGAATTTTGGATTGGTTAAGACTTTTCAGAGCAGACAACCATCCACCACTCAGATTGGTAGAGGTGGCTACTTGAATGTTCCTAATTTTATCGGTCACTGAGACTTTTTCTGTTAGGTGAGTCACCGGTTGGATGATTTGAACATCAGCTGAATACGCAATGATTGTGACAGCATCATGTCTGGTAAGCCAATTGACTAGGGCACAGGAGGCATCAATCACCGATTCCATTTTTTCCCCCTTCATGGACCAACTTTTGTCCACGGCAAGACCGATCACCAAAGGTTTTCGTTCATCAATCTTTGGGTTGGCAGGAGTTCGAAATCGAAGTAAGAGATGGTTTTCTTGTACCTCTTTTTCTTGAATCAAAGGAAATTCCAATTTGGCATCTACAAACATGACCATAAAATGAAATTCTGAATAAATGTTTTCGCAAGAACAATTTAAAGTATTCTGACATAGAGAGAATCACACAATGTTTGGAAAAATTCACGAAGTCTATTCATCCATTTCTGGCGAAGGAATTTCGCAGGGAATCCCAACTGTCTTCATACGATTTGCTGGGTGTTCCTTACGTTGTGGCAAAACGGAAACAAGAGCATTATGGTGTGACACGGCTTACGCACTTGGACCAAACCAAGGTGAAGAAAAAACTTTGGATTCTGTTTGGAATGATTTAGAAAGATTGGACCCGCAGCACGGATACCAAGTCTTACTGACTGGAGGCGAACCCTTAGAAGGAAAAAATCGTGATCTATCAGTAGCACTTGCCACACGCATCTACAACCACCGGAAGAATTCCAGTAGGCCCTACCCTGCCTCCCGCGTGGAGACCAATGGAAGCGAACGAATCACCGATGATGCCTTTTTTATTTTCACTATGGATTACAAATTACCAGGTTCGGGTATGGAAGATCGTATGGATCAGGAAAATTTCCAGATTATAGAAAAGAGACATAATTCACTTGACGAAATCAAGTTCGTTGTGCGAGATAGAATCGACTTTGATAGAAGTATCGAAGTCATTCGCGAACAAAAAATACAGACAAATATATTGTATTCGCCAGTCCACGGTGAAGTGGACGCCAAAGAACTAGTCGAATGGATTAAAGTAGACAACCCACCTAAGTGTCGTTTGTCGCTTCAGATTCACAAAGTGCTTTGGGGAAATCAGAAAGGAGTTTGATGGACATCCCTACTCAATTAAGTTTAGATTTTGAAACAACGGTTGAACCAAAACAAACAAATGAGTATGGATTTCTCATCGGTGAACCGGAGTTAGGTCTAGCTAAAGTAACAAACGAAACTTCCACCTCTGTTGAATTGTTCTTTGAATCTAGAGAAATTTTTCGAACTGTTAATAAATCAAATAAACAATTACAATTTTTAAATCAATATCCAGATTCACTTCGCGTTTGGGAAGAATTTCCCAAAGCAATGGACTTAGCTCTCGCGGCAAGTCAACTCAAACTCACTTATAATTTTAATAAACTTTCTTCTCTTTCCAATTCCAGAACGCGGTTACTTCCACATCAGATTGAGTGTACCTTCATTGTAGCCAATAGTTTAAAACCAAGGTTTATCCTTGCTGATGAAGTAGGACTTGGTAAAACCATCGAAGCAGGGCTTGCCATTAAAGAACTCATGTTCCGACGAGGACTCAAAAAAGTGCTCGTGGTTGCTCCTTCTCCCCTACTTGTCCAATGGCAACAGGAGATGAAAAACAAATTCAACGAAGAATTTGCCATCGTTCGCAGAAGAAACTTTATCACAAACGGCCCCGACCATTGGAGAAATTTTAATAAAATTATCACCTCTATTGATTTTATTAAAAATCCAAAGTATGCAGAAGAAATTTTAGGAACCAAATGGGACATCGTGGTTTTTGACGAAGCCCATAGACTCAGACGTGATTATTCTAAAATCACTCGTGGTTACCTTTTTGCCGAAAAAATTGCACGTAAAACAGAATGTTTACTCCTTCTCACAGCCACTCCGTTTCGTGGAAAACTAGAAGAACTATTTTATCTCTTACATCTGGTTGATCCAAATATCCTTGGGCCATACCATACATTTGTGAACGATTATGTTGTGGGACAAAAGGGTGACTTAAAGGAAAAAATTTCCAAGGTTCTTCTCCGTCGCCGAAAGGTAGAAGTCGGTGGCTTTACCAAACGATTTGCCAAAACGGTTCGAATTGATCTATCTCCTATTGAACGCGCGTTTTATGACGAAACGACCGACTATGTAAAAAGAGAATACAATATGGCCATGGGAACTAAAAACCGAGCCATTGGTTTTGTGATGGTGGTATTCCAGAAGTTACTGGATTCCTCAGTGATTGCTCTTCTCTCTGCCTTACAAAAACGTAAATTTATGTTGGAATCCAAATTCCATTACATGAAAGAACACGAAACCACTCTCGATGATTGGGATTTGGATGAAACCGAAGGTGTCGAAGAATTCATCACTGAATTGGAAGATGAAGAGATGAGTAGTTTCCAAAGGATCAAACGCGAATTATTTACTCTGAACCGACTCATCCATTTGGGAAAACAAATCAAAGAAGATAAAAAAACTTTAAAATTAAAAGAAACACTCTATCGCCTAAAAAAAGAAGGCCATAAAAAATTCATTATCTTTACACAGTTTAGAACCACACAAGACCACTTACAATCTGTGTTAGAACCTGACTTCAAAGTGTCTCCCTTTCACGGTTCACTCAGTATGGATGAAAAAGAAGTAGCCATCCAGAAATTCAAAGAAGACTACGAGATTTTAATTTGTACAGAAGCCGGTGGGGAAGGTCGTAACTTACAATTTGCCAATATACTTTTTAATTATGACTTACCTTGGAGCCCTCTCAAGATTGAACAACGAATCGGAAGGATCCATCGTTTTGGCCAAAAGGATAATGTTTATATCTTTAACTTTGCATCTAAAGATACAGTTGCAGAAAGAATCTTAGAGGTACTAACGAATAAAATTCGGTTGTTTGAAGAATCGATCGGTGCTTCAGATGACCTTCTCGGAACTATTGAAGAGGAGTTAGATTTTAATTCTAGTCTGATGAAATTTGTGACTGGAACAAAAACCAAAGAAGAATTAGAAACAGAATTTGATCTTCGGATTCAAGTGGCACAGAAAGGATTTGAAAAACTCAACGCACTTGTAACACCGAAAGTATTAGATTTTAATTTAAAAGATTACTACGACCATACACTCGAAGAAAGAGAGTGGAATAATAGCCATTTAGAGGAAGTGGTAGCACAAGGTTCTAAATTCTTTCAAAACCTGTTACCCGGAACCCTTACACCAATTGGCAAAGGCTCTTACGAATATAAAAATTCAGATGGGAAAGTTAAAAAAGCAACTTTTGATTCCGATCTTGCCTTAACCAATGACTCACTAGAATTTTTGGCTTTTGGACATCCCTTTGTAGAGAAGGTAACGGAACTACTCACACTAAGTGATGTGGGCCGTAAAAAAAAGTATCTTATTTCAGAAAACTTAAGCCAAAGAATTCTTTTTGTATTCCAAGTAGAATTTGATTTTTCTCTCAAACGAAAGGATCTCTTCTTTATTGAATTTGATTTAAAGAAAAAGAAGACCTCTATCCTTACGGAAAAACCAACGGAATGGACGGAAGCAAAAACTTATGTTCCCGAAAAAGAAATTCCTCTTTCAAAACTAGAAGAAGCATTTATCCATTGTTACCCTATCGTTGAATCCGAAGCTGAAATAAAAAAAGAAATACTGAGAAAAGAAACTTTGTCAATTTTCCAAAAAGAAGAATACAAAGTAGAACTTTCTCACCAAAAAACCATTCGTCAATTGGAAGAAAAACTAATGCGACAGGAAGCCGCTTACAAATGGGACAATCGTCCTGAAAAAAAAGCAGTCCTCCACAAAACAATGAAAGAAATCCAACGTGCGAAAGACGAATACACTGTAGAAATTCGCAAAATAAAAAATGGGGCTACTATTTTTCATAGAATTCGCCTCTTTCAAACTTACATCAGTATTTAAATTCATTTACATAGAATTTCCGAAGAATAGACTTTGGAAATGTTCTTTCCGAAAATTGCATTCTGGATTCAAATTCTCGTATCCTTACTGTTAGGTTTGTTATTTGGAATCCTTTTAAATCCAGAAACAGGAATAGTATCCGCGCTTACTTTAAAGCCATATCTAGCTTGGATGAAACTTCCTGGTGATATTTTTTTGAATCTACTTCAAATGATTATGATTCCCTTAGTGATAGTTTCTATTGCCCTTGGTGTTTCGAGTCTCCGAAATCTTAAGGATCTTTTGAATTTGGGAAGCAAAACGCTTCTCTACTTTATTTTTACTACTATCATCTCAGTAAGTATTGGGATAACTCTGACCCTAATCATCAAACCGGGAAACCATATCCAATCTCAAACAACGCAAATGGATACAATTACTCACGAAACAACGGGAAAGGAAAATCAGGAATCAATTCCAGAGATCATAGGCAGTATCATTCCTAAAAACTTAGTCAATGTTTGGTCCAAACAACAAATGTTATCTGTGGTTTTTTTCGGAATGATTTTAGGAATTTTTTTTCTGACCTCAAAAGAGTCCGGCAGTGCTTTAAAAGCATTCTGCCATTCTTTAGAAAGTTTCTGCCTTTGGGTTGTCGCAGTTGCAATGAAATTAGCTCCGTTTGCCGTTTTAGGATTAATGAGTTATGCCATAGTGCAAATCGGTTTCTCTTTGTTATTTGGATTAGTGTATTATATTGGAACCGTTCTTTTGGGACTTTTTTGTATCATTGTTTTTTATAGTGTTCTGATATTAATTTTCACTAGAAAAAACCCCATTCAGTTTCTGAACAAAGTTCGTGAAATTCCATTACTTGGTTTTTCCACCTCTAGCTCCAGTTCTGTCCTTCCCTATTCTCTAAAACTTGCCAAAGAGAAATTAAAGCTAAAAGAAACGGTCGCAGACTTTGTTCTTCCACTTGGAGCCACTATCAATATGGATGGAACGGCCTTATACCAAGCAGTTGCCACTGTTTTCTTAAGCCAAGTTTATCAGGTGAATCTTTCCCCTATAGACTTGTTTTTGTTAGTTGGAACAGTTACTGCAGCATCCATTGGAACCGCAGCCACACCGGGAGTTGGACTCGTTATCCTTGCTTCTATACTCTATACCTTTCATATACCCATCGAAGGAATCACTATCCTTTTTGGAGTTGACCGCTTTTTAGATATGTGTAGAACTTCAGTAAATCTAACCGGCGATCTATCTTGCGCATTTATTATGGACCATATCTGGAAGGAAACAAAACCCAATGAAAAATATTAAATACACTTTATTGTTAGGAATGTTAGCATTCCTCATCCAATGTGACACCAAAAAGAATTACTTTGATGACGTTGGAGCAAACCTACTTTGTACCACTTATGCAGTTTGTAACGGAGAAACACCGGCAAAAACAGGGATCATAGGTGATAGTTGGACAGATCTCCTTTTGGGTTATCCATTTGTAGAAACACTCAGACCACAATTGGAAAATAGATTTCATTATAAATTTGTTGGTGCTACCCTCGGCGGTAAAACGTTACAACAAGTAATCAGTCAAGGTCTCCAATTTCAAGTCATCGATGAAGGTGGAGCCGATATGAAGGTTATCATTCTTTCTTTAGGCGGAAATGATATCCAAGCAAATCTTTCAGAGTATATCGGTAATATAGATGCGGTCCAAGCTCAACGTTTTGGAACCATCAAAGCAAATCTTAAACAGTTAATTATTTCTGGAAATGCTTATAAAGTCGCAAGATTCGGTGGGGCACCTTTAAAGTGGATCATTCATGGATATGATTATCCAAATCCATATATGACCCCTGTCATCGCAGGTTCTGATGAGGGTTGTAAATCCAAATTTGATCGTGTAGGTCTTGTTCTTCCTGATGCAGCCGCTTTTACTTCCACTCAATTAGATGCATTTAACAATTTACTTCTGGAAACAATCCGAGAAGAACCTTCGCTCGTTTATGTTGATTTAAGAAATACATTAGGTGGAAAACCTAACTCTCGGGCTGAATTTATGTTAGATTGTATACATGCAAATAACCTAGGATATACGCTACTTGCGGACAAACTAGCAAGGTTGATTTATCCGATTACTAATGTAGGATTTTAAACATGAAAAATAAAATAATAACTTTCGTATTCTTTTCACTCGCTACATCACTTTATTCACAATCTTCGACTAGTGGTTTTGCGCATCCATTGCAAATAGAACCAATTGCCGTATATACTAAACTCAGAGCTAATGTTAGTTATTGGGATAAAGATTTCAATCAAGTCAAAGAAATTAATAAAAACATTAACATTGAGGGAGAATACAAATTTACAGAATCCTTTTCTGTGACTTCCTCTATCGGACGAAATCAATACTCACAAACTGATTCCGCACAAGAGATTACTTGGGATCGCTGGAATGCGGGCCTTAAATATGGTAAGATTTTTGATTATGGAACCTCTCAATTTTTGATTGGTGGAGGATTACGACTCTATGATAAAAAAAGAAACGCTGAATTCAGAGAAAGAGAAAACCCAGATTATTATTTGATTCGTCCAAACTTTGGATTGGGATACAAATCAGGTATCTTTCAAATTATGTCTGAGTTTCGTTTCCAAACGGAGACCAACAAACATGGTCGCGAGTCCAGCTTAGAAGAATTCAAACGTTATTACCAAGTGGGCATTGCTCCTTCCTTTGCAATAGCAGACTCGGTCCGTATCTTTACAGAACTCGAATATAGAGAGCCACTTGATAAAGCGGCTGATAAAAACCTAAGATACTTTAATTTGTATCCTGGAGTCTCAATGAATACTGAGAGTTTAGGTACATTTAGTTTTTCAGTCCTGTTAGGTGTTTTACCGAAAGCTGATAACGCAATAGATCGTGGAATTCGTTTTTCCTATTTTTACTTCTTCGATACTACGAATTAGTGTATGAGAAACTTATTATTGTTACCGCTGGCATTTCTTTTTTTCCATTGTCTCAGTATACAAATTGGAAATCCCTCGGTAACTTTATTTCAAAACAAAGGTCAAGAAGGTTGGTATTCTCCGGGAAAAGTTCCTTTAGCTACCGACAGTTTCGTTGAATCTTGTGCTACAAATTATTTCGGTTTGGTCAGTTTAGGAAATGCAAGTCTAGAATACATCCCTCGCAACTCTCGACCTAAAGAAATCCATAGCCTAGACCATTATTATAAAAACCAATATTTCTTTTTCCAAGAACTTTGTTTACGCATTACAGGACGATGAAACAGAATATTGACTCATTAAATGAATTTGCGAAAAAACTAAAGAGTGGACTTATCTATGAAGAAATAGATTCCAAATTAAAGGAATTCCATTCCAAAAAAAATAGTATATCCAATAAATCATTGGATGCACTCACTGAAAAGATTCGAAAAAAAGAAGAACAAATCAAAAAACTCTATGACGACATCATCATTTTACAAAATAAACTTTCCCAGACTTTGGATAAGGAACTTAAAAAATAAAACCAACGATTCTCTGATCCGAAAATTAGCTCTTATCTCTCTTTTACTAACTTCCAATTCCTGCGCAAGTTCCGGCTTTGGGACCCAAGGTCTACTTTACGAGGATCAAAGGATCAGTATGATGGAGACAGGCATCTCGGCGACAAAAGAAGGGATTGCCTGTGCCAAGTCCTACCTCGGTCTCTTAGCATTGGGAGATGCCTCTGTCGAAGTTTCCCAAAAAAATGGAAATATTAAAGAAATTACGTCTATTGAACTAGAAAGTTACAATTTCTTGGGGATTTATGCAAAACTCTGCACAGTTACCAAGGGAAATTAGTCGAAACTAAATCTAGAACCTATGCCCATCTGGAAGAAAATTCAATTTCTAGTTCTCGTTGTTTTTTCCTCCCTGAATTGTCTTCCGGAGCCAAAATCTTCGCTATTGGGAGTCCTTGTTTTACCTCTGGTAACTCAAACTTCCGCAAACTTTACGATTGAATCCACTGATCCAACAAATGGGGCTACCGGAGTTTCACTGACGCCAACCATTATCATTGTAATGACACAGGCCATAGAATCCACATCGCTAAATACAAATATCAGTTGTTCTCCGTCTTGTCCAAGTCTCAGTGGTGGTTCCTCCAACAGAACCATCACACTCACACCCTCCAGTGCGCTCACCACAGGGGTCACTTACACAATCACTCTTAACCAAAACATCCAATCAATCTTTGGACTGACTCTTGGAACAAACACAAGTTTCAGTTTCACCACTTTATAAATAAAAAAGCCGACGTCTCCGCCGGCTCTTCTTGTTTCCCTCTAAGGAATACTAAAAAAATTCTATCAGTCATTTGTCTTAAGGAAACTTCTTAGTGGAAGTCTCCTTAATCTTAAATAAAATTCGCTTCAAATAATCTATTTAAAGAAATTTAAAACGATTCCGCCTTTTGTTACAAAAAACTCAGCAAACACGAGTGAGGTGATCGCCATCAGTTTAATCAAAATGTTGATCGCAGGTCCAGAAGTATCTTTGAAAGGATCGCCGACAGTATCACCCACAACCGCCGCTTTGTGTTTTTCGGAACCTTTTCCACCCGCTGTTTTTTCGATGTATTTTTTCGCGTTGTCCCAAGCTCCACCAGAGTTGGCAGAAGAGATCGCAAGTACAACACCAGAAACAAGAGCACCAGCAAGGAGACCGGCAAGAGACTTCACACCAAACAAATAACCCACAACGATTGGGCTCAAAAGAACCAAAAGTCCAGGAGGAATCATTTCACGAAGAGCTGCCGAAGTAGAAATATCTACACATTTTGCATACTCTGGTTTTGCCGTTCCTTCCATAAGACCAGGGATTTCTTTGAATTGGCGACGAACTTCTTTTACCATATCAAGAGCTGCTTTTCCTACAGACTTCATAGTCATCGCAGAAAAGATAAATGGCAACATAGCACCAAAAAGAAGACCACCAAAAACCAAAGGATCTAAAAGTTCGATAGAAGTCAGGTCAACTGCCCCTTCTCCCATTTCCTTAGAAGCATTTTGTGTTCTTGTGATAAAGGCAGCAAAAAGTGCAAGCGAGGTTAAGGCCGCAGATCCAATCGCAAAACCTTTTCCTACTGCCGCAGTTGTGTTACCTGCTGCATCAAGGGTGTCAGTTCTATCACGAACGTCTTTTCCGAGTTCAGCCATTTCCGCAATCCCACCGGCGTTGTCGGAAACAGGACCATATGCATCGATCGTAAGACCAATGGCAATGGTCGAGATCATCCCAATGGCCGCGATCGCGATTCCATACATACCCGCAAGGATATTGGAAACAACAATCACAATCACAAGTAAAATGACCGGAACCACAGTGGATTTGTATCCAAGTGCAAGTCCGTAAATGATATTTGTAGCAGCACCTGTTTCACAAGCATCTGCCACTTCACGCACTGGTTTGTAAGAATGAGATGTATAAATCTCAGTAATCCAACCAATGAACATACCAGCAAACAAACCTAATGCGACTGATGTATAAACATTCCATTTTGTGATGGTTTTATCTCCAATTTGAAAACTATCAATCATAAAGATGTCAGTTACAAAGTAAAGAGCTGCAGCTACGATAAAAGTGGAAATCCAAAGTTGGAATTTTAAAACTCTTTCAACGTTTCCATTTTCTTTCACACGAGCAAAGAAGGTCGTGATAAGAGATGCAGGGATTCCAATCGCAGAAATCAATAGTGGATAAAGTAGAGCAGAGTTATTGTCAGCAAGTGCTGATGCTGTTGCACCAATCACAAGAGCCGCGCAAGTAGCCTCAGCCGCAGAACCAAAAAGGTCGGCACCCATACCAGCAATGTCCCCTACGTTGTCTCCCACGTTATCAGCAATGGTTGCTGGGTTACGAGGGTCATCTTCTGGAATTCCTTTTTCTACCTTACCTACAAGGTCAGCACCCACGTCTGCGGCCTTAGTATAAATACCGCCACCCACACGACCAAAAAGGGCCACAGAAGATCCACCGAGACCAAAACCAGCAAGTGATTCCATAAGGATATGTTTGGCAACACCGACGTTTGCCCCTGTGAATAGAAGGAAAAGTCCAATCATTCCAAGGACTGCCAAACCGATCAGTCCAAAACCCATTACGGCTCCAGAATCATAAGCCACTCGGAATGCTTTGGAAAGGGACGTCTTTGCCGCTTGGGCCGTACGTACGTTTCCTGCTGTCGCAATCTTCATTCCAATAAAACCCGAAAGGCAAGAAATGAGGGCACCCGAAACAAAAGCAACGGCTGTATAAATCCCTTCATTGAACTCAGTCTTTGGATTGTCCAAAAGTAAATAGATGAGAACAGTCATGAAACTGATAAATAGCAAAATGACTCGGTATTCTCGAAGCAGGAAGGCCATAGCCCCTTCTGCGATCGCCGCGGAGATTTCTTTTAGTTTGGCGGTTTCTTTTGCGTCGCTACCGTCTCCGCCGACTTGGATGCGAACCACCCTAGCTGCGTAGAAAATCGCCGTGGCAATGGAAACAAGCGCCATGACGATGATGATTAACTCTACATTCATGAGATCCTCTTTGAGATTGTTTATTTGAATTTCTAAGATTATTTAGAAGATGACCGATGAGAATCCATAGATGATACTTCGGTCTAGGAGAATATGGCAATTTGGTGTTCTGGTAACAAGTCTATTTCTCGTTTCCAAGCCAAATTTAGCGCAAACAGGGGTTCTGAACCCCGTTAAGTCCTTGTACGGCTATGAAGATCTATTACGTATGGCTGAGGACAAAATTATCCAAGAAACGCCCGCCAAAGCCTTTGATTTTCTCATCAAAGCCAAAGAAATAAATCCTGATCCAGACTTTCGATATTACAATCTATCAGCAAGAGCTCATATGAAGCTCGGACAAATCTTCGAAGGAATCCATGCTTACGAAGAATCCGTCAAAAAGAAAAACGACCAACTTGATTTGGTTTTATACATTGCTGATTTTTATGAAAAGGAAAGGAAAGCAAAAGAGGCTTTGTTCTATACAAAATTGTACTTAGAACAAAAACCTAATGCCAAATACAGATTGTACACAGCTGGTATTCTTGCACGCCAACTAGGACTCGAATCAGAATACGAAACCTATTTCCAAAAATTAGAATCAGACAAAACCTTTGTTTCTGAAAAAGAAGCACTCCAAACAAGCCTTCAAAAGAATATCAAAAACAAAAAATGGAAAGAAGCAGATGATTTGAGTTTACGGTATTTAGTTTATTTTCCCAGGGAAGAAGGGATGTATGAAACTTTGATTCTTGCAAGACGCGGTAGACAATCCGACCTTTTAGAACAAGCTTACCAATGGACAACGACAGTTTTTTTGAATGAAACTCGATACTTCACACGTTACGGAGTGTATCTCCAAGAAAAACAAAGATACCTTGAATCCCTTTCTTTGTTCCGCCGTGGATTTTATAATTTATTAAAATTTTATCCCGAATCCGATGCAGGTGAAATCCTATTTCTCATTCGTCAAAGTTATGCGAATCTCGGAAAAGATAGAGATACACTTGCGATTGATTCACTTGTTAAGGATTTCAAAAACCAAAACCAACTTACCGGAGTCGAATTAGAAAACCACCAATTTACTTACCGAAAAAACAGGGAGTATTTACTCTTTTGTATCCATTGGTTTTCGAAACGAAATATAACTAAGGCAAATGAATTTCGACAAAAGTTAAAAGACCGAGATGTAGAATTCGAAGAATCGGAATTCCTTCGAGTAATAGGCCCTTTTGCCTCACTCCCGCAGGATCTTTGAAAATAAATAACTGTAAGTCCAAAAGCAGATGTTATGTTTTCGAAATCCTATCCTTCTTCCTTTTAGTTTCAACTGCAGGAAGAAGGTTTAATTCGCCAAAAAAAATGTATCAACTATGGAATTTCTTTTTATCGTCAATTAACGATTGTACAACGGAAGGATCGGCAAGAGTGCTGATATCTCCCAGTGTATCAAATTCGTTATTGGCGATCTTTCTTAAAATTCGGCGCATGATTTTTCCTGAGCGCGTTTTTGGTAAACCTGGTGCCCAGTGAATCACTTCTGGCCTTGCAATTTTACCTATCATCTTTTCTACCATCGCAATCAGTTCTTTTTTTAAGGCATCGTTGGTGATGACTCCTTGCTTTACAGTCACATAGGCATAGATTCCTTGGCCCTTGATATCGTGCGGAAATCCCACAACGGCCGCCTCAGCAACAGATTTATGTTCTACAAGCGCACTTTCTACTTCGGCAGATCCAATGCGGTGACCAGAAACATTGAGTACATCGTCGACTCTTCCTGTTATGCGAAAATATCCATCTTTATCTTTGTTGGCCCCATCACCAGTAAAGTAGTAACCTTTAAACTGCGAAAAGTAGGTATCAAAGAATCGTTTGGAATCTCCATACACTCCACGCATCATCGAAGGCCAAGGTTTAGCGATGCATAAGTTTCCAGAAATCTCGCCTTTTCCTTTGATTTCTACACCTTCATTGTCTACAAGAACCGGTTCGATTCCATAAAACGGCCAACTCGCCGAACCTGGCTTTTGAGGGATGGCACCGGGAACTCCAGAAATCATAATGGATCCAGTTTCTGTTTGCCACCAAGTATCCACAATCGGGCATTTTGATTTTCCAATATTGGCAAAATACCATTCCCAAGCTTCTGGATTGATCGGTTCCCCAACAGATCCAAGAAGTCGTAAAGACGCTAACGACCTTTTTTTAATATGTTCAATGCCTTCTCGCATGAGAGCACGTATGGCCGTTGGTGCTGTATAAAATACAGTAACTTTGTATTTATCGATTACATCCCAAAACCGTCCGGAATCTGGGTAACTTGGAACTCCTTCAAACATAAGAGAAGTGGCTCCATTGGATAAAGGACCATAGAGAATATAACTGTGCCCTGTTATCCAACCAATGTCTGCCGTACACCAGTACGTATCTGTTTCTTTGTAATCAAAAATAGTGGCAAATGTAAGGTTGGCACCGAGCAGATACCCTGCGGTTGTATGAAGTACTCCTTTTGGTTTTCCAGTAGAACCAGAAGTGTAGAGAATAAAAAGCGGATCTTCCGAATCCATTGCTACAGGAGGGCAGTCTTTTTTGATATCGGCTTCTTTCATTAGGTAGTGGTACCAGTGGTCTCTACCTTCTTTCCAGTTTAGGTTTCCTTCATCTCCTGTTCGCTTAACGACAATTACATCTTTTACCTTAAATTTAGTTTCTTCCAAGGCAGCATCGACATTCTTTTTTAATTCGATGGGTTTTCCACCTCGGTAACCACCGTCCGCTGTAATCACAAGTGTTGGTTTACAATCTTCAATACGACCAAGAAGTGCTTCTGGAGAAAACCCTCCAAAAACAACAGAATGGACAGCACCAATCCGAGTGCATGCCAGAGTGGCAATCGCAAGTTCCGGAATCATAGGAAGATAAATGAGAACTCGGTCTCCCTTTTTTACATGGAACTTTTTTAAGACATTCGAAAAATGATTCACCTCGCGGTGGAGGTCATGATAGGTTAAAACTTTGGATTCATCGGGGTTGTCTCCTTCCCAAATGAGTGCCGCTTTGTTTTTTAGAGGAGAATCTAAATGTCTGTCCAAACAATTATAAGAAACATTGAGTTTGCCACCGACAAACCATTCCACTTTTGCTTTCGCAAAATCATGTTTCAGAACTTTAGTCCATTTTTTAAACCAAGTTAGGCGTTTTGCTTGCTCAGCCCAAAATTTTTCCGGTTTTTCGATGGATTCTTTGTATTTGGTTTTGTATTCTTTTAAACTAACGTTCGCAAGTTTGGCGAAGTCTTTGGACGGTGCCACGATTCTTTCTTTCGGCATAGATTCCCTCTAGAGAAAGAATGCTGAACTTTTTTTTTAAAAAGTCCAGCATGAATCTTAAAAATAGAATTTAAAAAATGAACTTAGTGGGAACCGGTTCGGATCAAATCCAAAAACTCACTTCGGGTGGTGGGATCTGATTTAAATAGACCGAGTAGGCTAGAAGTAAATAACTCCGAATTTTGTTTTTCTACTCCACGCATCATCATACATAAATGTTTTGCTTTGATGACTACACCCACACCAAGTGGATCCAAAGTTTCTTGGATGGCTTGTGCAATTTGGTCAGTTAGGCGTTCCTGGACTTGCAAACGACGAGCAAAAACATCCACAATTCTTGGAATTTTACTAATTCCGATGATCTTTTTATTGGGAATATAAGCTACATGAGCCCTTCCATAAAAAGGGAGCAAATGGTGTTCGCAGAGAGAATACATTTCGATATCTCTTACGAGAACCATACCTGTGGTATTTTCTTCGAAGATAGCTCCGTTCACAATTTGGTTCAAATCAGCTTTATACCCGCTCGTTAAAAAGTCATAAGCCTTTTTCACTCGACTGGGAGTTTTCATGAGACCTTCTCTTGTAGGATCTTCACCAATTTGTTTGAGGATTTCTTCGATTAAGTTTTCCATCCGATTCCTTTTTACAGATATGTTCCTTGTGAGGCTGCCTTCCAAAATATGAATGCAGAATATTCACTACCAATTTGACTAGACTCTATCAGAAAGGAAAAGGCACATTTCCTTTTTTTTAAATTAATTCTAAAGGACATAATCTAGATTCAATGCGGCTTAAAATAGGTTACGATGCAAGGATGATCGAAAATTCGGGGATCGGGATTCGTATCCAACATATTTTAAAATTTTGGCCCATCTCTTCTCAGAAGGCTGATTTATTTATTTTTGGTGATCCATTTGTTTTAAAAAAATACGACCTACCCAAAGAAGCAAAAATCATCGAATACAAAGCCAATATCTATTCACCGAAAGAATTTTTAGGCCATCCAGAAATGGCGAAAATGAATATTTTGGATATTCCTCATTTTAATATTCCCTTTCCTTACATTCGCAAGTGCATTGTTACTATCCATGATCTTATTCCTTATCATTTCAAAGCTGCGCATAGTTCCCTCATCAAACGTATCTATATGCACTTTGTCTTTCGATGGATCAAGTGGTTTGCATTAAAGATCGTTACTGTTTCCAATTACACCAAACAAGACTTAGTGCAATCCTTTGGTTATCCAGAAAAAAAGATTTCGGTGGTTTATAATGGAATTGATAGAAAGATTTTCTTGAAAAATACAATAGAGAGACTAAGTGATTTTTTAAAAAAACAATCTCTTCCAAAATCTTATCTTTTTACAGTGGGAATTGGCAAAGCTCACAAAAACTTTCCTTTTTTATTAGAAACCATAGAAGAATTATGGAAAGATAAAAAATTGAAGCTTCCCCTTGTGATTGGAGGGATCAGTAAAGAGATTCCAATAGAACTAAGATTATTTAAAGACAAATACCCAAATTTAATATTTTTTCTTCCCCATCTGCCCTATGAAGACCTACCCCTTGCTTACCAAGGTGCAAAACTTTTCATTTACCCATCCTTATATGAAGGATTTGGATTTCCCGTATTGGAATCACAAAGTGTAGGTACTGTCGTACTTTCTTCTAATGCCAGTGTTCTTCCTGAAATTTTAGAAACGTCTGCGGAATATTTTGATCCGCACGTTAAGGAAAGTTTGAAATCGAAAATTCTTATTTTACTATCGAATGATAAATTACAAAAAGAATACCAAAAGAGAGGCCTAACCAATGCAAACCGTTTCCTTTGGCACAATGCGATCCAATCATTCGCTGACGTTTACAAACAGCTTTCTATTTAGATCCGCAGGTATGTAGATTAGTTGGGACTGTGACATTCAGGAGAGTTACCTATGATTATGTCTCTATCGCTCGGAATTAAAGAATTTAACGAACTTACAAAGGGAATTTCAGGAATTAACGCAAAGGGCAGCTTCTCATTACCAAAAGAAAACATACAGGTTCCAATTCTAGACCATAAAAATCCCAATTCTTCGGTTCAAAAATACTTGTCAGTTTTTTAGCTTCCTAAGAGAATGATTCTCAAAACCATGAACAAGTGTCACTGTGCAGAAGTTTTCTTTGAATCTATCTTAAATGTTGTCAAAGAATCCCATCGCCCTATACTAGAAGTTGCCCGCGAGATGGGAGCGGCTGATACTTGTACGGCTTGTGTTCCGGATATGTTAGCCTTCATCGAGCAGAAAATGGAAGGTCAACTTGCAGGAAATACAAATTATTGATTCTAACTTAATCGAATCTCTCGTAAAAAAAGCCCAAACCGCAGACAGAAAACGAACCAATCACAACTTCCATGAACCGTCGGAAGTGTACCAAAGGTTTCTCAACGTTCTTTCTAAAACTACCTACATTCCACCTCACAGACATTTGTCGGATCCAAAACCTGAAACCTTTGTGGTTCTTGAAGGTGAAATTGGGTTTTTAATCTTTAAAGAAAACGGAGACATCAAGGAAACGCATAAACTTTCGGCTGGCGGTCCTAAACGAGGAATTGATCTACAACCAGGTGTTTGGCATAGTTTGGTTTGTTTATCTGATCATGCTGTTTGTTTTGAAGGGAAATCTGGTCCTTATGATCCAACTGCAGATAAAGAGTTTCACTCGAAATATCCCCTGGAAGGGGATCCTAAAGTAAAAGAGACCATTGTTTGGTATGAATCTTTGTTTGTATGAATTGGATTACCTTAGTTAGAAAACTATTTATATCTCTCATTATGGTTTCCTTATCTTTTTTTTGTAAATCCTTACCTTCTATAGTTCCTGTAAAAGAACATAAGTTAGAATCCATTTCTTCAGATGGAATTATACGTACCTTTCGTTATTATATCCCAAAACAAATTAAAGAAGATCGTTTACCGGTAGTCTTTATTTTACATGGGGGTGGTGGCACAGGAGAAGGAATGATTTACCTCTCAAGAATGTCGGAGAAAGCAGAGGAATATGGCTTTATCGCTGTTTATCCAGATGGATATGCTAACCGATGGAATGATGGTAGAAAAATTTCACATTCACTCACTGACAAACGTAATACAAATGATGTGGAATTCTTCAAAGATATGGTTCGCTATTTGGATAAAGAAATTCCTGTCGATTATAATCGAATTCATGCAGTAGGAATCTCTAACGGTGGATTCATGACCCAACGATTATTATGCGAAGCAGCAGAACTATTTTCTTCTGGATATTCGATTGCAGCCGTTACTTCTCAAGGTTTGAAAGAAATTTGTAACCCTCCTCCAAGAAAATCTATCGGCTTTATTATGGGTACCGCTGACGATGTTGTTCCCTATTTAGGGGGAACCGTTTCTATTCCATCAGACCCAAGCCCCAATGCAAAAAAAATCTCTGCAGGCGATGTGGTATCTTATTTAGAATCATTAGAATTTTGGAGTTCGCCGTTCGTCTGCAAAGAAGAAACAAAAACAAAGAAAAGGCATTTAAACAAATTTTGGAAACGAGACATTCAGTACACTCAAGTGACTGATTGCCAATCTGATCAAAGAGTAGAAGGGTATTTGATTCCAGGGGGAGGTCATATCTGGCCCAATGGTTTTTATTACCAAAACGAAAAACAATACGGATACTTAAGTAAGGACTTGGATACAAGGGAAATTGTGTTACAATTCTTTCGAACGACGTATAAAAAAGATAAGTTGGTAAACAATGCATCACTCGGAAATTAGAAATTCATCCAGCGTATTTACCACTCTAGAAACGGGGTCAGGCGACCCTGTCCTTTTCCTTCATGGTTTTCCTGATAATCATAAAACTTTCGCACCCATCATGGAACAAGTTGGAAAGAAGGGATTTCAATGCATTGCTCCCGTTATGCGAGGTTATGAGCCATCAACGATCTCTCATGCACATAAATTACACGTTGTCGATCTAGTGAATGACATTCTAGGTTGGATGGAAGATAGAAGGTGGGACTCGGTACATTTAGTTGGTCATAACTGGGGGGCCGTCATTGCTTTTGCTGCAGGAATGTACTACCCCAATCGAATCAAATCTATCACAAGCCTTGGGGTTCCACTTTTAAGGACTTACCAAGATTCATTTTTTTGGGCTCCCCAACAAACGATCCATTCTTGGTATGTATTACTATTTCAAATTCCGTTTTTGGCTGAACTTACGATTCGTTCCAATGGTTTTGCTTTAGTAGATTTTTTGTGGAAGGATTGGTCACCAGGTTTTACGCCAAACCAAGACCACTTAGCAGAGATTAAAGCCAACTTTCAAAATCCCGGAATTTTATCCTCTGCCCTCTCTTATTATCGAAATTTAAACGATTTATTCACAGAATCGGGAAGAGAAAGTATATTAGGAATTTTGGATTCGCAGATTAATGTGCCTACTCAGATCCTCTATGGCTTGAACGATGGTTGCTTTCATAAAAATCTCTTTGAACATCTATTAGATGAAACCGACTTCCCTTGCGGTTTTCGTAAGATCGGTTTTGATCATGCTGGGCACTTTCTTCATTGGGAAAAAAGAGAAGAGGTGGCCAAGTTGATTTTAGAATGGTTACAAAAAAATAAATAAGATTCTATCGTTTTTTTTTCGTCGTATGTACTTTAAGGAGATTGAATATGTTTCAAAATATGGGTCTTTATGACAGAATCATTCGAGTGGTCGTTGGATTGGTATTAGGTGGTTTGTATTTAGGTGGAGTCGTTGAAGGAACAACAGCAATTGTTCTTTTTGTAATCGGACTTGTGATGATTGCAACATCTGCGATCGGATTTTGCCCAGCTTACCTACCTTTTAAATTTACAACAAAAGAAAAGTAAATCGGTCTTATTGTAGAAAAACCAACTCACGAATTTGACTTTGTGAGTTGAGTCTTTATTCTTTACTTTTTCAAACTCACCAATACTTCATAATGTTGGGTTCTTGGGAAAAAATCAAACAAACCAATATAGTTCAATCTGTATCCTATTGCTTCTAATCTAGTAATATCACGTTTGAGTGTACTTGGATTACAGCTAGAATAAACAATTTGTTTCGGTGAAAACATAGAAGCCGATTCAATAATGCCTTCGGAAAGTCCAGCCCTTGGCGGGTTTACAATCCAAATTGGATAATGAGCAACATGTTTAGGTAAATGTTTTTGGTATAAATCACTGACTTCATACTCAAACTGTAATGCATTGTTCGATTTTGCATTATCTTTTGCATACCGAATGCTCTTTTCGTGAGATTCAATTCCATACAGCGATTCTATTTTTTCTCGAATCGAAATACCAATCGTTCCACAACCACAAAACAGTTCCAAAATATTGGCCGAGTCTGGCAAAAGGGATTTAATTTTTTCAAGCCAAGGTTCGATTAGGAACTGATTGATTTGAAAGAAACCCCGTTCTGGAACTTTTAACTTGGTATTAAAAATAATCATTTCTGTTTGGTCTCTTTCATAATTCACAACAGATTTTGAGGACAATCGGAGTTGGATGGATTTGTTTTTGGAGACAGATTTTTGAAGTCCCTCGGGAACCATATCCCATAACAAACGTTTATCGACAGTTTTACAGACGGCATGTGATTCTTTCACAATTCTGTGGGTATTTTTTGAGAAGTATCCAATTTCTCTTCCGTTCGATTGCCATTGCACGTTATTTCGGTACTCGTTTTCTGGCCCTTTGATCACTTGGATCTTACCTTTCCACTTTGGAAACATTCCTTCCAGAAGAGTGGTTTTGATTTCTACCTCATCTTTGTAAGAAATATGGCGATAACTACATCCCCCGCACTCCATAAAAACAGCACAATCGGATTCGGTCCTTCTTTCTGAGGCTTCAATGACTTCGGAGACTGATCCAAACCATTCTTTGTTTCCTGTTTTATAAAGACTTATGTCTACTAATTCGCCAGGCAATCCGCCATCGACGAAAACTGCATGTCCCTCATGGTGAGCTATACAATAACCACCATTCACCCACTTTTCCAGTTTTATACGCAACTTTTCCATTCTCTAGAACCATTCATTGAATATTCATTTGACACTGCACTCGCATTTAACATAACGGATAGGTACTCTTGGAGAAGTGGCTGAGTGGTCTAAAGCAGCGGTCTTGAAAACCGTCGTGGTAATCCCACCGTGGGTTCGAATCCTACCTTCTCCGAGTCACTGGAGACGTGCCTGAGTGGCCGAAAGGAGCGGTTTGCTAAACCGTCGTACGAGCAATCGTACCCAGGGTTCGAATCCCTGCGTCTCCGTTGTTACCGTCATGAATACCACCCAAATCAAAGACAAATTACAAAAAATACAGGCTTACTTAGTCACTGACGAAGCGGCAAAAATTTTTGCCGTATTGCCTTTGTATTTCTCATGGGTTCCAATCTTTACTTGGAAACGAAACATTCCTGAATATGTTACCGTTTGTTTGTATTCGGCAGTTAATACTTGTTTGTTCTTACTTGGCTTGCTTTTGGCTCAAGTTGTCTCAGTTCTTCCCTTCATAGGTCTCTATTTTGCTGCCACCATCCATCTCTTATCCTTACTACTTTATCTAGGAATCGCTGGATTTTTGATTTACTCCATCCGCTTGAAAAAAACCATAGAGATACCCGTTCTTTTGGACTGGGTAAAAATGCTTCAAGCATTCATTGCGCCCATAGCTCAACTGGATAGAGTATCTGACTACGGATCAGAAGGTTAGAGGTTCAAATCCTCTTGGGCGCACGTGGAAGCATTCGACTCATTTTTAGAGCGATACTTCAAAGTAGTTTCCAGCCATCCAAACGAAATTCCTTCTTATTCTGAAATCATCACAAAAGATGGAATTCTTCTCTCTACCGCCTTTAATTCCGTAGAACAAACATTAAATCCTACAAAACATAGCGAAATCTTAGCAATTGAAGATGCTCTTTCTAAAACAGAGGGACGTTATCTCACTGATGCCATTTTAATTACTGCTTTAGAACCATGTCTCTTATGTGCAGGTGCCATCTTACGAATGAAAATTCCGGAAGTCGTATATTTTGTTCCAGCAAAACCAGGTGAGGGGATTTCTTCTTATACAACCGAGTCCATTTATCTACTGAATCACTTTCCCAAGTGTACCCTCATTCCGCAATCCCACATAAAATTTGAATTTCTTAGTTTTTTCAAAGAGAAAAGGTAGAATTCTTTTGACCGTTTCTTTTTATGGAAGCCAGTAGAAACCATTGGAGAGATGTCAGAGTGGTCTATTGTGCATGCTTGGAAAGCATGTGTGCCAAAAGCACCCCGGGTTCGAATCCCGGTCTCTCCGCCAGGTTCTATCCTTCTTTTACTTTCCGCTAACCCCTGACAAATGTTTCGGCATTTTTAGTTGCAACCTCTCGGAACGCTTACAAATATACATTATCAAAGCGGTAGAATCAAATTTCCATCCAAGTGGATTTTGATACGGACTTAAATGAGCGAAAACCACCAAGTACTCTTTAGAAAATATAGACCCCAATTCTTTCGCGATGTGATCTACCAAGACCTCGCCGTTGGGTCTTTGCAAAATGCGTTTAAGTCTAAAAAAATTGGTCACGCTTATATATTCATTGGACCACGCGGGGTCGGCAAAACCACTATTGCGAGAATTCTAGCAAAACGACTCAATTGCGAAAGACCAGACGGGGTTGAACCATGTAATGAATGTACATCTTGTTTGGAGATTACCAAAGGAAATTCAAATGACGTATTTGAAATTGATGCGGCTTCCAATAGCGGTGTCGATAACATCCGGGAGTTACGTGAAAATGTAAAATTCAATGCAATGGGTGGAAAGTACCGAGTTTATATTTTAGACGAGGTGCATATGTTAAGTGGGGCTGCTTTCAATGCATTACTCAAAACATTGGAAGAACCACCGGCCCATGTCGTTTTTATTTTAGCAACGACTGAGTATCATAAAATTCCGGAAACAATTCTCTCACGTTGCCAAGACTTTCACTTTCGAAAAGTGCCTGTCACTGCATTACAGAACTACATTGAAACTCTTTGTGAAAAAGAAGGTCTCAAATACGATTCAGAAGGTCTATTCTGGATCGCAAAAAAAGGTGACGGCTCGGTTCGGGACACATTGTCTTTTATGGAACAAGCTGTAATTTTTACAGATGGCAATCTAACAGGTGCCAAACTTCGAAAAATGATCGGGTATCATGGAATTGATACCTTCACTGATTTTTTAAACCAACTTTTAGATTCTTCTCAAAGTGCACAAATCTTTGAAACTTTGGAAAATCTTTTCCAAGCAGGAATTGATTTGAGTAAATTTGTTTGGGACTTTATTGAATTTTTAAATTCCCTTCTTCTTATCAAAGACAATCTGGCAGATAGAGAATCCATTAACATTCCACAGGAAGATTTACAAAAACTAAAACAAAACTATCGTGATTTAGATCGTGAAATTTTAGTTTTACTCGCTGAAAGAATTTTTTCAATCCATGAAAAACTGAATCTTATGAAACTTCGTAGCTCTTACGAAATGAAAGTTTATTTAGAAATTCAATTTCGTAAATTGATATTGGATCGTGAAAAACCAAGTGTATCGGGACTATTAGCAAAAATCTCTGAGCTCACCAAACTAGTTCAAGGTGATATTTCTCATATCCCAGAAAATTTGGAACCAACTGCAACTATGAGAATACAAACTCCGGTTGCGGCCTCCAGTCCACAAAAGAAAGAACCTGCATCACCAGTTGTCGATAAACCAAAACAGAATATCGAACTCGAGACCAAACCAAATCCTCCAAAACAAGAACAGCCTGCTCCGACCAAACCAGCGACTGCAAGTCCAGCTTCTTCTGAAGATATGGAGAAGCTTTTGAAAGAAAAATTCTCCGGTATGGAAGTAGACCCCAACCAATTTAAGAATTTATAAGTCCAAAAGGTAAGTATGGGAATTTTTGATCAAATGAAACAAATGCGAGAGGCCTTTTCGCAACTCGGCAATATCAAAGAAAAACAAGAGGAGCTCACAAAGCGACTTGCCCAAATTCGAGTTTCAGCATCAGCAGGTGCCGGCATGGTCGAAGTTACAGCTTCGGCTGATGGAATCTTAACTGACCTTAATATCAATCCGATTATGTTCAATGCTGATGACAAAAAAATGTTAGAAGACTTAATCCTATCAGCAACAAACGAAGTGCAGAGGAAAGCCAAAGAAACGATGGCTCATGAGATGAAAAATATCCTCGGTTTCAACCCAAGTGACTTTGAAGGAGTTTTCAACCAATTCCAAAAGGATGGAGGATTTCCACCTGTCTGATCCACAATTCCAAAAACTGATCCAATCCTTTTCTAGTCTCCCAGGGATTGGGAAAAAAAGTGCAACGAGAATTGGTTTTCATATCCTACGGATGGATCCTTCTACTTTCCGCGCATGGCTTTCCAATATCGAAGAAGCTAAAGCCAAACTAAGGTTTTGTGATGAATGTGGCGGACTTACGGAAGATCCTGTTTGTTCTATTTGTTTGTCTGATAGAAGGGATAACGGAATCCTTTGTGTTGTGGAACAACCGGAAGATATTTTCTTTATAGAGAACACAAAAGAATATGTTGGAAAATACCATGTCCTAAATGGTGCTATCTCTCCCTTAGATGGAATTGGTCCTGACCAATTACGAATTCGTCAATTGTTAGAACGATTAGAAGACACTGGTGTGAAGGAAGTTCTTATCGCAACCAATCCCACTCTGGAAGGGGATGCAACAGCATCTTACCTTTCAACGGTAATCAAACCTATGGAAATTAAAATTACAAGGATTGCCCACGGGATTACTATTGGTGGAACTTTAGAGTATTCTGATCAATACACTCTAGGCAAAGCGATTAAGTCTAGGTTGACACTTTAAAAAAAATCAAATCTCGAGTAAGCATTAACAGTATTTTTTACTTTAGATTAGTTGTCGTTTTAGTGTAAATTCAAGTCCTGAAAGGCTGATCATGTTTGCAGAAATTAGTTCTCTTAATTGTTTAAAGATTTTCTATTTCTCATTCGTTATAAACTAAAAGACATTACGCATAATATAACATTAGAATCGATGTTCGAATACAATAAACGCTTCCCTTAACACCCTCCCATACTTGGAATCTAATAAAACAAATAACGCATCACCCGCGACAAAATAACCAGAACGAAAAATGATTTGAAAATCAGAGGTTACGTTGTAACGAATGTTAAAATTATATTCCATTCCCATATAAGTTGATGTTTTATATCCATTAAGTTCACTAAATTCTCGATTGATTCGAATTTCAGGCGATTTTGTTGCCCATAATTGATAGTAACCTAGCGTAAATTGATAGGGACCAAAAGCAATAATATTGGAATAAAAACCATACTCATTTAAACCAGAAAAACTAGAACCGTTGAACAATGCATAACCACCGGTAAAGTCAGTAGCAATGTTGGAAATGGAAAATCCAGGCGCAAGGGTACGGTATCCATTTCCTTTTAAATTTGCTTCATGTCCTTTCTCATCGTAACCAGGTCTTCCTGTTGTACCAAGAGCAATCAAATTAAAGTTAAGCGACTCGCTCCAGCGATAAGTAAACTGAAAATCATACATTCCACCTTTGATAAAATGTCTTTGTGTTGTATTGTAAATGGTGACATCATTTGTATCTGTCACAGCACGTAATTTTTTAACAGTTCCTGTATTTAAAATTCCATGAACAATAAACGAAAACTTTTGAAAATTGAACTCATTGTGCATACCATACCATGCAAGTCTTGCGGTTTCATTATCGGATTTGTCATTATCATCCAAAAAATAGGCGTAAACTTCATTTCGAATATTGCGAAAGTATTCAAACTTCAATCGATTGTAATAAATATTGGAACTTTGATAATTTTTATCAGCAAATCCATTTTTATCAACATCCATAAAACTTTGGTCGCGAGCTCGTAAAATTCCACCTTCCAAAGAGAGCCGTAAAAATTGGAAATTTTTTAAAATACTAACGCCTGTTCCAGTTGAAAATAAAACGCGACCTTGAGCAGAACTAAAGAGCTGTTGTCCCACTTTAATAAAAAGCCCCGATTCAGGAATTCTAAAGTTTAAATATAGAAAGTTTGTCTGTACATTGACCGCAGCGGTTCGACCTCGCTCACCACCTGATCCTGGACCAACCAATCCGGGATCAAAACCATCGGGCCCAGTTGCACGTAATCCCTTTCCACCAAAGGGAATATCACCTACTTGCATACCCCAAACTCCTTCCACATACTTATTAGCAGAAAAGCTCATATTATACAAAAAACGCGAATCGTAATAACTAACGTCCTCCTTCCTCCGAGTGATTTGGCTTGGTAAACCTTGTTGCCTTCTTTCTAAATCAGATTGTATGGTTTGTTGTTCCGTTTGTTGGCGTTCCGCATTTTCTTTTTCTAAGTTATTGATAGGTGTGACGGGTGTTTTTCTTTCTAATAACACATCCCGGCCAACGTTTGTCGCACGAACACGAAAGGAACCATTGAAATTCATAAAGGTTCTTTGTGATTCTTCTTCTTGTGATAATAAAAATCCTGAAGGTAAAAGGACACAGAAAAAAGCGAGAGAAAGATAATTTCGTGGTGACATCGACTTTATTCTTGTTTCACCCATTGGTTGGATTTGAAATATTTATTAATCAAAACTTGAATTTTGCCTGTGCGTTTGAGTTCCTTAATGAAAAAATTTAAATTATAAAGGAATTCCACATCTCTCTTGGCGGTTGCCATACTGATGTGGTCTTCTTGCACAACTCCCAAAATTGGTAGATAATTGGCTCGGAGAGAGGAATCTTTTTGTAGCAATGCTTGAATATAAAATGAATCTGCAACGAATGCGTTTACATTATTTTTCTTTAATTCATTTAAAGCTGCTTCATTTGTAAAGTAAGAGAAAATCTGTGCTTTCGGAAAGGCTTCTCTTAAGAAAAGATGGTTGGAACTATTAGCAAGCACGGAATAAGAAATTCCCGTAATGTTTGTTAGATCATTTAAGTTACGAAATAACTGCACGGTTACGATTTGTCCTTCAGGTTCTGGGGGGAGAGCCGTTCGATTGACTAAGGCTGCCGGCGTTGAAATCAAATAAGGGTCGGTAAAATATACATCTCTGAATCGATTGATGGAAGAAGAAATTCCAGCCATAGCAATTTGTGTATCACCCTTTTCTAACATCCTTGCGTGTTGGTCAAATGTGCGAAGGGGAATAATTTTTAAATCTACATCCAGAAATTTTGCATATTCTTGGGCTAACTCCACATCCAAACCGGGAAAGTTGGGATTCGGATTTTCTATGTAGAAAGGATCATAAAATTCATTTACAGAAACTGTCAGAGTTTTGGTTTTTTTTACCTTCTCTAAAACCTGGCTCGATTCTCCATAAATGGAAATTGAGATAAAAAATACAAAAAGAGAAACTAACCCAAAAAAATGGATCCTGAGAAGAGGCAACATCCCCATTACCTTTTCTCTGGAAATAGAAACGGCAAGGAAAAATTAAGGATCGATCAGTACAAATTCCGTTCTCCGATTTTTTTTAGACGAAGCCTCATCTGTCCCTTGTACCATCGGTTGTGTAGGTCCCTTCCCATCAGTCGATAAGCGATTTGGATCCACTCCTTTAGAGACTAAATACTGTTTTACGGACTCCGCCCTTTCTTTTGAAAGAACCATATTGTCTTCAAAGGTACCCGTTAAATCTGTATGACCAATGATTTTCATTTTCTTCGTAGAATTTTCATGTAGGTAATCAACGATCGCATCCAACGAGCTAGATGATTCTGGTTTTAACACTGAGGAAGCACGTTCAAAATAGACCGAATCTAAAGATATTTTTTTGGTTTCTTCTAATTTCTTTTGCACTAGACTCTCTTGTTTGGGAACTGATGCCGTAAACAAATCAAAGGATCTACCCTCAACCCTGCGGCAGAACAAGAATGTTTTTTTCACTTGTTGGAATACAATATAAGCTTCGTCTTCTTTTGAATTGATAGGTGTTCCTAAATTTTCAATATCTTTAAAAGACTCGCCTTCAATTTTCGCCATATACAAATCGAAACCACCGTTTCCACCAGGTCTATTCGATGAGAAAAAGAGAATACGTCCATCATCATTAAAAGCCGCCGCAATAGTCGCATAATTATCATTAATTGGGGAGGGTAAAGGTTTCGGATTTGACCAGGTATTATCTTTATATTGGCTAAAATATACTTTAGCAAGATTCGGTTTCCCAAATGGATATCTGGTAAAAAGTAAAGTGTCTCCGAGTAGATGTGGATTTTCTTCAATTTCTTCTGTATTGATTGGACTAGGCAAAGCGACTGGTTTACTCCAAGACCTTCCATTCCAATTGGAAACATACAAATCTCTAGAAATGCCAACCTTACCATCGGGTAACATCACTTCAACGGAGCCGTCTCTGTTTGATGATAACAATAGTGTTTTTCCATCTCTAGCGATAAAGGGGCTTTGGTCATCGAAAGGAGAATTTAAAACTCCAACCTCTTCCGGAAAATCCCAAGTCCCATCTTTATTGCGTTCGGATTTGAAAATCTCTGTGTATCCACGACTCGAACGTTTTGAATAAAAATATAAAGTCTTAGCATCTGGAGTCATTGTAGGTCCAAATTCCTGAAACTCTGTATTGATCGGTCCTTGGATTGGTGCTACGACTAAACTTGCTTCGGATTCTCTAGTTTGGCTATGGAGTGAAATAGGAAAAGAAAGAGAATTTAAAGTAAGGAAAACAAAAAGTACACTATAAGTGAGATTCGATAAAGACAAGATCCGCTTTTTTTGGATTGTTTCATTAAATCTAGAAATATAAGTATTTCGTTTAAAACTCGAAAATATTGGGGGGTATACGCTATTCGCATAACTGCCATTTATTTGAGGTTTTCTGAGTAACGCATGAATCCAGTAGTAAGATGGTAAATATTCATTGAGTGATTCTTTTGTTTGAACCGCAAATCGGATTGTTGATTCGAATGGGAATAAAATCGAGTAGGGCATTTGACACCTCGGTCATCTGCCCTAAATTTTTAACGGATGTATGGTTTCAATACATCCGGAATTTGGAAGGTTCCATCTTCCGATTGGTAATTTTCGATCACTGCAGCGAGTGTTCGACCGATCGCAAGACCGGAACCGTTCAGAGTATGGACGAGCAGGTTTTTTCCTTCCTTTGACTTGTATCGAATTTTTCCCCGTCTTGCTTGATAGTCTTTGAAGTTAGAAACAGAGGAAATTTCCATAAATCGACCAAGACCCGGCATCCAAACTTCAATATCGTAGGTTTTCGCTGAGGCACTGGACATATCGCGACTACAAAGTAACATCACTCGATAGGGAAGTTTTAACTTTTGCAAAATGGATTCTGCATCTTGGAGCATCTTTTCGTGTTCAGTTTGGGAAGTCTCTGGTTCTACAAATTTGACCAACTCTACTTTTTGAAATTGGTGTACCCGAACAAGACCCCTTGTGTCACGTCCATAGGAACCAGCTTCCCGTCGAAAACAAGGAGTGTGGGCGCATACTGAGATTGGTAATTCCTTCTCAGAAATAATTTCATCACGGTAGTAATTTGTTAGTGGAACTTCGGCTGTGGGAATCAAATTGAGACCGTCTTTTTCCAGTCTGTAAAAATCCTCCGCAAACTTAGGCAATTGACCGGTGGCTGTCATAGACTCATCATTCACAAGGACAGGAACCCACATCTCTTCATAACCATTTTCAGATGTATGAGTATCAAGCATTAGGTTCATGAGAGCCCTTTCCAATTTGGCACCAAGACCGCGGTAGGTGTAAAATCTGGCACCAGAAAGTTTCACTCCCCGTTCAAAATCAAAAATTCCTAATTTTTCCCCAATATCAAAATGAGTTTTTGCTTCGAAGGACAGTTTCGGAACTTCTCCCCACTCTCGAACTAGGACATTGTCTGCTTCTGATTTTCCTTCCGGAACAGAAGGATCGAGTAAGTTAGGAAGACCCAAATTGAGATCATGTAATGACTCTTCTTCTTTAGTTAATTCTTCTTCGATGGCTTTGATTCGATCTCCCACACCCTTCATCGATGCAGAAATTTCGGTGATGTCTTTGCCTTGGGATTTTTGGATTCCAATTTCTTTGGAAACTCGGTTTCGTTCTGCACGAAGATCCTCCACTTCTAATTTTAACTTTCGTTGTTTTTCAGAAACAGATTTAATTTTTGCTTCAATGTCTGCGGAAGCAACACCTCGCTTTTGTAAGGTGGAAAGTAGTTCTTCTGGGTTTTGGACAATACGGTTGATATCAAGCATGGTGATAGGCCTTTCTTTCTGTAAATTTTATGGAATTTTGGTAAATGCGATCTGCTACTTCTGAATTGGTTTCTGTTCGTAAGGAAAACATCTTCTCTAATACAAATGGAAGATGTGAGGAATCATTGCGTTTTCCTCGATGTGGCATAGGCGATAGAAAAGGTGCATCCGTTTCAATCAAAATTGTTTCCAATGGAATTTTACGTGCTGCTTCTTGGATATCGGTCGCAGACTTAAAAGTGACAATCCCAGAAAAAGAAACATAGTAACCTAAATCAACAAACTGTTTGGCGGCTTCATAATCATAAGTAAAACAATGAATCACACCAAATGCTTTTGTTTTGTATTCTTTTAATGCTTCATGCGTATCTGGAAAGGCATCGCGCGAATGAATCACAACAGGCAATTTATAATCAGAAGAAAACTGTAAAAACTTTCGCAGAACTTCATTTTGCTCCAATCGTGTACTCGCATCATGATAGAGATCGACACCAATCTCTCCAATGGCTGAAAATTTAGGATCAGCAATTCGGGATTTTGCTAAATCTAAAATTTGATCGGCATTAGGGAATTCATGAGTTTCCGTAGGATGGCAACCGATCGAATAAAAAATCTCTAAGTCTTCCTTAGAATGCGTTTCTGAAATACGAACAGCTTCGATAGAGCTAGGTAAATCAATCCCGATTTGCACCAGTCGGTCTACTCCAGCAATTCGGGATTTCGCCAGAGTTTCTTCAATCTCTTGGCCTTGTTCCCGAATTATGTCTAGGTGGCAGTGTGTGTCGATGGTTGAATATCCCATAAATAGCAAGATTTGTAATTTCCACTGGATGAAAATGAAAATTCAATCGAAAGATATAGTGGGTCCATTAACTTTTGTTTAAATAGTCGAAGGTCTCGAAAGAACGTGGAAGTAAAACAAAGACTACATTTAATTTTCTACCGTTTGCGGTATAAAGTCCAGGAATGGAAGCTTAAGTTATCCCAACGTTATGAGGATCTTGACAAAAAGGGTCGTGAACGTCTGACCATTATGGTCATTCCTCATACTGACCGCAAAACCATAAACTTTGTCATCTCTTACAAAGCCATTTCCATCTTTATTGGGATCATGGTCATCCTTCTTGTGATCAGTGCTGTGAATGTTTTATCACATAGTGGATCCATCCACCAACTCACAGAACTTAATTTAACCAACAAAGACTTTATCAGACAATCTTCCAAAATGAAGGAAGAGGTAAATTCTCTTCACGAAACCATCCAATACTATTATGAAAGAATTTCTAACCTCTATATTAAATTAGGAGGAGATCCTTCTCGAGTTTCGAAAGGGATGGGTGGACAAGCAGGACAATTTCTCGCATTACAAGGAACACCGCAATCAGACATTACGGATGAGTCCTTTCGCATCAAAGAAGACATTCACAATTTAAAGTTATCATCAGAACTTTCAGAAGAGATCATCAAACTCATTAAAAAAAGAAAGAGTATCATTCGAAACACCCCATCCATTTGGCCAACGAAAGGATATGTTTTGTTTCCTTTCGGAAATTACATCTCACCTGTCACTGGTAAAGAAGAAGTGAACCGAGGTTTGGACATTGGATCCTTTCCTGGCGCGGAAGTCATTGCCACAGCTCCCGGGATTGTATTCGACACAGGATACTCGCCAGCCACAGGTTACTACGTAAAATTATCTCACAAGTTTGGATGGAAAACGATCTACTCCAACTTGGATCGAATTCGTGTTAAGAAAAATGAAAAACTCTCCAAGGGCGACATCCTCGGTTATGTTGGAAAATCACCAGAAAATCCGATTTACCACCTTCATTATGAAGTGCATGTTGGTACTCAAGCGTTGAATCCATTTTCATTTCTCAACCAAATTCAAGAATAATGTCCAATCCATCTACAGAAGAAGAATTTTTAGTTAATAGCATCATTGGGGAAGGCGCCGAGTTTGTAGGCGAATTCAAATTCCCAGGCCTCATTCGTATCGATGGAAAATTTCGAGGGGTTCTCGAAACCACCGGAAAGGTGCTCATAGGAAAGTCTGGAATCGTCGATACAGATATCAAAGCACGTGTGGTAGTTGCCGGAGGAGAAATCCGAGGGAACATCTATGCAACAGAACGAGTCACATTACTTTCCAGCTGTCGATTAGAAGGGGATATTGTCACTCCTCGTCTGATTGTCGAAGAAGGTGTAGTGTTTCACGGAAAATGCACGATTAACCCCACTCGTCATTAGGCGGGTTTATGATCATCCAAAACAACAACCCAAAGTCGGTATCCACTCAGGCGAAAAAAGGGTCCAAAGAAAAACTCTCAGGTTCCCTTGGTCCGGTTGATGAATCCAAACAAAGTTTTTTAGATATTTTAGAATCGATTGTTCCCGCAGGAAAAGAAGAAACAAGAGAACTAAACGAACTCTGGAAAGATCTACCTGATTTGGAAAAGGAACTCATCAAAGATCCAAACCACAAAAACCTTGAATCTTATAAAAAGCACATCAAACAAATAGCAGAGCTCATCCTTAAAAAAAACTACAAAGTGATGCAAGCTCCACAACGTGGACGAAATGACCAAAAGGACGTTCGTTATGTTAAAGTCGTGGATGAAAAATTAGACTTACTTGCAAAAACTATGTTCTCACCGAACAACAGCGCCTTCGTAATTTTGAAACAATTGGATGAAATCCGAGGTCTACTTATTGATCTAAAAGGATAATTCTTTGCAAACACCTGATCGGCCTAAGTCGAAAAACATCCGCGTTCTCTCCAAAACTTTTTCTTATTTAAAACCCTACAGATTCCAAATGACACTTTCTTCCTTTGCCCTCCTTTTCACAGCAGGGGTTACCTTAGGACTAGGACAAGGTTTACGTCATTTGGTAGATGCCGGATTTTCTGCTAGATCCAAACAAGAATTAGGTTACTCACTCGCATTTATCATATTCGTTGGGATCCTACTTGCGATCGGAACTTATATTCGTCACTACACAGTTTCTTGGATTGGAGAACGGGTGGCCTCTGACATTCGAAGGGATGTATTCAAACATATTATTTTCATCCATCCCAGTTTTTTTGAAACAAATTCCCCTGGGGAGATCCAGTCCCGAATCACAACCGATACCACTCTCATCCAAACTGTGATTGGGTCATCCGCATCGATTGCCCTACGCAATATTTTGATGTTTGTGGGAGGGATTATTTTTCTTTTTATCACCAATGCCAAACTTTCGATGATTGTACTTCTTAGTGTTCCCTTCATTGTGTTTCCGATTTTGTTTTATGGAAAACGAGTGCGTAATCTTTCCCGTAGCACGCAGGACAAAATTGCGGGTATTGGAACCTACGTGAGTGAATCCCTTCTCAATATTAAAATCCTACAATCCTTTCACCATCAGGAAGAGGATATCCAAAAGTTTACCCAGACGGTGGAAGGTGCCTTTGATGTGGCAGTCGCACGGATCAAACAAAGAGCTCTCCTCATTGCAGCAGTGATTCTTTTTATCCTCACAGGAATCAGCGTAATGCTCTGGATTGGCGGAACTGATGTGTTAGAAGGAAAGATCACTGGTGGCGAACTCATCGCGTTTTCATTTTACGCCATCATGGTTGCCAACAGTGTCGGTGCCGTATCCGAAGTCTTAGGGGACTTGCAACGGGCCGCTGGTGCTACAGAACGATTGATGGAACTCTTATTATCCGAATCAGAAATTAAAGATCCACAATTTCCAAGAGAAATCTCTACTATCATCCAACCAATTTCAGAAAGCCATTCTCTCAATGGTTCCTCTAAACGTAACGGCCTGAAAATCAGTTTAGAAAATTTATATTTCTCTTATCCATCCCGTCCCGATCACCAGGCTCTGAAAGGAATCAATTTAGAAATTCCGGCAAACAAAACAACGGCTCTTGTTGGTCCTTCTGGCGGAGGAAAGAGCACACTCTTTGAACTCATTCTTCGCTTTTATGATCCCACGAAGGGAGGTATACTGATCGAAGGAGTTGATCTCAAAGAACTGGCTCTAAAAGATTTGAGATCCCTCATTGGTTTTGTTCCCCAACAACCCATTCTCTTTAGCGGAACCTTACGTGAGAACATTGCCTATGGAAAACCAAGTGCTAGTTTTGAAGAAATAAAGAAAGCAGCAGAGAATGCATACGTAACCGAATTCCTAAACCAACTTCCTGACGGTTATGAAAGTAACTTAGGACATTTGGGAACCAGACTCTCGGGTGGACAAAAACAAAGGATCGCTATTGCAAGAGCGATCCTTCGTAATCCAAGAATCCTTCTTTTAGATGAAGCTACATCGGCACTTGATTCTGAATCAGAACAAATGATCCAACGTGCTTTGGATTTTTTGGTAAAGGAAAGAACAACCATCATGATCGCCCATAGACTTTCGACAGTTGTGAAATCAGATCAGATTGTAGTGATTAAGGAAGGAGAAATTGAGTCCGTCGGTACTCATGACGAACTCATGAAAAAAAGTGCATTGTATGAACGATTGGCGAAGTTACAGTTTCACACCGAGCTGCTCTAGAATTCTTTCCATGTCACTTAGGTTCGCATAAGAGAAAACGATCTTTCCTTTTCCATTCGTTTCATTGTGAGTCACTTCCACTTTGGAACTGTATTTGTTTCTGAGTTTGGATTCTAACTTTACAATACTGGCATCGCGTTTATCTGGGCCCATTGAAGATGCTTTAGATTTTTTATCAGGATTCAAAAGATTAGAAACATAGTTTTCTACCTCGCGAACATTCCATCCTTCTACGATTACCTTTTGTCCCACTTCGAATTGTTTTTTGGAATCGGGAATGGAGAGAAGGGGACGAGCTTGGCCTTCCGAAAGTTTTCCTTCCTTAACCCAATCTTGTAATGGTTTCGGAAGTGCTAATAGGCGTATTAAATTGGAAATAGTTGCACGATTTTTTCCCACACGGGTCGCAAGATCCGTAACCTTTAACCCACGTTTGTCGATGATGGCTTGGTAAGCTGACGCTTCATCCATAGGATTTAGATTTTCCCTTTGGATGTTTTCAATGAGAGCCAGTTCCATCATATCCGCTTCGGAAATATCACGAACGATGGCTGGTATCTTAGCGAAGCCGGCAAGTTTGCAAGCTCGAAGCCTTCTCTCACCTGCCACCAAAAGAAATCCAGATCCTGAAGGATTCTTTTGTACAACAATCGGTTGGATCACTCCATGTTCTACAATCGTGTTGGATAGTTCTTGGATGGAGGCATCGGAGAATTGTTTTCTTGGTTGGTGGGGATTTGGTAAAATTTCTGTAACTTTAATTTCTCGAAGGCCCGTAAGTTCCTCTTTGGAAATCTCTACATTGTTTTCATTGACTGGAATTAAATTCCCAAGCCCTCTTCCTAAAACTTTACCTTTGCCGAGTGCCATAATCTTATGCCTTCCCTACAATTTCTTCCGCTAAACTTTTATAACTCTTAGCACCTACACCATCAGGATCATAATAGTTGATTGGTTTTCCAAAGGACGGTGCTTCTGATAATTTAACATTTCGCGGAATGACAGTTTCATACACTTTCTCTTTGAAGTAGTTGCGAACATCTTCTGCTACTTGGTTTGCTAAGTTGGTTCGTTTGTCATACATCGTGAGTAGTACACCTTCGAGTGCAAGAGAGGGATTCCATTGTGACTGCACGAGAGAAATAATTCGCATCAACTGCGAAAGTCCTTCGAGTGCAAAGTATTCTGTCTGCAAAGTGATCATCACTGACTGTGAAGCACAAAGTGCGTTGATGGTAAGAACACCAAGAGAAGGAGGGCAATCGATTAAAATATAATCATAGGATTCTTTGATCGAAGCCAAAGCATCTTTCAACTTGAATTCCTTTTTATCCATTCCAAGGAAGTCAACTTCCAAACCAGAGAGGTTGATGTTGGAAGGAATGATATCCAAATTGTTTACGAATGTTTTTTGGACAGCTTCTCTTGCAGAGAGTTCTCCAATTAAAACTTCATAAGTAGTTTTATGTAAAGACTGCACTTCCAACCCAAGACCAGAGCCTGAGTTTCCTTGCGGGTCAATATCGAGGAGAAGAACTTTCTTTCCCAATTCAACAAGATTGGATGCTAAGTTAATCGCCGTGGTCGTTTTACCGACTCCACCTTTTTGGTTACTGATCGAAACGATTTTACCCATTCTTGCTTTTAGTCTCCTTTACGATTTCTTTCCAGTCGCGGGGATATCCCTTTTTAGGAAGGGAATTCTTTTGCAGTATTTTGATATGTCTCTTTCCCACAAACTCTAATTCGGGAATGGGAATTTCTTTTTTCATATAGAAACCGTTGTTCGTAAGAACCTCTGTTTCTTTCTCCAAATCTTGGTAGGGTTGTGCAAGGAAGGGACATAAGATTCCTTTTTGTTTCACCATCCGAGCTGTCACTTCCGCAATGTATGGATAAGGAACCATCGCTCGTGAAGTAACCACATCGAAATTGGAGTTAATCTCTTCCGTGCGTGCGTAGATAAACTCGACTCGCTTTTTTACTTTGGAAAGACTTCCGCTCTCTATTTCTGTTTCTAAGAGTGCTAGTTTTCTTTTCTGAGAATCGACGAGAAATACGTGAGGCGCTTTTTTTAGGAGGGCAAAAAGAAAACCCGGAAGACCGGGTCCGGTTCCTACATCAGCCACATTTGTTTCACGTGAAACAAAACCGGTGGATTTTAGTTTCCAAACATAGATCAGAGATTCCAGAATATGTCTCTCTAGTATTTTCTCAGAATCGTTTCGAGAAAAGAATCCTCCCTTCTCATTGTCTCGTTTGAGAAACTCATAAAAATTCTTCACTAGTTCCCAATCAAATTCGGGTTCGAGTGATGGAAATAAATCGGGGATGATGGCTTGGATTTCTTCTTGGATTGTTTTTTCTGACATAATCTCGTTATCGTTTTAAATGAATTCGCCGATGTCTCCTGTAGGAGAACTCTTTTCCATGATTCGAATCATCAGTTTTTTAATCATCCTTTCCTTTCCCATTTTAGGTTTCACTCCCGGCAAGTGGTCCCACAAAGATGCCTATCTTTTTAAAAAAATAAAAAAAGTTCCAAACAAAGAAATCGTCCGCAATGCAGAAGGACAGGTGGTTTATGTCGCAGAATATGAATACAACTCAGATGGAAAATTGATCAGCGAAACCTATTCTGATAAAGAAGGAAAAGGTGATGGCAAGACTACCTTTCGATACACAGATGGACTCGTCTCAAGCGAAGAAGTCTATGACAACGGTGGTCATTTAGTGGAGAGAAAAGATTTTCAATTCAAAGGCCGCGCTTTGAAAAAGATGAATGTTAAAGATGGAGAAGGACGACTACTCATTGTGTATTCCATTGAAAGTGATGGAGAGGGAAATGTTTTTGCTGCCGAAGGTAAAAACTTAGAAACCAAAGACAATGAATCCTTTCGTTTTCAAATTGATCCGAAACGTCCCAATGTCCAAATCCAATACCTGACTGATGACAAGAAAAAAGGTCTGGGCGAAATTCATTTCAAATTCGATGCAAAGGGAAATCTCGTAGAAAGAGAATTCTTTCAAGGTGAGAATCGACGCGTGCACAAACTCAAATACAAAGCCGATGGAAGTTTAGAGTCCCATTCGTTTCACGTGAAACAGGGAGACAACTGGCTCCTAGAAAAGACCCATGTGCTCGTTTACGATTAAAAGAAATTGAAACTAATTTTGTGCAAGTTGATCGCTCGAACAAAGAGCTGATAAAACAAAAGTTTGAATGGATCGATCCTGGTGATAATAATCTCGATTCAGTTTGAATCAGAAAATGAACAACGAAAGAGACTCATTTGAGTATTTAATATTTAGAGTTACTTTGGCAGGTGCAAGAGCCTTTTGCAACTTATCGAAATCTGTAAACCAAGGAACTGATTTGAAATGCAAATTCAGTTGGCATCGAAAGTAATTTAGAAGAATCCTTTCGAGATGAGAAGTAGAAACCAAGAAGAATATCCTTCTTGGTTTTTCTATTTGAGGGGGATTCTTTTTTGAATGCTGAATGGATTCTCTATCACGAATCAATATCTATCGTCTGTCCACCAGATGATAAAGCAAAAGATCTACATCAGAAGGATCCACACCAGAGATGTGGAGTGCATTTTCTAAATTCAAAGGTCGATGTTTTTCTAACTTCACCACGGCCTCAGTCTTTAATCCCTTCACACTCGCGTAATCAAAATCAGAAGGGATCTGAAAATTTAAAAACTTATTACGATACTCAATGGTCTCAAGTTCTCGTTTCAAATACCCTTCGTATTTGACTTCCATTTCGAGAACTGCTTTCTCATCTTCATTCAAAGTTTGTAAGTCAAAAAGGATTGGTTCGATATCTTTGATTTTGATATCGGATCTTTTTAAAAAGGAAGCTACGGTGTGGCCAAATTTATAATTTTCGATCTTCCTTTCTTCCAAAACTTTTGTGAGTTCATCTGTAGGTTTCATGGATGTCACAAACATCTGTGTTTTGATTTTTTCAATCCGAGCATACCGATCTTTCATATCCGTATAGAGTGACTCATCGACAAGTCCCATCTCATATCCATACTGCATCAGTCTTTGGTCTGCATTGTCTTGGCGAAGGAGTAGGCGGTATTCTGCACGGCTCGTAAACATTCGGTAGGGATCTTCGACTCCCTTATAAACCAAATCATCTACAAGAACTCCGATATAGGATTCACTTCGTTTGAAAAGGATAGGTTCTTCTTTTCGGACAGAACGAATCACGTTGTATGCGGCAACAAGGCCTTGGGCGGCGGCTTCTTCGTAACCAGTTGTACCGTTAATTTGTCCTGCATGATAGAGTCCTTTCACTTTCTTTGTTTCGAGTGTGGGATTTAATTCTGTTGGATCTACAAAATCATATTCGATGGCATAACCCGGACGCATCAGTTCCACTTCTTCTAGTCCTTTGATGCTACGAAGAAACTTCCATTGTACTTCCTCTGGTAAACTTGTGGAGACACCGTTGAGGTACATCTCGTTGGTTTCATAACCTTCGGGTTCGATAAAAATTTGGTGGCGATCACGTTCGGCAAACCGAACGACTTTATCTTCAATGGAAGGGCAATACCTTGGTCCTATACTTTTGATCTGACCAGAATACATAGGAGAGAACTCCAAGTTTTGTTTGATCAGTTCATGAGTGGTATCATTAGTATAAGTGATGTAACAAGGAATTTGGTGGCGATCAATCTTAGGAGTGGAGAAAGAAAAGGGACGAGGGTTCTCATCTCCCTCTTGTACTTCCAGTCCTTCAAAGTTGATCGAGTTTTTATGAACACGAGCCGGAGTTCCTGTCTTTAATCTTCCGAGTCGTAATTCAAATCTTGCAAGTGTGTGGGAGAGACCTTTCGTTGTTGGCTCTCCAATACGGCCGGATTCTTTTTGGTAAGTACCAATATGAATCACACTGGAAAGAAAAGTTCCTGTGGTTAGGATCACATGATTGGTATAAAATGTAAACCCGCGCCCAGTGATTACACCAGTCACTTGGTTTCCTTCGACAATCAAATCTTCCACAGTATCTTGTCGGATCGAGAGGGTTTTTAATTTTTCCAACTGGTGTTTGACCATAAGTTGGTATTGTTTTTTCTCTGCTTGCGCACGAGGAGCCCAGACCGAAGGACCTTTGGATGTGTTTAACATTTTAAATTGAATTCCGGTTTGATCAATGACTCGACCCATAAGACCACCAAGGGCATCAACTTCACGAACCATATGTCCTTTGGCAATTCCACCAATGGCGGGATTACAACTCATCTGTCCGATTGTATCTAAGTTCATTGTGATGAGGAGAGTTTTGAGGCCTGCTTTGGCAGAAATGTAAGCCGCTTCTGATCCGGCATGTCCTGCGCCGACAACAATACAATCAAATTGGTTGGGATAAAAGGATGGATTCATATTATGTCTTCTTAAGTATTTGTTCGTATCAAAAACGAGCGTGAGTTTAGATTCTAGTTCTACTCTTTAGAACGATATCAAAACCATCGGCCTATGCTTCGAGAGAAAAAAAGATAAAATTCATTTTCTAATTTTGAAACTTCAGAAGATTGGAGTGATAGGAATCTCAATGGCTCAGAATTCATTCCCTTATACATACTTTGAAGGAAAGATGGTTCCTTCAGAGGACGCAAAAGTCAGTGTCCAAACCCATGCCTTACAATATGGAACCGGTGTTTTTGGTGGGATCCGTGGATACTACAACGAAACCAAAAAAAATCTTTATGTCTTTCGATTGTCGGAACATTGCAAACGCCTTGTGAACTCCACAAAGATTATGCAGCTTCAAATCAAAATCACACCAGAAGAAATCCGATCGATCATTTTGGAACTGCTTCGAAAAAACGAAGTAAAACAAAATGTTTATCTTAGGCCTTTCATTTATACTTCTGCCTTGCAACTTTCTCCCAGATTTCATGATGTGAAAGCAGACATTACAGTTTATGCTTTGAAGTTGGACGACTATCTAGACACACAGAATGGTCTCACTACGATTGTCTCTTCTTGGCAAAGATTTTCTGATAACCAAATTCCCACTCTTTCGAAAGTCAGTGGTGGGTATGTAAACTCTGCTCTTGCCAAATCGGAAGCCGTACAAAATGGAATGGATGAAGCGATCTTTTTAGATGCACGGGGGTTTGTATCCGAAGGTTCTGCTGAAAATCTTTTCATCGTTCGTGATGGCGTGATCCATACACCAACCATTCCTTCTTCGATCTTAGAAGGAATCACTCGTCGAAGCATCATCCAAATTGCGAAAGACTTGGGTTACCAAGTAGTCGAAAGAGACATCGCACGTTCCGAACTCTACATTGCTGATGAATTATTTTTTTCAGGTACTGGTGTGCAAGTGGCTTGGGTGAAAGAAGTAGATCGAAGAATCATTGGAGAGGGAACCATTGGTCCGATCACAAAAAAAATCCAATCCGTTTTCTTTGAAGCGGTTCGCGGGGAACAACCGAGCTATATGAGCTGGCTCACTCCGGTATACTAAACACAATGTCTGATACTTTGTTTTCATTCGACCAAGTGTCAGGCCAAGATGTCGCACTGACCTACCTTAAATCTTTTGTAAAAGATAGATCAAGAATTCCGGGATCTCTTATCTTTCACGGTCCCGATGGAGTAGGGAAGTGGATTGCCGCAGAAAGATTTGCAAGACAACTTCTTTGTTTGGAAGGAACCTCTTGTGGAGTTTGTGATTCGTGTCGGCAATTTATGAAAGGGGTCCATCCTGACTTTATCCAATTTCCCAGAAGAAAGAACATTGCGATTGGAAAAGAAAAAGATCCGGAGGACTTCACCATTCGTTGGTTATTGTCTTCACGCATTCCTTACAAACCTCATACATCTGATTACCGTGTGGTTTTATTTCCCGAAGCTAACCGCATTAACAATGAAGCAGAAACCACACTTCTTAAAACTTTAGAAGAGCCACCTCCTCATACAAAATTTATCCTCATCGTTAATGACTTACGAAATTTAAAACAAACCATAGTATCACGATCAGTTTGTATTCCCTTTAACTATCTCCCGCAAGACGAAATTAAAAAGATCCGAAGAAATGAAATTTCAGAATCCAAACTTTACTATGGGGGTTCTCTCAATCCATTTGAAATCGCTGATGAATTTTTAGAAGAATGGCATGAAAACGTCAGAGAACATTGTCATGATTCCATTTTGTTATTCAAATTAGAAAATTGGGTGCGCGATCAATTAGGAGAATTTAGATCCAACAAGGAAGGACTTACCGGAATTGATTTTCTAGAAATGATTTGTCTCTTACTTCTCTATGAATACAGACAAAAAAACTTTGAAGCCAATGTAGGACGAATCGAAGCCATCTTAGATTTCAAAATGAAGCTACATTATGAAATTCCTGCCTTAGAGTACGTTCTTTTATCACAACTTTTTTTAAGACTAGCTACTTAACAACGGCCACCTAACAAACAGTATTCGGTAATAATAGAAAAAATTTTTTAGAGACATAATTTTTTTATCAACCTCGACTATTTTTTCTAGTTTGGATCGTTTCTCGATTTTTCATTTGAATTCTACCTACTTGCTAAAAGTATAGTACCCGATTTCACATTTAGGGCGGGAAAC